>NZ_JARRIR010000039.1:0-10186 GCF_029601685.1 Rhizobium sp. YJ-22 | reverse complement strand
TAAATCAACCCGCAAACCGAGCCGGAAACTCCATTCTTCCAAAGCCCAAAAAGTCTCAAATCATTTGACGACGGACACCTCTACGCGGGCATGGACCTCCGGACGAATTACTGATGCAGCCGTCCGGACGAAGCTTGTTGAAGCAATGGCAACCGGCCTTGATATGGGCGACATATGTCGCCGGGCTGGCGCCTGCCGTCTGGTATTTTTACCTCGGCGCGACGGGCGGGCTGGGCGCCGATCCAGTCAAGACCTTCGAATTGCTTCTGGGGCTGTGGGGCTTGCGGTTTCTGATCCTCACTATGGCCGTGACGCCTGTTCGCGACCTGATCGGCTGGAATTTCATCGCGTATCGCAGGGCGCTTGGGCTGTTGTGCTTCTACTACATCGTCCTTCATTTCACCGTCTATCTTGTGCTTGACCAGGCAATGGACGTCACCGCTGTCGTGAACGACACGCTCAAAAGGCCGTTCATCATGTTCGGAATGGCCGGTCTTGCGATGCTCATCCCGCTGGCCGTTACGTCCAACAGGGTTTCGATAAGGCGGATGGGCGTGAACTGGATCCGGTTGCACCGCCTGATCTACATCATTGCCGCATGCGGCGTGCTCCACTATGCCTTGTCGACGAAAGTCTTTTCAGTGGAACAGCTGATCTACATTGGCCTGATCATCGCGCTAATCCTCTGTCGCAGCGCGCGACCGATTTGGCGCAGCCGCAAACCGCGCCGTTACCAGTCGGTTACGCCTTGAAGGGACTCGAACCGCCGACCCCTTTGATATAAATGCTATCTCTCTGTAATTGTGTCGCGATCGGCTTTGCCTGCAGCCGGCGATAGCCGATCGGGATCTCTCCACACGTTCGATCACTACAATGTCAGCTCTTGTGCCTCCTCACGCCATCTCCTGTTCGCGATCCTTGTTACCCGCTAAGGCACTAAGGGTCACCTTGGTTTTCTCAAAAGTCTCTACATGCCAATCGGGTGGGTTTAGCTTCCTGAATTCATCTTCGTATAATACGCCCTCAGCAGCGCGGCCGAGTCCATACATCGTATTCGCCAAGGTTGCATAGACCCAGGCCTGGTCGGAGCGCTCAGAGAAGGAAGGCTCCGACACTATAGAGTGCAATATGCCAACAAGGGCTACCCGCGTCTTGCTTGCGCTCATTTTGTCGAACAGTCGCTCCGCCGGATCTTCTTGCTCGATGGAACGCATGTCGAAGCAGCTGGCCAGATTCTCGCCATTGTAGTAGTCGCGCCTGATTTCGAAGCCGCGACTATAATACCTGAGAGCGAGATCAAGATGCACACGCTCCCCCTGCAGGAGCCAAAGGTTTTTATGGATGGCTCCCGTGATCCCGAGGGTTTCCGGATCATTGGAATCATCGGGCTTGAGCACTTCCATAATTTTTAACGCTCGCAGCAGGGCGACCTCTGCGGATGGCTTTTGGGATTTATAAGTCGCCAATGCAAATTGCTGCCTGAAGGACGGTTCCTCGGGCTTCAATTCGGACGCCCTCTCAAACGCCACGGCCGCTCCGATCATATCGCTGGCATCGAAAGCGTCCCTACCCTGCTGCAGGACCGCACTCAACACCTGATGGGCTTCCTCTGCCTCGTTCAACACCTCGGCGTATTGCTCATCCGATAGCCGAGGCCGCTGCAACTTCGGTAGATATGTGTAGACCGGACTATCTGGAACGGTCGATGCCAGCGCCTTCTTTATGAGGTCGCCGAGTTCGGCACTGGCACGTTTGGCTTCCTTGTGGCCGATATCTGGCCCGAGGTGCTCATACATAAACGTATTGATATGATTCAGGTCGAAATGGAGTTTCCCGTCCTTTTCCTTCATGATGACGGTAGTATTCGGCCGTAACGCGTGCCTCACTCCCAGTTCGTAAACAGCATTAACATTTCCTGTAGAGATGTCAGCAACCACGACCTCGGCCCGGAGAAGTAGGTCGTACATTGCGACATCGATCACGCCGCTCGCATTGATGTCGATTGCTCGAATTGGTCGAAGCCCCGCAGACTCGGCAGCGGGCTGTATGATGGCGTCAAATGTAGAGTCTAGATCGAGCGTTCGACCGGATTCGTAGTCTGTCTTCTTTCCGAACCCCATAACCACAAAACACACGGGCCGGTCATCAGGTTTTGTGGTCGACATCTCATGGTCTCCGTTCTTATTTTGAGGCCGTTTAAGAGCGCTCGTTCTACCTGAGCACTCGAGCAAGGGCACTAGGCTTGCTGCTGCCTAGCGACCCATTGAGTGTGTTCCCTTGAGAAGGCTTGCTCGGCTTCAACGACAAATTGTGAGAATTCCTCATCGGTATTCACTTCCAAAATGCGGCCTTGAATGATACCGATTTCGTGTGCAGTCAGTGTGTAGCTTGAGGCCAACTCGTTGAACTTCTTGATTTGCATCCATCCAAGGATGGACGATGCGATAACGATGACCGGTTCAATAGGCCAGAACGAGAATTCAGGTAATACCACGCGCAGTAAGTTCATAATGATGGCGCATGCGTACGCGATGACGCTAGCGATCACCCAAAATTTGCTGGCCTTCCTATTCAGCCCCGCATTCTTTGCGTACCAGGAACGCTGCTCGCGGATTCGAAATGTCTCGTAGTACTCGATACGCTCTCGCAAAGGCAGGGCGCGCACTTCCTCCATTGATTTCGTCACCTGGTCGTGCGCGGCTTTATCGGAGGGCATCCGGTCTCCGATGTGGCGGTTCGCCTGGAGAATCTCGGTAAGGTAACTGCGGAATTCTGCCCTGGTCACCTCAGTGCTGTCATTACCAGCAAAAGGCTCCGCAACCATGCAATACTTCCAACAGGATGTCTTGATCGATTCTGCGAGGGCCCGGCCGCGGTACCAATCCTGTTCAGGCTTTTGTTGGTTTCTGTAGATCAGGACACCAAGCGAACCGATCAGCACTAGGACCGGAATAATGAAGTACGCAGGTGTCGTGTAGAAGTTCATTGAAAGGATCGCCGCTAAGAAAAGCAGCAGGTATTCGGCTCTTACAAGTCGAAGATAAAGGGCTTGTGAGCCCGCCGACATGTCATTGGCCGTCTTATAGAGAGCCGGGTAGTCAAATTGGTTTTTTTTCACGGTGTGATTGCTCTGATCCCTGCGACGATTGAGGTCGAGTTCCAATTAACCATCATATCTGCGGCCTGTGAAACTGCTGATGGAATTCGCTGAGATCTGTAGGGGACGATGCCTAGAATCGGCTTTCGAAGTTGCGTTGCAAAGTCGATCTCGAACTGAATCCAGTCGCTGTGGGCAACATACATCCCCGCAAGAATTACCACGCACTGGACGGGCCTGATCTGGTTTCGTAGTTGCTCCTGCAATCCAGCCCGAGTTAGTCCTTCGAATGCTCTAGCTTCAGGCACTGAGTAATTGGTCCAGATGAAATGGTTGGCGTCGTTTAGGAAGCGAATGGCCCGGTCATACCCTTCGCTGTACCGCCAGGCATGACTGATGAAAAGTCGATAGTTGTGCAAGTATGGCATAAGCGCTCCCCAGCGGTTTAAGTAATAGCTACTAGCGAGCCCGCGCAACCACAAGACGTATGAACCACTCACCGGCCACTTTGCACAACGATTTCTCTACGAGGCCGATCAGCGCGATGACAGAGCTACAGAATTCTGCCGCCGGCCCGGTGAAAATACGCGCGTCATCGGAATTACGGATCTCGCCGGTAGGCAGCAGTCGCGTCGGTCGACGAACATCGTGCCCACTAGCCTTCAGCACACGAACTGTGCTTCATTCGGCGCTCTCTGAAAGGGAGCGCACCGTTGCATATTGCTGGGGGCATATATCGAGAAAGTTGCGAGGTTCCGTCCTGGGAGGGCGTCTGGGGATCGGGCCTACGCGCGGCTGTAGCTATAAGCCGCCTAGCCTCTGCCGTCACCTTGCACGGATACTTCCGAGAGCCGTCTACCGAGATCACCCAACGGTTACGATCGATGGGGGTAAGGCTGCAATCTCATCCAAGGTCGCGCGACATCGCGTTCGCATACTTCCATCCTCTATCGGATCCCTTCATCGAACCACGCCTGCGAGAAATCCAGCGCGAGGCCCCCTTAGACATACAGGCGAACAATATACTTCGCTTTGGGTTCCTCGAAGGGTCGGCTCGCGTGACCGGCTCACGGGTGATCTACGACCCCCAGTCGCCACACGCTCCCGAGGCTTTTTCCGAGAACGGGTCCGCCGCCGACGAACTTGCATTGGTGATGAACGAGCAAGAGTTCAAAGCTTACTCGAAATCCGACGATCTCGATGCTGGCGCCCGTGACTTGATGGAATCCCGCGCCGCAAATGTCGTCGTCGTCAAGCGAGGCGTCTTTGGCGCCCTCGTCTACTCAAGCATCGGCGCTGCAGTTGAAATTCCCATTTACCAATCGTCTCGCGTGTTCAAAATCGGAACTGGAGACGTCTTCTCAGGAGTATTCGCGCACTTCTGGGCTCAAGAGCGGCGAAATCCAATAGAAGCAGCTGACTTGGCTTCCCGCGCTGTCGCCATTTATTGCGAAGCTCCCGTTTCCCCTATCGACGCGGCTGGCCTTGAAGGCCGCGAACCCGTCAGAGGCAATCCACCTTTGGCCGTCGACATTTACGGCGCTGCCGATACCTTGGGGCGCCGATACACGTTACAAGAGGCATTGTACTGCTTAAGGTCCCTCGGGGTGGACGCATCGATTGCAGCAGAAGCGTTGACTGGCGCGGGGGGTCGCAATAACGCTGTCAGTCTCGTTATCGCGGACGGTGTTTCTGATGAGAGCCTGAGTGCACTAAACACCGTACTCGGGGGCATCGTAGTCCTCGACGAAGAGCATCGACCCTTACCACCTGACATTGATCGCGTCCGTGTCTCCGACGATTTTGCTTCCGCTATTTACCAAATTTGTATGAAACGCCCATAAGTTGAACGTTTTAAAGACGTACCAGTTGCAAATCCGCATGCGCTCAATAGGATTCGGTTGTCCTTTGGGGGGGATTCGCTGCATGTCAGACGTCTATGTTGTCCATTCGAGCGAGGACAACGCTATCACGGCCAAGATTGTCGAGTTTCTTAAGAAACACTGGCATGTCTGGTGGGACGACGAGATGGTCGGTGACTTTGCGAAGGTTATCCAACAGGAGATGGCTGGAACGAAATGCGTTGTCGCGATCCTGTCGGCAAGCGCGACAGAGAAGGAGACCGTCGTCGACGAGATGCGACTGGCGAAGGAAGCGGGGGTAAAAATACTTCCCGTGGTGCTCGATGGCGCCAAGCTGCCTTACCCGTATGGGGGCCTTAGCCGCGTAGATTTCTTACAGTGGGACGAAACGGAAGCACACTCTGATTTTCAGAAACTACTTCGCAAAATCACCTCCGTTGTGCCTCGCCGCGTCCCTCCGACCCGCCCCACGTCGATCCCCGATACGTCGCTCGCCCTGCCCGCCGTTTTCCTATCAGTGTCATCGCATGAGACCCAACTTGTCCCCTTGGAGGCAGTTGAGGCCCTACGGGTTTTTGGGTCGCCCACAATTCTGGTTTCGGCTTACGACCTGTGGAACAAGCGCCGGCCCGATAAAATGATTTCCGAGTTAGAGAAGATACGGAGTGCTGGCGGAATCATTCTGGTCGATTCCGGAAACTACGAGGCGACCCGGCGCGGCGACAGAAAGTGGAAGCCTGAGCGTTTTTATGAGGCGCTTAATGGCGTTCCGCACGACTGGTCCTATTGCTTCGACGTAATGCGGCCATCGAAAGACCCCGCGAAGGCAGTGGCGCAGGTGATCGATGCGGTCAATAACGATGCGCATGCGACCGGATCGAAAGTCCTTCCGATCGTCCACACCCACAGATATGAAGCCGGTTACGACACCCGGCAACTACCCGTGGTTGTCGCAGCCGTTGCCCGCGAATTGCGACTGCCAATCGTTGCAGTGGCCGAGCGCGAACTTGGTCTCGGCTTGATTGAAAGGGCCGCCACGGTTCAAAGAATTAGGCGTGCTCTCAACGAGCTTCCGTTTTATCAAGCGCTGCATATTCTGGGGACAGGTAACCCGTGGAGCATCGCACTTCTTGCCGCGGCCGGCGCCGATAGTTTCGATGGCCTAGAATGGTGCCGAATGGCTATCGATCACCACACCAACCGGCTAAACCACTATCAGCATTTTGATTTTTTCACCTTTCAAACTGAATTCTCCGAATCAAAGGTCACTTTGGAAGCGCTAGGAGACAAGGATATCGGCTATGCGGGCAAGGTCGCGTTCCACAACCTCGAATACTATCGATCATTCGCACAAAAGCTCTACGACCATGCACATACGCAGCGAATGGAAGCGTTCATGATAAAGGTCATGGGGGACGGCGCCACCAACCAGATAACCGAGGAACTGCCGGGGATCTTCTCGCGATGACGGACACGGCTCGCCTAGAACGCGCCATCGTGTCGATCTACCCGGAGATCCACCGTCGCGCCACATCATCGATAAACGATGCAGACGAGGGGATACTGTGGAAGGAGCTCTCATGCTGCGTGCTGAGCAGCCAGGTTAAATATTCTGTCGCCGTTGCTGCAGCAGATGCGTTAGAACGCGAAGCCGTATTGTACCACCAAGCCGCCTCGGTGAACGCACTGGAAGCAATTCTGCGATCCCCGTTACTGGTTGAGCGCCGCGTTCAGCATTATCGCTTCCCTAAATCGAAGGCCCAGCAACTGGCAGCGACCCATGCCGCAGTCCACTCGGCAGCAGGCGGGCTCTTACCTCTGCTCGACGGGTTTTCATGCGCGGAAGAAGCACGCTGCTGGTTTGTGACAAACGCACCCGGGATGGGTCCCAAGCAAGCGAGTATGTTCCTTCGAAATGCGGGTATGACATACGATCTGGCGGTTCTCGACCGGCATGTGGTCGACTACATGGATGAAGTCGGCCTCGCCAGCGCCGAACGTCCCGGAGCGTTGTCCACCCTTAACGGATACTCACGCCGCGAGAACGCCTTGAAGGCTTATGCCCACAGCCTTGGAATGTCAGTCGGCCTGATGGACTGGGCTATCTGGATTGTCATGCGCGTATTCAAAGCCGGAAACAATAGGGTAACTTATTCATGAGCGTCGTCACTCTGGTGTCTGGGGGCCTCGACTCCACCCTCGTCGCTTATCTCGCCAAAGAAGAAGGCCTGCGCCTCCATCCGCTCTTCGTCAATTACGGGCAGCGCGCGCTCGAGCGCGAGCTTGCCGCCTGCAAGCGCGCGATGGCGAAACTCGGTCTCGACAATCTTGAAGTTGCGGACCTTTCGGGCTTTGGAGCGCTCATACGTTCCGGTCTCACCGATCCAAGCCAGAGGATCATTGAGGACGCTTTCACCCCGGGCCGAAACATGCTCTTCCTATTGCTTGCGTCCGCGCACGCGTACAAGGTCGGCGCCGATGCCGTCTCAATCGGTCTTTTGCACGAGGAGACAGCATTATTTCCGGATCAGACATCGGGGTTCTTGCGGGATGCGGAAAGCTTAATTTGCCGGATTATGGGACGAGAGATTAGGGTGCTCGCGCCATTGGCCACCTTCCATAAGGATGAAGTCATTGCACTTGCACGAATCAAGGGTATCGAAGGCACCTACTCCTGCCATATGGGCGAGGAAGAGCCTTGCGGAAACTGCATTGCTTGCAACGAGTTCCAAATAGAGGAGGCGTGAAGTGGGGGGAGGCAGCAGCGGAAGCTGGAGTCGGCTCGGCGACATCCGTAGCCTTGAAGAAAAGGCGAAACAGGCGCTGCAAGGCGGGAAGCGAAATGTTTTTATCAGCTTCGCAACCGAAGACATGGACGAGGTAAATCTTCTCCGTGCACATGCGAAGAATGAAAACAGCGACATCGAGTTCAACGATCACTCGGTTCGAGAGCCCTATAACAGTGACCGCGCTGCCTATATCAAGGAGAAAATAGGGGAGCGTATCGCCCGTTCGTCGGTATGCGTCGTTTATGTGTCCGACACAACGCGTCAGAGCGATTGGGTGAAGTGGGAAGTCGAAGAAAGTATTCGTCAAGGCAAAAAAGTGGTTGGTGTGCATCCTCAAGGCAGGGCGCCGAGGACTAGCCCACAATGGGTCTCCGACTATGGCATCAAACTGGTGAAATGGGCGGATCTTTCGAAGGAATTGAAGTAGGTTTTATCGAGTGTCCGACGAACATTTCTCGAACGAGCGGGCGATCACGCTGCCTGTTTCCTCTCAGATAATTCTTTGTGGGGCGGGCGCTTTCAGTGTTATTTGGTTGGTTGGCGCACTCATCGTCGCCCTATGTTTTGATAGTGGAAGTCACGCACCAACCAAGGTTAACGAATGGGGTGACTTCGCTGCTGGCGTTTCGGCACCCATCGCTTTCGTCTGGCTTGTGGTAGCCGTTATTCTCCAATCCACCGAGTTACGCGAGCAGCGACGGGAATTGTCCCTGACGCGTGACGAGTTCAAACATAACCGCTCCGTCATGAAGGCTCAGGCCAAAGAAGCGGAAAAGCAGGCCAGATTTATTGAGGAACAGACAAAAATACTTGGGATCAGGCAGGCCAACGCTGAGGCAGAAGATATCTTCTCAGCCTGCGTTGCTCTCGTAGCGACCCGACTTCGACAATACACTAACGCATGGAGTTTCATCCTGGTAGAGCGTTACGATCCAAACGGACCCACGCAAGGCTCAGACATTAGCTTAAAGACCAAGTTCTATGAAGGCGCTTCAGATAATCTAGTCATCGCCAGAACCGCGCAAATGCTGCGAACACAGCTACGCGAAATGAGAGAGAAGGCACCAAATCCAGACCTTCGTGCAGAATACCCTTATGATTTTCAGAGGATCTATGGTGCGGTTACGGACAGCGCCGAGAAAATATCCGCGTTGCCACCAAATTTTCAGATTAAGGCTGCGACGCTTGAACTCGACGACTTGAAAACTCAATTGACTTTCATTGCTGACCACGCCGGCATCCAGCCGTTCGGTCCGATTTCAAGCTGATGCAAATTCCTGTCAGACCATCAGGTATCAGATCACCCCCCAGGCCCGAAACCTCCCCCTGCCCGTCATCTCGCGAAGACCGAGCTCCTGCACGATGCGCCGCGCCCCTTGCGGCGTGACCTCAAGCGTCTTCGCCACCATGCCGGCCGAGATCAACGGCCGCGACATGACGAGCTCCACGAGTTCCGGCAGCCTGGATGACGTTCGCCGCCCCTCCAGTTTGCGCATCATCATCTGCCGCGCCAGCACCAGCCGGTCATGCTCCTTCAGCCCGGTCTCGGCGGCATTGATCAGCGCCTTGGTTATTGCCAGCAACCGTGTCTCCCGATCACGATGCCGGCGCCGATCGACAGGGATGGCCTTGAGCCCCAGATTGATCGCCGCGAGATGTCCGCCGGTGGTAACGCCGCCTTGGCGCAGGACCGAGGCGGCCAGCAGCCGACCGAGCCAGGGCGCATGTTGGAGCACGGCGATCTCATTCCAGGCATCGAGGGCGACGATGGTCTGAAGGACCGGTGGTAGATCCTGGGCGCGCGCCAGCACGGACTGCCACTCCGCCAGCCGCTCGTCCTCATCCCAGTCAAGATCGTAGACAAAGGGATCCTTGTCCGGAGCGGTTTTGGCCCGCCCCGGCCTCTTCGCCTCCTCGATGGCGGCCTCGGATCGGGCAAGCACCGCATCGATCGCGGCAAACGCATCACCCAGACTGTCACTGTGCGGATCTTCGGCCTCCCCTACCCCAGCCCCAGTGCCGCCCACCTCAACATTCCCATCCGGCAGCCCCTCCCCGTCGCCACCCAATGATGCCGCGGGCCACGCCCGCCCGCGCAGCGACGCGAGGCCTTGAGCAGAGAGCGCCCAGGCGGGTGGATGGGCGGCAATGCGGCGTCGGGTTTTCAGGATGTCGCGAGCGATGGTGAGTTCGTGGGTGGGTGCGCGAATATCTCGAAGCGCATCATGCAGGACGAGGTCCTCGAGATGGACGAGTTCACCATCCACCCAGAGCGAAGCATGCGCGTCGAGAAAATGCGCGCGCTCCAGAAAGCCTTCACCGACGGGAGAGCGGGCGATGCGCTCGTCGAGACGGGTAAGAGTGCGTATTCCGATGAAGCCGGCCATTGATTCCGAAACGAAGCCGGCCACCCATTCCGATTTCATTCCGGCCAGCAT
>NZ_JARRIR010000038.1:0-11276 GCF_029601685.1 Rhizobium sp. YJ-22 | reverse complement strand
TAAATCAACCCGCAAACCGAGCCGGAAACTCCATTCTTCCAAAGCCCAAAAAGTCTCAAATCATTTGACGACGGACAGGAGAGGGTGGAGAGGAACAGGATCGAGAAGGCGAAGCGCAGGCCGAACTCGGCGAGCAGCGGCGAGAGCGTGTTGGGCAGGATCTCGCGGAAGATGATCCAGCCCGTGCCTTCGCCGCGCAACCGTGCGGCCTCCACGAACTCCATGACCGCGACGTCGAGCGCGACGGCCCGGCCGATGCGGTAGACGCGGGTCGAATCGAGGATCGCCATGACAAGGATGAGGATCCAGAGCTGCTGGGGGAGGACCGCCAGCACGACGAGGGCGAAGATCAGGGTCGGGATCGCCATCATCAGGTCGTTGAAGCGCGAGAAGGTCTGGTCGATGAGACCGCCGGTGACCGCCGCGATGAAGGAGAGCAGCATGCCGATCGAGAAGGACAGGATCGTTGCCGCGAGCGCCACGAAGATCGTGGTGCGGGCGCCGAAGATCAGTCGCGAGAAGAGATCGCGTCCGAGATTGTCGGTGCCGAGCAGGTAGTCGCCGCCCATCGGCTGCCAGACGGAGCCGACGATCTGGCTTTCGCCATAGGGCGCGATCAGGGGGGCGAAGATCGCGCAGAAGACGGCAAGGACGATGCCGATGATGCCGACCCAGGCGCTGATGGGGATGGAGGACAATCTCATCGCGGGTGCCTCAATCTGGGGTTCGCGATGATCGCAAGGATATCGGCGAACATGTTGAGGAAGATGTAGAAGGCGGCGAAGATGAGCCCGCAGGCCTGCACCACCGGCATGTCGCGCACCGTCACGGCGTCGACCATGTATTGGCCCATGCCGGGATAGACGAAGACAACCTCCACGACGACGACGCCGACCACGAGATAGGCGAGGTTGAGCGCAATCACGTTGATGACCGGTGCGACGGCATTGGGGGCTGCGTGCTTAGCGATGATGCGGAGCCCGGAAAGGCCCTTCAGTTCCGCCGTCTCGACATAGGCCGAGGACATGACGTTGAGGATCGCCGCCCGGGTCATGCGCATCATGTGGGCGAGAACGACGAGGACGAGGGTCGCGGTGGGCAGCGCGATGGCCGACAGCCGCTGGCCGAGCGTCATGGAATCGTAGACCGTCGCCGGGAAGGTCGCGACGCCCATCTGCACGGCGAAGAACAGGATCAGCAGGTAGCCGACGAAGAATTCCGGCAGGGAGATCGCCGCGAGAGAGACGACGTTGATGATCTTGTCCGGCAGTCGGTTGCGGTATTGCACCGCCAGCATGCCGAGGCCCACGGCGAGCGGCACGGAGATGATCGCCGCGAAGAAGGCGAGGAACAGCGAATTGCCGAGGCGCTTGCCGATCTGCTCGCTGACCGATTGCTTGGAGGCCCAGGATTTACCGAAATCGCCCTGAACGGCGCCGCCGAGCCAGTTCAGGTAGCGGGTGGTGGCGGGCTGGTCGAGGCCGAGATCCTTGCGGATGTTCTCGATGGCCTGCGGGGTGGCCGACTGGCCGAGATAGGTGGTGGCGAAGTCGCCGGGCAAGGCTTCCACGCCGCCGAAGATCATCAGCGACACGGCGAAGAGCAAGGCCACGCTGAGCGCGAGGCGTTGCAGGATGAGCGCAACCAAGGGGCTGCTCTTGCTGAGTTTCGCCCAGAACGAAGGCGTGCCTTCGATGATGGGAGCACCAGTGGACGCAACCGACCCGGCAACGCCGGCAGACTGCGGGCTATCGCCCGCAGCAGCCGTTGCTGTCAGCTCCGGACCGTGCGCCGGTCCGCCGCCGGTCATCAGGCGTCGAGCCACACGCGGGTTGCGACGAAGCCGTTCGACATGTCGTTGCCGATGTCGTGGACATAGCCCTTCACCTGCTTGGAGCAGGCGTTCACGAAGTCGTTGAACATCGGGACGATGACGCCGCCCTCGTCACGCACCATCATGGCCATGGTGCGATACATGTCCTTGCGCTTGGCCTCGTCGAGTTCGGCGCGAGCTTCGAGCAAAATCTTGTCGAAGTCGACGCGCTTGAACCCCGTATCGTTCCATTCTGCGGTGGAGAGATATCCAGTGGTGTACATCAGATCCTGGGTGGGTCGGCTACCCCAGTACGAGGTGATGAACGGCTGCACCTTCCAGACGTTTGTCCAGTAACCGTCACCCGGTTCGCGCTTCACCTCAATGTCGATACCAGCCTTTTTGGCACTCTCTTGATAGAGTACGGCCGCGTCGACGGCGCCCGGGAAAGCAACATCGGATGTACGCAGCAGAAGCGGCCCACTATGACCAGATTTCTTGTAGTGGAATGCGGCCTTATCTGGATCATAGACACGCTGCTCAATGCCTTCCGGGAAGAGAGCATATGCTTCGTTAATCGGAAAATCGTTACCGACCTTGCCGTACCCATTCAGTACTTTTTCTACCAATACGTCGCGGTCGACTGCAAGTTTCAGCGCCATCCTTAAATCATTGTTGTCGAACGGCGGAGTGTCGCACATCATAGAAAATACATAGTGACCGCGACCATGTGTCGAAAGCACTTCAATACTGGGAACCCGCTTCAACAAGTTCACGGTCTTGGGGTCGACGCGGTTGATATAGTGCACCTGACCGGAGGAGAGGGCGGCGATGCGGGCGGTCGCGTCGTTCATCGCGATCATCTCGATCGTGTCGACGAAGCCGCGGTCCTGGCGCCAATCGTCAGTGTTGCGCTCGAAGGTGGCACGAACGCCAGGCTCGAAACTTGTCACCTTGTAGGGACCCGTGCCAATTTGGGCGTTAGGTTCTTCCAGGCCGCCGTTCGGCTGGATAATGAGGTGATAGTCCGTAAGGAGCAATGGGAGATCAGCGTTCCCCTCCGAGAGGACAATTACAACTCTATCACCGTCTGATTTGACCTCCTTGAAGGATTTGAGCATCCCAACTGCACCCGATTCAGACTTCGCGTCGGAATGGCGCAGCAATGTTTTCACAACATCATCGGCGGTAAGAACCTTGCCATCGTGGAAATTGACACCGCGACGTATGGTGAAGGTCCAAGTCGAGGCATCTGCAGATGGCTCCCAAGATTCGGCGAGCGCAGGCACTGCTTTCCCGGTCAACGGATCGGACTCAACCACTGTGTCGCCCCAGTTTCGGCCTACCACCAGCATGAATTGAGAGATCGCTTTCGCGGGATCTTTCGAATCCGTTGTAGCCGCACCTTCAAGGCCGAGCTTCAAGTTGCCACCGCGCTTGGGCTCTTGAGCCTCCGCCGCTGAATCGAACATGGTGCCGGCGACGGCGAGCGTCACGCCGAAAGCAGCGGCGCGGCCGATGAATTCGCGACGGCTCATTTTGCCGAGCGCGACCTGGCTCGTAAGATATTTGGTATAGTCTGACATTGCCCTCTCCCTATTTTGCGCGGTCTGTTTTCCAAACCGACGCGTAAGCTCTTCACGAATTCACGACGCAAATAATAAAGGCGATGATGAGTAATTTTTAAGTACCATTGAAGTTCACCCGAAAATAACCAAAATTATATAACATTTATTAATTAATGGAACGCTGTTTATATTTTGTATAATTCCGGTGGCTCCGTCCTTGGCAAAGGATAAATATAAGGGGTTCTCGATATTCTTTCCTTATGCTCCGTTTTTATTTTTTTGCGAGGAGGTCTGGATTAGAAATCACCGCTGCTGCTGTTGCGGCCATCACCGTTGCTGCATGAATCATACCTTTGTGGGCGTAGGGTGTTTTGCCCTGAGCCGTCCATTGCCAGGAATGGAATGACGTCGCGATCGCATGCGTCGCTCCATTTGCTTGAACAGTAGGGACTACCCAAGAGACGTCACCGACATCGGTCGAGCTGAGAAGCTTCGTTTTCATTTCCTTTGGCGCGATCGACACGCACAGCGGATCATCGGCGTACTCCACGCCGGCTTCATGGAATGCTTGGACAATATCCTCTTTTGGGAACGTCGCTTGTATCAACCGAGCAAAGCTTCGATCATCGGCGTCAAAGGGTGGAGGCCCTATGCGTATGAATTCCCGATGCATTGCGTCTTCGAGGTTTTGGTTTGGCAGAAGATTGCTGCATGCACTGATGTACTCGTGTGACACCAAGGTGCCGGTCATGATGGCAGCACCCTCGGAGACGCGGATCACTCTTGCGACGAGTTCATCGAGCCCGGCCGTGTGCTCGCAGCGAACGCAGTATCGAACTTTCGCGGTACGCTGGACTGTCCGTCGTCAAATGAACTGAGACTTTTCGGGCTTTGGAAGAGCGGAGTTTCCGGCTCGGTTTGCGGGTTGATTTAAGCCGCTTTGGCGTGATGGTTCAAGCGGCGCTGTCTGATGGTGTCTCGTTTGATCCTTTCACGTTCGAGCAGGATGGACTGGCCGCGCCCGAAGTAGACGTCGGCCGGGGTGAGATTGTCGAGGCTCTCGTGGTATCGGCGATGATTGTAATGTTCGACGAAGGCCGCGATCTGGGCTTCGAGGTCTTCCTGAAAGAAGTAGTTTTCGAGCAGGATGCGGTTCTTGAGCGTCTGGTGCCAGCGTTCGATCTTGCCTTGCGTTTGCGGATGGCCAGGCGCGCCATGGACCTGATCGATCTTGTATTTTTCCAGCCACTCACCGAGATCGGAGGCAACGTAACACGGCCCGTTATCCGACAGCAGGCGCGGCCGGTGTTCGACCTTGACGCTGTTGCAACCTGAGGCGGCCAGTGCCAAGTCGAGCGTGTCTGTGACATCATCGACTTTCATAGTCGTGCACAGCTTCCAGGCGACGATGTAGCGCGAGAAGTCATCGAGAATGGTGGAGAGATAGAACCATCCCCAGCCGATGACCTTCAGATAGGTGAAATCGGTCTGCCACATCTCGTTTGGGTGCGTGGTCTTGTCCTTGAACTCGTCATTGGCCTTGATGACGATATAGGCTGGCGAGGTGATCAGGTCGTGTGCTTTCAGCAGGCGATAGACCGAAGCCTCTGACACGAAATAGCTTTCCGTGTCGGTGAACCTCACCGCCAACTCGCGCGGCGACAGATCGGCATGATCGAGCGCGAGTGCGATGATGCGATCCCTGATATCATCGGGGATGCGGTTCCACACCCGTGACGGCGCGGAAGCCCGGTCTTCCAGCCCTTCGACGCCGTGGGTCAGGAACCTGTCATACCATCGATAAAAGGTCGGCCTGGGAATGCCGAGCTTGTCGAGGGTCTGCCTGACCGACAGATGCGACTGCTCTACAAGCCGGATGATCTCAAGCTTCTCGGTGGCGGGGTATCTCATTCGTCGTCGCCCCCATCCGCGATCATGCTTTTTTTGAGCATGCGGTTTTCCAGGGTGAGGTCGGCCAGAGCCTCCTTCAAGTCGCGGCTTTCACGACGAAGTGCCTTCACTTCGTCACTGGTCGCCGAACGGGCGGTATCGCCCGCAAGACGTTTCTTGCCCGCCTCGAGGAATTCCTTCGACCAGCTATAATACAAGCTCTCCGCGATCCCCTCACGGCGGCAGATCGCGGCGATGCTATCTTCACCACGCAAGCCGTCCAGCACAATGCGGATTTTGTCCTCGGCTGAGTGGTGCTTGCGCGTGGCGCGGCGGATGTCCTTGATCGTCTTCTCAGCCGTTGACGACTGCGGCCCGGATTTCTGTCTCATCTTCGCTTCCTTTGATAGAGCTACGATGAGCCGAAAATCCTCTCTTCTCAACTAAACCAGTTCTGTCTCAAGGGCGCTGATCCGGGACAGTCAGCCAATTCGGGACAGGCTGGTGAATACGATGGACGGACCGACTGAGACTTTAGCCGTAAATCACTGACCATAAACCGCTGCTTTAGGTTTTTGACAGATAGTGAGCATGACTCTATTGACGGTTTTGGCTTGCAACTGCGTCCTCCAGGACCATCGAAAGCGCAGCGTCGTCTCTTCTGTTTGAGTGTTCGGGGCGTAGTGTGACGGTGATTGAGAATGGATGACGTCTGGAAAGTTCTTGCTGGCAATCTTGCCGCCGTCGCATTGATCGTCTCTATCTGGACACATCTCTCTTACCGTTTCTACCAATTACCGCCCAAGCTGCGCTGCGCTGGCCTTGGGGTCACCATGGGCTTGGCGGCGATCGCGTCAATGCTCCTCTCGGTCCGCTTTGATGTCGGGGTCATCTTTGATCTCCGCCTTGCGATCATTGAGTCCGCTGCTGTATTCGGCGGGCCGGGGGCTGCGCTTATCACCGCCATCATGGCTGCGGGCTTCCGCTTATATCTTGGTGGGGCAGGGGTAGCGCCTGGCTTGACCGCGATCGCTCTTGTTTTCGTGCTAGGAAGCTCGCTCTGGTTCTTCGCTGGTCGAAAACCGTTGAGCAATGCGCCATCGATCCTGAGTGCCGCAGTGCTGGCAGGCTGCCTTTCGATTGCAGTGCTTGCTCTTCTCCCTGCGGCTGAGTTCCAGCGGGCGGTTGACCAGGTGGGGCTGCCAATTGTCGTTCTGAATTTCGCGACGACGGCCGCTATCGGTTTTTTTCTTGCATATTTTCGCCGGTTCACGCTGGAACGCGACATTCTATACGCGGCTCTCACACAGGCTCCCGATTACCACTATGTCAAAGACCTGAAACACCGTTTCGTTGTCGCGAACCTCAACGTTGCTCGCCACAATGGGCGCATGCGGTCGTCTGAAATGGTTGGGCTGACGGATCATGATCTCGCTCCGAAGGAGAGAGCCGAGCAGTTGATGGCGGTCGAGGCCGATGTCATGCGAACCGGCCAGGCGCTGGACCATTTTGAAGAGTTCCTTATCGAAGAGGGGAAGCCACCGCGATGGTACTCGACGTCGAAAGTGCCCTTGAGAAGCCGCCAAGGCGATATGGTTGGTTTGGCCGGCGTCACTGTCGACATCACGGAGAAGAAGCTTCTTGAGCAGGAACTCCGATCCAGCAGAAATGTCATGGCTCAAGCCATGGCGGAAATGTCAGACGGACTTGCGATGTTCGGGCCAGATGGAAGGATTGTGTTTTGCAACGAACAATACCGAGAACTCTTCCCGAAATCCGCTTATGCCCGCAAGGAAGGCGCGCACATCACCGAAATCGTCAGGGCCGCGGTGCGCAACGGAGAACGTCAGGATTTGCCCATTGATCTGGATGAGGACAACATCCAAGCGGCAGGGCAAACGCTCTTCATCAACAAGGACGAAGTGATCCCCCTCACAGACGGCCGCTGGTTGTCACTAAGAACGCGGGTTACCGAGGACCAACATGTCCTGGCGATTGTCTCCGATATTACCGCGATGAAGGAGGCCGAACTTTCGCTGAAGAGTTTTGCGGAGCGGATGAAGGGTCTGGCCGAAACGGACGCGCTCACGGGCTTGGCGAACCGCCGTTCCTTTGACGAGGCACTTCTACAAGAGTTCGAGAAGGCCAAAAAAACCGGGCAACCATTGGCAGTCCTTCTGATCGATGTCGACCGGTTCAAGGCCTACAATGACCGCTATGGGCACTTGGCCGGTGATGAATGCCTCAAGGCTGTTGCAGGCGCAATCGCGGCCGCTGCGCGGCGCTCTGGTGATATCGCCGCACGCTTTGGCGGCGAGGAGTTTGCAGTTCTCCTACCAAATACAGATTGCGAGAGTGCAGTCGCGATCGCTGACAAAATGCGGACATGCATCCGGGAGCTTTGCATCCCCCATGAGGGTAGTGAGTACGGATTTGTCACTGCGAGCCTTGGTGCCACGGTATTTACGCGCGAATCCGCTGTAAACAACGCCGCCGAGCTGGTGGGGCGTGCAGATCTTGGGCTGTACCAGGCGAAGGATGCAGGGCGCGACCGTGTCGGATTGCAGAGGCTCGACGACGAGCGTGCAAGAAAGTCAGCGCGGCCGCGTTGAGGAAACGAAAAGTTTAAGTCGTCCCGCTTGGAGCGTAACCGTGGAGAAGGTTCGATTGTTCGAGATGGTAACGGCGTGGGTCGCGAGTGGGTCTGACGAACATTGGCTGCCGTTCTTCAGGCCGGCCGATGAGGTCGCGGTGATTGTCGACGCTTATGCCGAGGAAATTACAGCGCAGAGCTAGGCCTTGGGCGACAAAGTGCGATCTGCTTACCATGTCTGCCGAGCGCTGTGCGAATACTGGAATGCGTGCAGTTCGACGATATCCGGGTGCGGGGGCAGTGACGGCAGGAAAGCTGCAAAAGAGGGTTTCTCAAAGAACCTAAGCCGCCTGGATGCACTCATTCCTATCGACATCTCGCATCGTTAACTGAATAGCGCAGCCCTCTCATCGTCCACACATGTCGACACCCGTCATGAGTGGCGATGAGCCTGCCGAGATCTAAGCGTAGTATTCGTTAGGCGCGGGCCTGAAAACGGAGGCGAGTTGAATTCGAAGACGCTTTGACCTTGAATTCTCAAGAATGATCTATGTTTGCGTCTACCGTTAGCGTCCAATATTGGGGCGATCGAAAAATATTTTAAAACACTAAATCAAGTTAACTAATTTTAAGTGTATGACAACTAAAAATAGGGGTCGGTACAGCGCCAAACGTTAACCATTTGTGGCTGAGCCGGAGCTGTCACGCGAGATGAGAGAGGCGCCGGGGCGCTTGTCTTCATTACGGTGTGACGGTGAGCCAATTGCCTCAGGGCTCGTCACTGTCTCGACACCGAACTGCATTTCCTTGGGTCCAAGGGGGACCGCTCAGTATGAAGAACGTTCCGATCATCGGGAAATTCATGATCATCATGAGTTTCTTCGGCTTGTTTGCGATCGCCGTCGCTATCTATAGCGACATGCAGCTCACCAACACAGATGCGGCCTATCATGAGTTGCTCGAGGGCAACTCCGCTGCAGCACTCAATCTTGCGAGAGCCAATAGATCCCTGCAGGGTGCGCGTGCCGCTCTTGGAGATCTGTTGATGTCCCGGACCGAAGAGCTGAACGCGATGGCCTCGGCGGAGCTCGAAAAATTCAAAACCGACTTTCTCGGTTTTGTTGATACTGCAGCGGTCGCCATGCCGTCGAACACTCAGATACCATCTCTCAAGGCTGCGGGCCTTGCGGTACTAGAGCAGGCATGCCAGTCGACGCTCCAGGCAGCGGGCCGAGCAGTCTCCGAGGCTGACGTTGCCGCATCCCAACAGCTCTTCCTCACTCAATGCCAGCCTGCCTTTGGTCCAGTCAGCGAAGAACTCAGCCGCGTGGCAACTGCCACGGTCGAGGCGGCGAACGCCAAAGGTACAGCCCTGACCGAGAGCGTCACGCAAACAGCAATCGTAACGCTTGTTGCCAATATCGCAGGTGTCATCATAGCACTTGCTGTCGGCTTCTTTGCCATCAGGTCTTGGCTGGTTGTTCCAATCCGTAGCCTGGCGACACTGATGACCAGGCTCGCCAATGGCGATCTTGACGTGGATGTGACAGGCCGCGACCGACGCGATGAAGTTGGTGGAATGGCTCAGGCAGTTCAGATCTTCAAGGATAATGGCCTGAGGACGCGTCAGCTGGAAGCCGAGGCAGAAGCAAACCGTCTGGTGAATGAGACCGAGAAGGAACGGATTGAGGCGGCCGAGCGCAAACGCGCTCACGAAATGGCTGCGGCCACATCTGGTCTGGCACAAGGGCTGAAACAGCTGGCTGATGGTAACCTTGGCTTCCGGCTCCGCGAACCATTCGCCCCCGACTTCGAGGCACTCAGAAGCGATTTCAACACAGCAGTATCAGAACTGGCTCAGACCATGACGGCTGTATCCGAGGCGACCGGCTCGATCGATAGTGGCGCGCGCGAAATCAGCAAAAGTGCCGAGGATCTGTCGAAGCGTACCGAGCAGCAGGCAGCAGCCCTTGAAGAGACAGCCGCCGCGCTTGATCAGATTACTGCAAATGTTTCCAACGCCTCCAAGCGTGCGGAGGAAGCGCGCGGTATCGCAGCCCAGACGAATGAGAGTGCCCGTCAATCCGCTACCGTGGTTTCGGATGCTGTCAACGCAATGCAGCGGATAGAGCAGTCTTCAAACCAGATCTCCAACATCATCAGTGTTATCGACGAGATCGCATTCCAGACCAACCTGCTTGCACTCAATGCCGGTGTCGAAGCAGCGCGGGCAGGCGACGCCGGTAAAGGCTTTGCCGTTGTTGCCCAGGAGGTGAGAGAGCTTGCCCAGCGCTCGGCGCAAGCAGCACGGGAAATCAAGGGCCTCATCCGTAACTCGGCAGATGAAGTTGCTGTTGGTGTCCGCCTGGTGGAAGCGACAGGTGATGCTCTGAATGTTATCCAGCAACAGGTTCTGACGATGAATTCTCAACTGGATGCGATTGCCACATCTGCGAAGGAGCAGTCTGTCGGCCTGGGCGAGGTCAACACAGCCGTCAATCAGATGGACCAAGTCACGCAGCAGAACGCGGCAATGGTGGAAGAGTCCACCGCCGCTAGTGCCGCACTTGCCGGCGAAGTCGAGCGGCTTCGTGGTCGAATCCAGCAGTTTCAGCTAGGTGAGGCGGCTGCATCATCCCATGCGGGGCCAGTTGCGGTGTCGGGTGCTGCTCGGCCTGTCGCATCGCCTGCACGTCGGATGCTTGCGAAAGTTGCCGGAGCCGTGGGGTTGGCCGCTGGAGCCGCTTCAGCATCAGACTGGGAGGAATTTTGATCTCTGGGAAAGAGCGGGCGGCTAAGAGCCGGCCGTAATCTGATTGCAGAACAATGGTACATTCATGAAGCAGCAAATTGAATAGCCCCGAGTTTTGTAGACGCCCTCGGGTTAGGTTCTCTGCTGCTTCTCGAACTCGACGGGCGACAGCATCCCGTTTCTGACGTGCTTGCGTTTCGGGTTGTAGAACATTTCGATGTAGTCGAACACGTCCTGGCGAGCTTCAGCGCGTGAACGGTAGACCTTTCGACGTATCCGCTCCCGCTTCAGCAGGTTGAAGAAGCTTTCGGCGACTGCGTTATCATGGCAGTTGCCACGTCGGCTCATCGAGTGAACCAGATTGTGGTGGTTGAGGAACGAGGCCCAATCCATGCTGGTGAACTGCGAGCCCTGATCCGAGTGGATCAGCACCTCGCCCTTCGGCTTGCGCCGCCAGACCGCCATGAGCAGCGCCTGCAGCACGACGTCCGTGGTTTGACGGCTCTGCATTGCCCAACCGATAACCCGGCGGGAATAGAGATCGATGACGACCGCGAGATAGGCGAAGCCCTCGGCGGTCCGGAGTGGAGTAAGAAGCGCGGATGCGCTTCTCCTCCCCGAACCGTACGTGCACCTTTCAGCGCATACGGCTCTCTATTC
>NZ_JARRIR010000037.1:0-11985 GCF_029601685.1 Rhizobium sp. YJ-22 | reverse complement strand
TCGGCCCATTGCAGACATAGAAGAGCGGAGCGGGTTAAGCTATCTCGAACCCAAGATCATCTCGAGCGCGGCATCCTGAGGCAGACCAGCCATCTGTCCGATGCTACCATCTGCCTTCCTGAAGACAATCGCAGGGGTGCCGGAAAAGCCAAGCTCGGTCATCAGGGTGGCATTGTGCTCAAGCTTTTCCGCCATTGCGGGGCTGACCGTTTCCAAAGGGGCGATGCCGCCGTCCTCGTACTTGTGTTCGTTTTCGGCCAATGCCTCCTCAGGAGACTTAGCCTCAAGAATGGCAGCCGCCTTGGCAGGCGAATCCTGTCTGATCACGCCGACCATGACATGCCGCAACTGCACCTTGCCCGCTTCGACCCATGGTCTGGCAGACTTCCAGAATTGGTGGCAGTAGGGACAGTTTGGATCGGTAAACACGTAGACGATCCTTGGCGCGTTTGGGCTTCCGTCCTTCACCCATGTGGATCGCTCAAGCTTTTGCCAGCCCTCTTCCGAGATCGGCGCTTCTACCATCTCCTTGAGTTGGGTCTCCGCCATGTCCTGTCCTGCTGCGTCGACAAGTGTGCCAACGACCACATGTTCGCCATCCGGGGTGAGGTAAAGTGCCAGAGGTTGAGCGCCAGCTTTTGCGGCGAATGCTCTCAGACCGCCTGGCACCTTCATCTCTCCAAGGATTGTCAGTCCCTGCTGCTCGATCGCCTTCAGGATCCGGGGATACTCTTGGGGCTGCGGGACATCCTCGGCTGCGGCGATCTGTGGTGCAGAACCGAACAGCAGCGCTGTGAACAGCATCAGGGTGGGTCTGAGATTGGTGACAATGAAGAGGCGCATTGGAGTTCCTTCAAAAGCTGTCGCTTGACCTGCTCACCTTAAGGCAGCCTTAAGGAGCGGCCCCTGTGCATGTGGCAGCGCCGGTCCTTGCTTCTGTCCGAGTAAGTGTCGCTTTGTTAACGGTGTCCTGAATAGACGTTCACTCGGCGCCGGCACCGCTATGAGGCGCCAGGAGGTCGCCACATTGAGATTGGCCGCCCTCAGCCAATCATCGACGTCCCCCAGTTGCGATAGAGGATGTAGGCTGCGACCACGAAGATCAGCGCGGCAAACAGGCGGTTGAGGATGTTCTTGTAGGCGCTGAGGCGTGTGGCGAGGAGCATTCCGAGCACGCCGCCGATGATGCCACCACCAATGAACTCGGCGGCAAGCCACAAATCCACCAGACCGGAGCTGGCGTAGTTCAAGGCGGTCGCCAGCCCGAACACGCCGACGGAGAGGAGCGAGGTACCGATCGCGTTGATCATCGGCATGCCGGTCGCCAGCATCAGGCCGGGAACGATCAGGAAGCCTCCGCCGATGCCGAAGAAGCCGGATGCCGCGCCCGCGGCCAATGCGACGGCCGCGGTGGCGAGGCACATCCGGAGGTCGACAGGACGGCATTCGATCGCAACTGCCTTCCTGGGCTTGAGCATCAGAGCGCCCACAACCACCATCAGGATGCCGAACAGGAAGATCAGTCGGTCTCCGTCCATCGCCTTGCCGAGGCTTGAGCCGGCAAGCGCGCCAACCACGCCAAGCGCGGAGAAGACGGCCGCGCACCGCCACCAGACATGCCCCTTGATCGCGTGGCTCACAAAGTTGGCAAAGGCGTTCACGGCAACCGCAAGCGCGCCCGTTCCAATGGCAACATGCGGCTGCGTGACGCCGACGACGTAGAGGAGGAGCGGCGTCGCTAGGATCGACCCACCGCCGCCGAGCAGGCCGAGCATGAAGCCGACGATCCCGCCGGAGCCGACTGCCGCAAGAATTGAGGTGGTCACGTCCGTCTGCTCCATACTCGGTCGTGCAAGGTCATGCCCACCAGCATGGCGATGACGAACAGTACCGTCTGGGGGATGCCGATGGGCAGCGACGCGACCGCCGGGCCGGGACAAAAGCCACCGATCCCCCAGCCGAGGCCGAACAGGGCGGATCCGATGATGAGCGGCGGGTCGATCTGCCGATTGGTCGGGACATGGAAGCTGTCGCCCAAGGCCGGGTGTCGCATCCGCTTCATCACCTGAACACCGATGAATGCGACGACGACGGCACCGCCGAGAACAAAGGCAAGACTTGGATCCCACGTGCCGAAGATGTCGAGGAAGCCTTGGACGCGTGCCGGGTTCAGCATCCCGGAGAGGGACAGGCCGAAACCGAAGACGATGCCTGATGCGAGCGCGGCAGCGAACTGGTAGATATTCCGGTTCATGATCCAAGACCTCGCAGAAGGGTAACGGCAACCACGCCGGCTGTCAGGAAGGTGGCGACAGCCACCATCGAGCGCGGCGACAGGCGGGCCAGCCCGAGGACGCCATGCCCGCTGGTGCAGCCGGATCCCATCCGCGAGCCGAATCCTACCAGCAACCCGGCGACGATGATCAGCGGCCAGCCTGCAGTGATCTCGACCTCTGGCCAACCATCGAACATGACGAGGTAGGCCAATGGCCCGAGCAGCAGGCCGAGCACGAAGGCCAGGTTGGTGGTCAGGCCGACACCCTGGGCAAGACGGCCGACGATGCCGCTGATCCCGGCGATCCGGCCGTTGAGGAGCAGCAGCATGACCGCTGACAGGCCGATCAGCATGCCGCCGGTCAATGATGGGAGATACTGGCTCATGTGTGGTCCTTCACGCAGAAGATGTCATAGAGGGCGGCGACCAGCTGGGCCGCCTTCTCCTCGGTCAGGGAATAGAAGATCTGCTTGCCGTCCCGCCGTGTCTCGACGATGCCGGAGCCACGCAGCACCGTGAGGTGCTGTGACAAATGTGGCTGATGCAGATCGAGCTTCTCTTCAAGCTCGCCGACCGAGTATTCTCCCTCCACCAGCGTGCAGACGATCATCAGCCGCGCCGGATGGGACAGCGTCTTGAGGAGGTTTGCCACCTCTTCGGCGCGGCTCGCCATTTCGACCGGGGAAAGCCCTGCCTTCAACATTGCCTTCAGGTCGGTGCTCATTCCCATGCCGCCCCCTGCAATGCATCGAGCGGGAACTTGAGGTAGCGCTTGCCGTTGGCTTCCGGCTCCGGCAGACGCCCGCCGCGGATGTTCACCTGCAGGGCATGCAGGATGAGCTTTGGCATAGGCAGCGTCTTGTCACGCTTGGTTCTGAGAGCGACGAACTCCTCCTCGCTCACGCCGGCAAGATGCGGGTTGGATTTCTTCTGCTCGGCCACGGTGCTTTCCCACCGAGGCGCCCGATCATCCGGCTGATAGTCGTGGCCCGTGAAGATCCGGGTCTCGTCCGGGAGCGCGAGGATGTCCTGTATCGACCTCCACAGCACCCGTGCATCACCACCGGGGAAGTCGGCACGCGCCGTGCCGCTGTCGGGCATGAACAGCGTGTCGTGGACGAAGGCTGCGTCGCCGATCACATAGGTGATGGAGGCGAGCGTATGTCCGGGCGAGAACATCACCTTCGCATCGATAGACCCGACCTTGAACGTATCGCCGTGGGCGAACAGTTGGTCCCATTGCGATCCGTCGGTGGCAAGCTCGGGCCAGTTGTAGATACCCTTCCACAGCTTCTGCACGTCCACGACGCGCTCGCCGATGGCGGTGCGCGCGCCGGTCTTCTCCTTCAGGTACTGGGCGGCCGAGAAGTGGTCGGCATGCGGATGGGTGTCCAGGATCCACTCGACCGTCAGTCCTTGGGCGCGGACGTAGTCGAGGATGGCGTCGGCATTGAGCGTCGCCGTCGCACCTGCCTTCTCATCGAAGTCGAGAACCGGGTCGACAATGGCGCACTTGCCCGTCTCCGGATCGGAGACGACATACTGGACGCTCCAGGTGCGCTTGTCGAAGAAGCCCTTGACCTGCGGTCGGCGGGGGGCCTGCTTCTCCAGCCAGGCTGCAGCGCCCCTTGTGTCGAAGCCGCGTTCACGTCCGAAGTCCATGACCTGGTCGGCACGCAGGCGGCCGTCGAGGACCTCTCCGATCACATAGAGGTTCAGCGACCGGGTGCCGGTCTTGCAATGGGCGAAGACGGGGCCCTCAGATTCATCGATCGCGCGCTGGAAGGCGCGCACGTCCGCCTCGGTGATGGTGGCTCCGGTGACTGGAATGAACGCATAGGACAGGTTGCAGTGCTTTGCTTCCTGCGCTTCGGCTTCGGTTCCCGGCTGTCCGGGCTCCTCGCCATCCGGGCGATTATTGATAAGTGTCTTGAACCCGTTCGCGCGCAGCGAACGGATGTCTTCGACGCTTGGCTGAGACGAGACCGAAAGCTTCTCGGATACACTGGTGACAGGCATAACTAGCTCCGCGTAAATATCGTTATACGTTCTAATATATTATATAGTGAGTTACCTTCAAGGCCGGTCACGGAACTTTGTGCTTCCCCTGGGGTTCCCGCGCAAAGGAGATCAAAACCATGGCCACGACAGCGAACCGGGTCAGCGCCCAGACATCCGACGAGATCAACAACCGCCTTCGCTGGCAGATGGAAGAGAGGCTCGCCTACTACGAAGCCCACCCCGACCAGATCGCAGCGAGGCTCGCGGAACTTGATCGGGAGTGGGACATCGAGCGGACGCTCGAAGCAAATGCCTCCTCTTTGGCATTCACAGGGACCATTTTGGCGGCGACAGTAGACAAACGATGGCTGCATTGCCGGCAATCGTAACCGGCTTCCTGTTCCAGCACGCCATCCAAGGCTGGTGTCCGCCCCTGCCGGTATTGCGCCGCATGGGGTTTCGGACGGCGGAGGAAATCAACCAGGAGCGATATGCGTTGAAAGCGCTCAGAGGTGACTTCGACGCCAAGGGCGGCAACAGGCTCGATGCTGCGCTACGAGCCGTCGGGGTCAGACGGGGTCCATAAGCGCAACAGGACAGGGCCAGCCGCCAAGGGCTCAGATCGGAAACGACGCCCTCGCAACAAACCAGCGAGCACCTCTCTCGAAGGTCAGGCTTCCGCCTAGACGGGCGAGCGCCATCTGGACGATCGACAATCCAAGCCCGCTACCATGACCATGCGCCTTTGATCCCCGGAAGAAGCGTTCCGTGACGCGCTTTTCGTCCTCCTGCTTAATTCCCGGTCCCTGGTCCAGGATTTCAACGCAGACTTCGTTTGTCCTCGCCAGGACGCGGCACCTGACTTCGCCGGCCTTTGGGGAATGCTGGATGGCATTTTCAAGCAGATTGCGGAGGACCAGACGAACAAGGATCCTGTCGCCCCGGATGACGGTGGGTGGCTGAGCCTGGTCTGAAAGTTCCATCGCCACATGGACGTCGTTCGCTGCGAGCTGGTTCTCCAACTCCCAGGCCACTTCCCCGACAAGGACTGCGATATCGACCTCCTCATCGCTCGTGACGTCCTGCGACGCATCTACGGCGGCAAGATCGATAAGCTGCCTGACCATCCGGCTGGTTCGGTCGACGCTGGTGGAGATGCGAGACAGCGCGTCACGCTGGACGCTCGGTTCGTCGGTTCGAAGGGCCACCTGCGCCTGGGTCTTGAGACCTGCGAGCGGCGTCTTCAGTTCATGCGCTGCATAGGCGGTGAAGCTCCGTTCGCGGTCGCGCGCTTCAGCCACGCGACCGAACAGGCTGTTCAGCGCCCGGATGACCGGCCGAACCTCCCGCGGAACCGATCCCGCATCCACCGGGTGGAGTTCGGATGCAGAACGGCCGGCAAGCCCTTCGGCAATACGCGTCAGTGGAGCAAGGCCACGCCCGACGCTCAACCAGATCAACGCTGCCAGGACGGGGAGAATGACGATCCCGGGGAGAAGCAGTCCCTTGATGACGTCGCCGATCAGCCGGTCTCGGATCTCAAGACTGTCACCGACCAGCACACGGACGCCAAGCGTGGGATTGACGACGGCGTAGACTCGCCACCGTTCTCCTTCGATCTCCGTTTCTTCGAAGCCATCTGTATGGCTCGCCAGCGAGGTTGCAGGCGCGCTTTCAGAGCGGCTGACGAGGCTGCCCTGAAGCGACCAGATCTGGCAGGAAAGTTGACGGCTATAGCCGCCGCCGGCTTCCTTAAATGGCGGAGGGGGAGTATCGGCAGTTGCCGCATTGGCTGCCGCGGAGGGATCGATCTGGTGATCCGTGATCAGCGAACTCACCATGCGTGCCGCTTCCATCAGGCGCGCGTCCAGTACGCGCTCGACTTCGGCTTGCGTGCTCGCATAGATCCAGGCGGCAGCGAAGAGCCACACCGCGCCGGTCGT
The DNA here is from genome assembly GCF_029601685.1 of Rhizobium sp. YJ-22. Classification (NCBI taxonomy): domain Bacteria; kingdom Pseudomonadati; phylum Pseudomonadota; class Alphaproteobacteria; order Hyphomicrobiales; family Rhizobiaceae; genus Rhizobium; species Rhizobium sp. YJ-22. The sequence continues at coordinate 5,766 of NZ_JARRIR010000037.1, read as the reverse complement.
GGCAATCAGGATTGCAAACAGCCGGATCCGTATGGAGTTCATTGTGCCGCCCTCAATCGATAGCCTGCGCCCCGAACGGTCTCGATGAAGCTCGCGCCCAGCTTGGATCGGAGCTTGTGGACGTGAACTTCCACCGTATTGCTCTCGATCTCCTCCTGCCATCCATAAAGCTTCTCCTCGAGATTAGACCGGGACAGGATGACGCCGGGCGTCTCCATCAGCGCCTGCAGGATGACGAACTCCCGCCGCGAGAGGGAGATCGCCATGCCGTCACGCGATGCGGACATGCGCGCCGGGTCGAGGCTCACGTCCTTCCATTCGAGAAGCCCTGTGGCCCTGCCGTGTCCACGACGGACGATGGCACGGAGCCGGGCAGCGACCTCGTCGAGATCGAAAGGTTTTCCGAGATAGTCGTCGGCTCCCGAGTCCAGCCCTGCTATTCGATCGGCAACTTCGTCCTTCGCAGTCAGCAGGAGAACAGGGGTGCGGTCGCCGGACCGTCGCATCCTTGCCAGTACATCGAGGCCAGTTCCGTCCGGGAGCATCAGGTCCAGGATGACGGCATCAAATCTGTCGGCCTCGATCGCAGCGTCGGCATCGGCAACCGATGTCACGGCGTCGACCGTGAAGCCGCACATCTGCAGCCCGACCTTCAGGCCGTCCAACAGGATCTCGTCATCTTCCACGACCAGCAGGCGCATCACATCCTCATCTGACTTCGCGTCCTCCCTGCGCCGGCTACCTTAAGGCTGCCTTAAGGTTGGGAGGAGAGACCGCCGCTCCAACCCAAGCAACGGAGCGGACCTTGCGTTTCTTCCTGTCGGTTTCATCTTTCATCGTGGCCTTAGCCGTCTCGGCGGTGGCGTCAGCTATCGAACCGCCGCTTCCAATGGATCAGGCCTTTCGCATGGAGGCAGGACGCGACGGTCCTGACATCGCATTAAGATGGCAGCTTGAAGACGGCTACTATCTCTACCGAGAATACCTCAGTGTGAAAGACGCCGACGGCAGACCTCTCGAAATGACAACCCCGCCGGGCGTCATCAAGGAGGATCCCGGATACGGAAGCACCGAGGTTTATTATGGGACGGCTACGGCAACGATCGCCGGACCGGTCACTGGTTTCGTCAAGGTCACCTACCAGGGCTGCCAGGATGGCGGTCTCTGCTATCCTCCGACCACGGTCGATCTCGACCCTGCTGCGTTGACGCCTGTAGCCAGCAAAAAACCGGCTGGTCTTCAGACTGCGCTTCAGTCACAGGCAGCCTTTCCTCTGGTGTCCAAAGCCGCGCCGGAACCCGCCGACACGGCTGCAATCCGTATCTCTGACCAGTCCTCCAACGGACTCGTGGGATCTCTGCTCGATCGCGGTGGAGTGCTGTTGCTGGTCGCCGGCTTCATGGGGCTCGGCGTCCTGCTGGCCTTCACGCCATGCGTGTTTCCCATGTACCCTATCCTCGCCGCGACCCTTTCGAGGGAGGGCGAGAGCCTGTCGGCTGGACGTGGATTTGTATTGTCGTCAACCTACGTCCTTTCTTTGGCGGCTGCCTTCAGTCTCTTCGGCGTGGTCGCTGCATGGTGGGGTCAGAGCTTCCAGATCGCGCTCCAGTCTTCCGCTGCCACACTCGTCGTTGCAGCCATCTTCGTGGCTCTGGCACTTTCAAGCTTCGGGATATTCGAACTCCAGCTTCCCTCCTTTCTCAGGAACCGGCTCGCCCCACGCCGCGATTCAGGAGGTTCACTGGCGTCTTCGGCAGCGCTCGGATTCTCATCCGCTCTGGTGATCGGACCTTGCGTTACGGCTCCGCTCGCCGGCGCGCTTCTCTACATTGCGCAGACCGGAGACGTCGTCCTCGGCGCGACGGCCTTGTTCGCGCTCGGCATCGGCAAGGGCATCCCCTTGATCCTGATGGGGACCTTCGGGTCGGGCCTGCTTCCGCGTGCAGGACAATGGATGGAACGGGTCCGGCAGGTCTTCGGCTTCCTGTTCCTCGCCACCGCGGTCTGGCTCGTGGACCGTCTGCTGCCTGCCGGAACTGGTCTTCTGTTGTGGTCTATCCTGGCGATCACCTTCGGGGTTTTCATCGGAGCCTTCGATCAGATGAGACCTGAGGCCGGCAGCGCTGCACGATTTGCCAAATCTGCTGGCATGTTGGCCGCTCTCTACGGCGTCATGCTAGCGATTGGCGGCCTTTCGGGCGCAACCGATCCTCTGAAGCCTCTCGCGCCCATCACTGTCGCGCGCTCCGGAGACGCAACACCAACGAAAGCGATTGACAAGGATTCCTTCCAGTTCGCTGCCTCCTCCTCCGAACTGTCCTCGCTGCTGGCAGCCGACGCGGGAGACACCCCCTCGCTTGTCTACTTCACGGCCGACTGGTGCGTCACCTGCCGGGTGATCGAGCGATCCGTTTTTCCGGACCCGACGGTGGTGAACGCGCTGGACGGCATCCGCCTGATCTCGGTGGATCTCAGTGAGATCACCGAGGCCAACCAGTCGCTGATGAAGGACCTTCAGGTCGTCGGGCCCCCGACAATGCTGTTCCTCGACGGCAACAACGATGAGATTGCCGACAGCAGGCTGGTGGGAGAGATCAGTGCAGACACCGTTACGACGTCTGCATCAGCAGCCAAGAGCGCCCTTCGATGAACGCCGTCTCCTTCGGTCCCTTCGCGTTCGACGCCGAGCGCTTCGCTGCCATCGTGGGCATGGTCGTGTTTCTCGCTGCAGCGTCCGTTCTTGCCCACCGGGTCGACGACAGGCTCGGACGCTGGTCGTCTTGGACGGCTCTGGTCGGACTGGCGGCGGCGCGCCTGGGGCATGTTCTGCAGCATGCCGGGAGCTTCGCTTCGGAGCCTTGGCGGATCCTTGCGGTGTGGCAAGGCGGGTTCTCCTGGAGCGGAGGGGCCGCAGGCGTCGCCGTGGTGCTGGTCCTGCTGTTCCTGAAGAGCCGAAAGCTTGTCGGATGGGCCGTGGCTAGCCTTGCCGCTGGCATGGTTGCGACAGCGGCGACGCTGGCGTTGACCTATTCTGACCCGCAGCTAGCGCCCGTCACCTCCAGCTTCCGGACACTTGATGGTGCCGAAAGAGGGATCGGTGCCAACGGTCGTCCTACGGTTCTGAACCTGTGGGCGACGTGGTGCCCGCCTTGCCGCCGCGAACTGCCGATGATGGCGGAACTTGCTGCCAGTACGGCCGACGTCGACTTTGTCTTCGCAAACCAGGGAGAGCCTGCGGCAAAGATCGCTGACTACCTCCGGAGCGCGAACCTCGATCTGCCGCAGGCGGTGCTCGATCCGCAGCTTCTGCTCAGCCGCCACTATTCGGCGGTCGGTCTGCCCGCAACACTCTTCTTAGCAGCCGACGGCACGCTGGCCGGCTCTCACCTCGGCGAGATTTCCCGCGAGGTTCTCGCGCAGAAGATCCAGGAACTCAAATCTGAAGAAGGAATATCCGAATGATCCCTGCCCGAGCGGCCGATCTGTGGCGACCGTTGACCGCCTCGCTTTTCGTCATGGGGTTGTCGGCCTGCGCGCAGACCGCCGCGGAGCCCGCAAAGGTCGAAGCCCCGAAAGCGGACCCGTCGTTGGCCAGTATGTATGCGCCGATCAAGGATGGAGACGAAACCATCCCCGGCGTCGACGTCTCCAAGATGGATCCGAAGAATGTCCGCCAGGTTGTGGACTACAAGACCGGCTATCCGGCAGGCACTATCGTGGTCGATCCCCACTCCCGTTTTCTTTACCTCGTCATGGAGGGTGGCAAGGCGATGCGCTACGGCGTCGGCGTCGCCAAGGCCGGCATGGAATTCGAGGGCGAGGCCGATATCGCCCGTAAGGCGCAGTGGCCGGGCTGGGTGCCCACCCAGAACATGATCAAGCGCAATCCGGAGCGCTACGGCCCTTTAGCATCGGGCCTGGAGGGTGGCATCAAGAACCCTCTGGGAGCACGTGCCCTGTACCTCTACCAGGGCGGCAAGGACACGCTCTATCGAATCCACGGGACCAATGAACCCTGGAGCATCGGCAAGTCGGTCTCGTCCGGCTGCATCCGGCTGCTGAACCACGACATCATCGACCTGCATCGCCGCGTGCCGAAGGGCTCCAAGGTCGTCGTGCTCGGACCTGAAGAATCGCGAAAAGGAGAAGTATGAATGATTACCCGCAGAAACCTGCTCGCCGTCACCGCGGGCACTGCCGCAGTGGCTGCCGTCCTCCCGCGCCTGGCGTTCGGCCAGGAGATCACCGAAAAGACCGTCTTCCATGATCCGGACGCACCAGTTCTCGGCAATCCCAAAGGGGACGTCACGGTCGTCGAATTCTTCGATTACCAGTGCCCCTACTGCAAGAAGATCCATCCCATGCTCGAGAAGGTCGTTCGCGAGGACGGCAATGTCCGGCTGGTGCTGAAGGACTGGCCCGTCTTCGGCGGTGCCTCGATCTTTGCTGCCCAGGCAGTTCTCGGAGCCGCCCAGATCGGCAAGTACGAGCCTGCAATGGAGGCGCTGATGAAGACGACGGGCAAACTGACTGAAGAAGCCGTGGAGAAGGCGCTCACGAGCACCGGCCTCACGATGAAGGAAATTGCTGCCGCCGTGAACAAGCACAGCACCAAGATCTCGGGGCTGCTCGACCGCAACTACAGCCAGGCGCTCGCCTTCAACTTCGCAGGTACGCCTTCCTTCGTCATCGGCCGGACCACGTTCGCAGGTGTGCTGGATGAGAAGGGGCTGAAGAAGGCGATCGCAGAGGCCCGCGCGGCCTGAGCGGGTGGCTCCACGGCGCACTGGCCTCCGCCATTCGTCACTTAAGGTTGCCCTAAGGCGGGCAGGCTTGGAAGCAGCCCGCGAGATTAACAGAGAGTACCGACATGGCCTATGACAGTCAGACTGAAGAGAGAACGAGCAGCTCAAATGGACGGTGGGTGGGTGCAGGCTTGCCAAGGCGCTCCTTCATCCTTGGTGTAGGGGCGATCGCCGTCTCTGGCTGTGTATCGACCCAACCGCCGCCCGTCGTGACGATCGCCGAACCTCCGCCAGCGCCTGCGCCGGTGGTGCCGCCGATGTACTATGCAATGCCCAATGAGAGGTTTCCGATCCCGGAGGTCGACATCAGCCAGCTACCGCCGCAGTTCTGGCGAACCGAGGTGGACTATCCGACGAACGAGAAGCCAGGCACCCTCGTCGTCGATACGCCAGCCAAATATCTCTACCACGTTAAGGCAGGTGGCCGCGCGACCCGCTATGGAATCGGAGTAGGACGGGAGGGGTTCGCCTGGGCTGGGGAGGCCATAATGGCTTACAGGCGGGAATGGCCGCGCTGGACACCGCCTGATTCAATGGTTGCGCGGCAGCCAGGGCTGGAGCCCTACAGCATTGCAAATGGAGGCATGGATCCCGGACTCAAAAATCCACTCGGTGCTCGCGCCCTCTATATCCATGAAAACGGGAAGGACACGCTGTATCGGATACACGGCACGCCTGAGGCGTTCAGCATCGGGAAGGCCGTTTCCTCAGGTTGCATTCGGCTCATCAATCAGGATGTGATCCATCTTCACGACGAGGCAAGAGATGGCAGCCGCATCGTCGTCATTCCCGACCCGGCGATGAGCCATCTGCTTGTGGGATGAACTTCAGGTTGACCCGCGTGTCACATCACCAGCGGGTCAACCTGTGATCCTGGGGCAGGAATCGCCGCGTTCGGCTCGCTTTAGAAATTGCCGCAACGCAGCCGTATGCGCTGGACTGCAATGTCCGCTGTTGGCGC
>NZ_JARRIR010000036.1:12932-13290 GCF_029601685.1 Rhizobium sp. YJ-22 | reverse complement strand
GGGCGAAGATCGCTCGCGCATGAGCAGTGCACGTGGCGGGCGTCACGCTTTTGCTTCGCTGAAGTTAACTTTACGATGCCGCGGCGTCTGTTCAAGCGCGCTAAGGAAGCCCTATCGATTTGCCGCCGTGACGTCCGCAAGCTAATCACAGCGGCGATCGATGAGGGGGCTGACGGTGACTGGGAAGCCATTGAAGCGATGTATGTCGCTCTTGGGACTCGTCTTCCCCGCGCTTCAAACCGGATTGAAACGGAAGCTGTACTCGAGGAAATGACGATGCTGCGGGATGAGATCGTCAACATCCTGGATATGCAGTTAAATTCACAAAAAACAGATGGCAATGATGTTCAAAATGGTT
>NZ_JARRIR010000036.1:0-12514 GCF_029601685.1 Rhizobium sp. YJ-22 | reverse complement strand
AATGAGGGCGAACGGTAGGGACAGAAAGTCCGCGTGACGGTCGTGGGGGCGGGGGACAGCGGCATAGCCTATTGCCAGCGGTATCGCGTGAAGCGGTTGATTGCTATGGGATCTGGCGACGATTCTCGGGTGCGTCGTGGCTCTCATCCGGGCGGATGCCTCGATGAATATGGCGTTATTCCAAGATGCCGGCTGTTACCCAGGAGCGTTCAGTCCTGGGGCAAGAGACCGTCGAATACTTCCAGTAGGGCATCGACGATGGCCTGGCCAAGCGCATTGGCTGTCTCGGCAATTTCCGCGTCACCCTGATCGCGCGCGGCAAGCGCCAGATTACCGCCTTGCTCGGCGACGATGGCTTTCGCCCGTTCAATGGCCCACTGGGCGAAGTCGCTGCGGTTCGATATCGTCATCGTTTCGGTTTGTATAAAATAGGAAGTGCAACATATTTTGGTGCGATTTCCGCATTGATTTTATTGACTTTTTGTTTCGTGGTGTGGCTTGCAAAGCAGCATAGTCTTGCCAATGCGCCCACGACTTGGCTGTGCAAAAGCATTAAATAGTTCGTGGAGCGAACTTTTCGGCGGAACGGCGTGAATGACTACGCTGCCAGTGCCCGGAGCCGCCCGCTGATCTGCCCGTCCTGAACTCGGTATGCGCAAACTCCGTTGGCTATGATGACGGCTACGGAATGGTCGCCGCTGTCGAAGATGATTTCCGTAATGAGTTCCCGGATTGCTACATGGGCTTCAGAGCGAAGGTCATAGCGGGCAATGTGAAGGCGTAGCTGCTCGTACCGGTCGTCGAGGAGGAAAGCCCTTCAAACTACATCCGGAGCCGCTTGATCATGACGGCCCAATCCTATACACAACATTACACCATCGTGACGGGCGCGACCCGCTCGGTCGGGCATTCCGCGTACGGTTCAGTTCGAAGAAGCAGACATCTGGCCAGAATCTATCACTGTTCACTTGTCGGCCGCTCAAGCATTAATATTCTGGCTTGATCTAGAAGACGTGCGCTTAAATCCAGGCATTGATCGGCGGTTAGTTCGAGGTGAATGCTGCCGCCAGATTTTTCTTTTTTCCACTCGAGGACGGTGACACTCCTAACTCCCATGTAATTTCTTACCGTAAAGCTTGTTAACTTTGCCGCCTCTTCATGTAAACTTCTCATCTCTAGGCCTTTCTAAGTCTCTAGGTATGCTTGCCAACAGGCCGCGCTCCGCTTCCATCAAGCTGAAGCTGTTCCAACACGTCCTCTGCTCGAAGCTCAACGTCGCCGTTAAGCGTGTTGATCACGATAGAATTGACGACTATGTCGACATCAAACAGCCCCAATGTCTGGAGGGCAGTCCGGAGAGACGGGAAAGATGTGCTGCCATCGTTCCACGTCTCAACTCCGTTCTGCTCAGTCCTGTCACGGTAATAGACCATCGCGGGCGCATCCAAATGGCTGCAAATGAGCTTTCTTCCTGGCGAATTCATCGGCTTTTGGTTCATTCAAACGATCTCATTCAGCGTGTTTACACCCGCGTCAATTGAGACACCTAAGCGGCTTGTTTAGTTGCTCGCTTGCTGACGTTCCCAACTTCATCAATCTTTCCGTCGCTTCCGGTTAATTTGAACTGGCCGACGAGTTTCGAAAGCTCGGCGCTGATCGTGGCGAGTACAGCCGTGGCTGCATTCGTTTCTTCCATCATGGCCGCATTCTGCTGGGTGATCTGATCGAGATTTGCGATAGCGCTGTTGATTTCCCTTATCCCCGTCGCTTGCTCCTGAGCGGAATGGACAATTCCATCGATATGCTCATTGATCGACGTGATCCTGTCACCGATCGATTGCAGAGCACTTCCTGTCGCATTCACCAGCGAAACGCCGCGCATCACATCACTCGAGGATTTCGCGATGAGGGTATCGATTTCCTTTGCCGCTCGCGCGGAACGTTGGGCAAGTTCCCGAACTTCCTGAGCAACGACCGCAAAGCCCTTGCCTGCTTCTCCGGCGCGTGCAGCTTCAACGCCGGCGTTGAGGGCCAAGAGGTTTGTCTGGAAGGAAATTTCCTCAATAACGCCGATTATTGACGTGATCTGTCGGGATGAATCTTCAATCGCGGTCATGGATGAGATGGCGTTTTCGACAATCTCAGTCGATTTACGTGCCTCTTGCGCGGAAGCTTTCGCCAGTTCTTGCGCGTCCTTTGTTCTAGCCGAAGCTTCGCCAGCAACAGTGGTTATCTGCTCAAGCGCGGCGGCGGTCTCTTCCAAAGCGGCGGCCTGCTGCTCTGTCCGTGTTGCCATGCCATTGGCTGCCGCGGACATATCGACAACGCCACACGACATCTCGTTCATTGCCGACCTTACGTCGCAAAGGGTGTCCTGAAGGCGCGCCACCGCGTCATTATAGTTCTGCTTGAGGTCTGAGAATTGCGGGGAGAGTTCCTCCGAAATGCTCGACATCAGGTCTCCCGCAGCCAAGGCGGAAAGAGCAGAAGCGATTGCACTCTGCGCCGCATCCTGGCTTTCCTGGAGTGCTATCCGCGCCTCCTCGGACTTGGCTCTTTCCACGTCCAATGCCTCCAGATAGGTGGAGATAGAATAATCTATATCCACCATCGCGGCTTTCATGATCGCAGCCATTCGCTGCGATAGCTTTGAAGCCTTTTTCCTGAAGAGAACACCCTTCAGTTCATCTCGGACGACCGCATCAAACAGTTCTTCGAGAATCAGTGCATATCCGCCAAGGTACCACCGTGGTTCCAGTCCAAGTCGGGCATGCGTACGACCGATCGTCGTGACGGCATCAACATATTGCGCATCGAAACGCGCCGAGGCGATGGTTTCCCAATGCGCGGCCTGTCGTTCCTTGGCATGCGCCACATGGGCATCGTTCGAGAACATTTTTCTCGTTTCAGGAACAGCTTTCACCTTGGTATATAACTTATCGAGTGCTGTACCAATCGACCGGCTGACCAATGGCCGCAATTCCGCAAGGGCAGCTCTCTGGTCTGCGCCGAGATTGACGAAGTCCAAGCGCTCGTTGATCTGAAGATTTTTGCAGGCATCATCGTTCATGGTGAGCGTTTCCTCTGGGTGCAAAGTGGGAGTGCTGGCAAGTGGCTGATAACGTCTGGCAAACTGTTTACGTCGCACGCCTTGCTGAAGAACCAGCCTTGCAGAAAATCGCATTTCATGCCCAGCAACATTGCGACCTGTTCGGCGTCTTCGACCCCCTCGGCGGTGACCACTTTCCCCAAGCCATGCGCGATGTTGATAATTCCGCTAACAATTGCTTGGTCTTTTAGCGACTTTGTGATGTTGGAAATGAAACGTCGGTCGATCTTTAGCCGGTCGATAGGAAGTTCCTGGAGATGCGTCAGAGAGGCGTAGCCTGTTCCAAAGTCATCAAGAGCAACCTCCACCCCGGCTTCGTGCAGTCGTCGAAGCCCACGGTCAACGCGCTTCTGATCTCGGCCAAGAAACATCCCTTCCGTTACTTCGACACAGAACTGTTCCGGTCCTATCCCTGTAGCGGAGCAACGCTCGAAGAAGAGGTCAAGAAATGCATCGGATCGGAAATCGGAATTCGTGAGGTTGAGTGCGACGCGTCCCAGCGCTACGCCGCCAGCGTGCAACACGGCTATATCATCGAAGACCTTCTCCAGCATGAACATGCCTAGAACAGCACGCATCGCTGGGTCCTCAAATGCTAGCGAAAAATCCAGCGGCGTAATCATTCCTCGGGTGGGATGCTGCCATCGCATCAGGGCTTCAAGCGACACCAGTGAATTGGGGCTCGTACGGACGATCGGCTGATAGAAGAAGCGAAACTCCCCGCGCTTTAGGCCGTGCTCGATCTCGATCAATGTCGCAGATCGCTGCTCGACCTGTTCGCGTAGTTTATGCTGGAACAGTTCAAGCCTGTCGCGCCCAAGAGACTTTGCGTGATACAAAGCCATGTCAGCCGCTTTGAAGAGGTTCGTGGTATCACGTCCATGTTCAGGGAAAACGGAAATCCCCATGCTGGCGGAACAGCGCCGTGGGGAGCGTTCAATCTCAATTGGTTCGCGAACGGCGTCCAGAACGGCCTCAAAAAAGTCGAGCGCTTCGTCATTGCTCACGCCGTCCAGAATGAGACCGAATTCGTCTCCTCCGAGGCGTGCCACGAAATGGCGATCCTGAGCGAGCGGTTTGAGACGCTCCGCAATTATCTGAAGCAACAGGTCTCCTGCATCGTGTCCGAAAGAATCGTTGATTTCTTTGAACGCATCCAGATCGAAAAGCGCCAGGTACAGTCGGCGGCCGGCGACGGTGTTCTCAGCGACTAGTTCCGCTATGTATTCCTGAAACCGCCGTCTGTTCGCAAGCCCTGTCAGCGCATCGAGATTAGCAATCGCCCTGTGGTGCTCTTTGCTTGCCCGCAGCTCTTCTTCTATCAACTTTCGTGACGTAATATCGAAGCGAATGGCGGTATAGCTGTCAACCTTGCCAGCAATCGATATGTGCGGGACGATGGTCGTAGCCACCCAATACAGCGTACCATCCTTACGCCGGTTACAGATTTCGCCATGCCAGATTCTGCCTTGTGCGATGTGGCGATACATCTCACGGAAGAATTCAGTGTCATGCATCCCGGAGCGTAGGATCCGGTGGTTGGCGCCGACAAGTTCGCTTTGGGTGTAGCCGGTGATTTGGCAGAACTTCCCGTTGACGAATGTGATAGTGCCTCGCACATCCGTCACGGCAACAATGGCCGCGCTGTCGAGGGCATATCGAATAAACTCTTCGGTTTCTCGGTATGGTGGTGGTGCAGCCCGACCTTCGTCACGAAAACGCGGCTCTGCTATGAGAGAGGGGCTTCCTTTGTGGAGAACAGATGCTCTTTCCGGTTCCTGACTCATGCAAATTTCCAGAAGAAAACTTCAACAACCCAAAAAAGGCGACGGTATAGGAACAATGAAGGCTCTGGTTGCAAAAAGCCCCTGTCCTGTTAGACAGTTATCAACTATATTTTAGTTGAATATGATTCGGGCGAGTTGTGCCTGTACGCTCAGGTCGGAATATCAAGACGTGAGGTCATCTTCGATATGGAAATCCTGAAGAAGCTTGCGGACGCGACGGGATCGATCTCTGATGCGCAAGACAAAATTGAGTTACTGAATTCGCTCCAACATGCTTTCTCTTCCTTGGGTTTTGGCAGCTTCAATCTGGGGTGCCATAAAGCCGATAAACATGAACTAGCGCTCAATCCGACGCTCACGACTTGGTCGGACGACTTTATGACGGAGTATGAGCGCCAGAATTGGGCGGACTTCGATCCCAATCTCGCTCGCGCAGCTGTGGCTGAAAAGCCAATGAGTTGGAGCAACGAAGACAGATACGTCTGCCGTCACCAGCAAAGCTATCTCGAGTTTCTGCGCAACAGCCCGCTGAAGGGTGGTCTCATGATACCGCTCGCTAGGCGGCCCGGCACCATTAGCTGTGTCTCGGTGGAGTCCCACAGTGAAAAACAATTTGATGATCGGACGACCCACGCCGTGGCGGTGGTTGCAAACTCAGGACTGCTAAAGGCAGAGGCACTCGGCCTTTGTTCAGCGATTTCCGTCGATGAAAGCCACGCACTGCGCGAGCTCTCGCCGAAACAAGCAGAAATTCTTAGATGGGCGGCAGAGGGTAAATCGAACACGGATATAGCTGCGATCATAGGCATTTCGGAGCGAGTCGTGAAATATCATATGAGTGAAATTCTTCGAAAGCTGGGGGTTGCCACGCGTGCGCAGGCAATATCGAAGCTGCCGCAACGGCAATAGCCGCTCATCTCAACACTGGCGATTGCAAGATGGTCGGTATTCTTCGCTCGCCCTTTTGGCGGATGGCTGTATTCCGAGAACACGTTCAACGGTTTCGGAAAGGATCGCAGCATGTCCCACCTCAAGGCCCTCAAGCTCACCTCCGCAGTTCCAGTTCGCGCGACCGTCGATCCGGTCGAGCGTGCGCGGGAAAAGATGATCGCGGCGCTCGCCGAGCAGAAGCAGATGGCCGAGGCGAAGATCGCCGGTCAGGCGTTCACTCTGACGCATATCGTGCGCAAGAAGAATGCCGAAGGTGTCCGCGTCGAGGTCGAAACGGCCAAGCGCGTGCGTCAGGGCTGGTTCACCGATGCCAACGGCAAGGTGTTCCTCGGCATTCGCTACGCCGGCAAGCCCATCGAATTTGCCAAGGACAAGATCGCCATCGAAGCGGGTGAGCTTTCGGCACTGCCGAAGATCATCGACACGCTCGTGGAGGCGGTTCGCGCTGGTGAACTCGATGCGCAACTGACCGCTGCTGCCGCCGAACGCAGCAAGATGCTGCGCAAGGCGAAGTAAACCGCGCAGTTTTCTCGCGTCAAGCATTCGAAGGGCATGGGATCCATATGGATCACCTTTCAATGACGAACTGAATGGCCTCGGCAACCCCTATGCCGATAACCATGTGTTCAAGAAGAACACGGACCTCAAGGGCAGCATGATCGTCGTGCGGAATTTCGCGAAGGAAGGGAAGGCGCTGTTGCTGCCGGACCCGAACTTCCGATGCCATGGCGAGGATACGTACCTTACGCTCAAAGCCGTTTCGATGGGCTATTCGCCCATGACATCATGGAACATGGTGCTGGAGGAGCTAAGCGGCGAAAGCACCTTCGCTGCCACCGATGATGATCGGACGGAAAAGATGCGTGAGGGACATGAGCGACTGGTCGCGGAGTTCGGCCATCTCGGTTTGCGGATGAAGCCCAACTCACACGCCCTCGACAAGCAGCCGTTTGAAAAGCAATTCTTGACTGGAAATTCGAAGCAGGTCTCAGTTCCGAAACCGCGCTAAAAAGTTCGGGCAACGAACTTTTGCGTCTCTCGGGCGGCGGTCAAAGCAGATCGACCGCCGCTTTCATCATCTCGTCCCGCACATCGATGTAGCGTTGCGTGGTCGTAAGGTTACGATGGCCCGCCAGCGTCATGATAACCTTCGGGCTTACCCCGGAATGCGCGAGTCGGGTGATGAACCAACGGCGACCGCTATGAGAAGTAGCCCCGTCGAGACCGGCGCTCCGGTATAGCTGCCCCATCAACTGACAGAGCGTGTTTGCGGAGAACGCCGTGCGCTTCTGGGTCAGCAGCAGTGGCGCGTCGGCATGACGTTCCTCCGGCCATTCGTCTCGATGCTTTTCGATCTCCCGGCGCAGCTTGTCGTTCAGGAACACGACACGCGCATGTCCGCCCTTTGTGACTTCCGCGCTCAAACGTAGCTGCTCGCGTGCCCTGCCTTCATTGTCGATGACATCGCGCAGGGTCAGCGCGGCGATTTCCCCGACGCGCAATCCGGCGAGATGCGACAGCATCAGCGCTAGCCTGTTGCGTCCGGCATGTTTCATTTGCGCAACCACGGCCAGCAGCCGCTTGAACTCGGTATCCGTCAAAACCCGCGCTTGCTTCACGCCCGAACCTCACGAAAGGCAGTGTTTCCATGCCTTTCGTTATGTTGCCGATGAGCGCATAGGGCGAGCGTCGATTGCACAGCCGAAATTGCTCTGCGGGTTCAATAGCTAAGGGCCGTTTCCGGCTGGAACCTCAGAAAATGCGTGTTTTGTGAGGTTAGGCGTTATTGAAGCTTGAGTTCAACGCGTCGATTTTTCGCCTTCCCACTCTCGCTGCTATTCGGGGCAACAGGCTCGCTAAGGCCCTTGCCCCACGACGAGAGGCGATCGCTTTCTATGTCGAACCCTTCCGCGAGCGCCCGGACGACGGAGGCGGCACGCCGCTTGGACAGGTCGAGATTGTATTCGCGCCCACCATCCGAGTCGGTGTGGCCGACGATTTGCAGCTTCATCGAAGGGTCTTCACGCATCATCATTGCAATTTCATAAAGCTGGTCTCGCGAGAGGGGCAGGAGAATATCGCTGCCAACGTCGAAAAGCAGATTATCGAGCGACACAGTCTGGTTTTTTTTCAGCTCATCCCGCAGCGAGGATGCCGCCGTGATCGAAGCGGACGCGCCTGTTATGATGCTCTTCGTGATCGCCATTACGCCCTTGGCCGGGGAATCGGCAAGCGAAACAGCGACATGGGTCATGTTCTCGCCATTGCCTTTCGTTGCATAGATGTAGCGGGCGCTGGACGTGTTGAAGTAGTTGCGCACATAGGACATCGTATGTTCGTCAAGGGCCGGCATGTCGCGCGGGGCATCGAGCAGAAGACCGAGATACACACCTGGCGCGGGCTTGGCATTGAGGAAACAAGTTCCCTTATCGGTCACACAGGAAAAGCCGATCTCGTAACCGGCCGCCTTCAGGCTGGCCTCGTATTCACGCTGGATCTGCAGGGCGCTTACGCCGGGCTGGAAACGATAGTAGGCATAGACGAGCTTGCCTTCCGCCAACTCCCAATTGTCACCTTGCGTCGCTTTGTTTGTGGCGTCGGAAACGGGGCCGGTGATGAACCACGTCTCGTCATAATCGACGATGCGGGGCGAGTTCGCTTCCGGCGTGGCAATCTTGAAAAAATCGAGAGCGACGGGCAAGTCGGTAGAGGCCTTCGTTTCGGCAAGCAAGCCGGAAGCGACGATCATTGCAAGCGCGGCGGCGGTCACTCGTTTCATGTTGATTTCCCAAAGTGATTTTTAAATTGAACTTCAAGAGTTTCCCGGAAGGTGCCATGCTCGGGGCAATCTGGCTTCCACCATTTGGTGGAGGCTTCGCACATGTTGGCCTGAACAGAGGCAGACATTCCGGCGGAGCAGCATCGGCTTGAAAGGGCAGGAATGATTTCTCCAGCAAAATTATCCGCATTGATCGGCGACATCTACGCGTGCACGCTCAATCCTGCACATTGGCCGGAGGCAATGAGGGCCATCTGCCGGGAACTCGATCTAAGCACGGGCGTCATCAGCGTCATTTCACTCGAAGACGGGCAACCTGTGCTGGCGGCAGCCACGGGCTTCGAGCAGCCTTGGCTTGAGAAGGTATTCTTCTATTCTCAGGAGTTGCTCGACATTTGGGGAGGTGAGCCAACCATCCGCAACTTACCGCTCGATGAACCGGCGGTGCTTTCAGACGTAAACCCCTCTGCCATCACCGGCGAGACGGCTCACCCTTTTCACGTGTCCTTCCATCAACCGCAAGGCATTGTCGATGCGATTGCCGTTGGCCTGACACGCGACGGGACGTCCATCGGGTCCATCGGCTTCAACCGCCATCGTGACTTCGGGCTGATCGGCAAGCGTGAGATAGAGGTCATGCGCCTCCTACTTCCGCATTTGCAGCGCGCGGCCACGATCACGCGGGTTATCGACGGCCATATGAGCGCTGCCGCCGATTTCCGCTCCGTGCTGAAAAGCTTGAGTGTTCCGATCATGCTGGTAACGGCAGACTTGCGCGTCCTTCATACGAACGATGCAGCGACCATGCTCAAGCAGTCGCAAACCGCTTTTACTGTTCAGGCGGGGAAAATAGCCTTCACGTCGAGCTTCACACAGCGCGCCTTGGAGTTTGCCTTGCACTCGACGCGGATATCCGACGCCATCCCAGCCGGCGACCCGTTCGGTATTCCTCTCGGTGCGGGCGACGAGGCTCTGCGGAGCCTGCATATCCTGCCATTAAAGAGGGAGAAGCTTGGGCCTGATGGGGGTGAATGCTTCGCCCTCCTCTTTGCGCCGCTCACCGTATCGTCGGAAAGTGCAGGGAAAGCGATAGCAGCGCTGTTCGGCCTGACAGAGGCGGAACGGCGCGTCTTCGAGAAAATCGCCGATGGCCAGACGGTTCAAGAAGCCGCGACCAAGCTTGATGTTGCCGTCAGCACGGTCAGGACGCACCTGCTGCGCATCTTCGAAAAAACGGGAGCCGCGCGCCAAGCGGAACTCGTTGCGCTCGCCCGGCAGTTTACGGCTCCCGTTCTTCAAAGCAGCCAGATCGCGTGAAGCGGCCGAAACGTCAGAACCGTTCTCTCTCCTATCCCTCCGCCCGGATGACGTGAATGGCACTATTGTCCGCCGCGTCACAAACCGGGTCATTGCCTGACGAGGTTATCTCGACGGCATAGCCGACATTTCCGGCAATCAGCGTCAACCCCGAGCAGCCGTTCTCTCCGGTCGATTTCTCAGCGCGGATACGTGTGGCCTGCATTAGGTCTTTCAGAAGGATTTTGACGGCTGCGGTGCCGATTTCTTCGGACCAGACACGGCAACTGCTGCCATCCTCCGCCACCCAAGCAAACATATTATCCGCGCCGGGTTTCCTCATCTCGACAATGCCCATGTCGGCATCGACACGTGGTTTCCAACCATGGTCTTCAAACCATGAAGTCGTCAGATACTGGTCCCCTTCACCGGCAAGACAGGCGGCGACTGCACCGTTAAGCCGCATGTAAGGGTCGTCGTGATCAAGATCATCGACCATAGCGCGGAGAATACTCATGTCGTATGCCGGTTCTGCTGCCAGCGGACTGTGGGAGAGCGCGAGCGCAAGAATAACACCAGCGGCAAAGATATTGGCCTTCATTTATGGTCCTTCCATACGGCGTGACATGTATGAATAGAACGTGGTTTCACCATCGGCGCATCCACCAAATGATGGAACCCGTATCGCTGCGGTGCTGCTCGAAGCCAACAACGAATGGCAGCGCCTGAGCCGATGCATGCAGGTCGAGGCGATGGCCGAACTAAATCCAATAACAATAGAGGAGGAAACCACCCATCAAATTACACCCAGAGCCGCCTGATCATGACGGCCCGGAACCACACCCGAAATTACACCACCTTGACGGACGCTATCCTTCGGGTTGACACCGGAATGGGCAAGTCGGGTATGAACCAGCGCTGGCCCCAATTTGGGCCAGTCGGATATCAAGGTGGCGACAACCTTATCGGGTCCGGGAGGGATGTACTGAGGCACCCCGGACTGCCATGCATATGCGGCCCAAAGAGCAATCATTGCGCAGACGCCGAGCAGCGGAACGGCAACATGAGAGGCCGACGCTCTCAGAGGGCCTTTGATTGGCTCGGTTTCTTTTTCGCGGCTCCCAAATCTGCCCCTTCCATGCGGCGTTAGTGCTCCGCATACTGAGGGAGCGTTTCCCGGAACTTGCGGGAAATGCAACTTGCAATATCTTCGGGAAATGAAGCGTCTGCCTATTGCTTCGACCGCTTTCGCTCTTCCATCTCTTCAAGCCATTTTTTTGCGCGGGCTTGCCGCTCCGCTTTCAGACGCTGGACATCTGGTTCAATGAGACGAGGATTGATGGGGCCAGGAACAGGCTTTCGTCCCTTCTTCAGCCGGTTAATAAGCGATAATCGCTCCTTGATTGCTGCAACCGTTTCCTCATCAACATTTCGATTTTCGTCATACGAGCGAGGAATGTCTGTTGTTCCGTCGAAACTTGGGGGGCGTATGGCAACGATGATGGGCTTTCCGTCCGCATCGAGCTCTTTGCGGAACTGGTTCGTGCCGGTATTGTAGAGGCCGACAGCATAGTTGCCGGTTTCTCTCAACAGCACGCCCTTGTCCGAGAATAGATATGCTCGCTCGGTTCCCGCTAGTGTGACGATGAAGTGCCGTTTGGCGAAATTGACCATGATGCGGTCGAGCGTTCTGACAATGGCCTTCTGAATACGACTGCGGCTCTCGAAAATCGCTCTGGTGTCAGTTGAGGTCCAGAGAAGTCGTTCAATTTTCAACCGGTCTCCAAACTCGTTGATCTCCGTCGATTTGTCTTCGAACGTTTCGAGTTGCAGGCGTAGGTCGGCGAGAAGCGACTTTCTCTCTTCGATCTGGCTGTTCCGCTTCTTCATTTGAGCGAGAACATCACGCCGCGCTTCTGGATCGTCTGCAATTTCGAGCGACGCCAATAGGTTGCGGTGTTTGCGCGATATCGCGTTGATCTCGGCTTCCGTATCTTCCATGCTCCGCCGAATAGACGCTCTTGAAATCTCTCTTTGTGCCGGATCATAACCGGGATCGCGCATGAAGTCGGTGATGTTGTCGAGGATGGATTTCTCCACCACGTCATATCGAATAGACCCCCGCTCGGCCGTGCATGTTCTTGCTCGGTAGCGATTGTCGCACACCAGATATTTGAGGGGAGAATTTTTAGAGCCGCCGTCTCGTAGGCGAAGAACACCACCGCAATGCATGCAGGATACGATGCTCGGGAAGAGGTTCGTTACCTTGTCCCGTTTATTGCCGGTCGAATAGCGTGTTTTCCGCTTCCGCTGCACTCGCCAGAACAGGTCCGGCGCAATCACGGCAGGCAGATAATTTGGAATTGGCGCACCATATGGCACCGTCTTTCCGTCAACGCGGTGAGTTGGCTGATATGTTCCAATGACCGCTTCGTTGCGCAAGATGGTGCTGACGGCCGCTTGTTGCCAGCCGTTTTTCGCATTTCTGAAAGTCGGAGTTTTCTCTTCATTCAAGGTATCCCTCCGCCGAAGGCCGTCTGCCCTGATTTGCTGATTGGCTTTAAGTCCATGCCTTATGTCATGCGCTACAAT
>NZ_JARRIR010000035.1:0-16680 GCF_029601685.1 Rhizobium sp. YJ-22 | reverse complement strand
AGGATGCCGCGCTCGAGATGATCTTGGGTTCGAGATAGCTTAACCCGCTCCGCTCTTCTATGTCTGCAATGGGCCGAAAGGCGACTTTGTTCAACGCACTGAGAGGGGAGAAAGGCGCTCTGCCCTCTCTCCCCCACAAGCACTAAACCGGTCTCCCCATGCTTCGGCCTGCGGCCTGCAGCACCGGCTCATTTCTATGAAATTCGTCTCGGCCCTCCGGGTGGGTGATCCCCCTCCGGTTTAGCGCTTGTCCCCCTCTCTCCAGCTGTTCCGCACGAGCTCGGGAGCAGGAGCGGGGCTCCTGCCCTCCCTTCGATTTCGGGAGGTCAAGGAGTGATCGCTTGCGCTTGTGGAGAGGGAAAGATGACAGAAAAGCTTGAGCTGCAACCCAACGAGCCATTGTCCGTGAAGGTCGAACGTCACCGAACCGTCTACCTGGCAGCCGTCAACAGCGAGGGCGGCGCTGACATGGATCAGGAAGCGAATGCACGTATGGAAATCATCAGGCACGCGCCGTCAGATCAGGATGAGAGAGATCAGAAGTTACTTTACGTAGCGGGGTACCTAATTGCCTCCAAGGGGAGCCTAAACCCTGAGGAAATGGAGCTTCTTCTTTCAGGCTCCATCTCACTATCGGGGCATTAATGATCAACAGGCATCTGGTTCTAAAATCAGTAGTTGGTGGCAACCCATTCGCCGGATGCAGACTTGGCAAATCCAATGACGCGATCGAGAGGAGCTGCGTTCGGATTCCTCTTGATGGCCGCAACGCATGATACGCCTGGACCGCTGGCGTTCTCGTCACACTCTCCCAAAGCAAGGGTTACATCGGCTTCACCGCGGCCGGTCCTCAGAGGATTGCGGGCATAAGCCTTGCGGTATGCGGCTAGAGCTTCCTCTTCTGTCGGTATTTCAAGCACAGGGGCCGGAGGTTCGGGAATTAGGGAGGGATTGGCTGCGATAAGGGCCGCGATCTCCGCATCAGTGGGGGCCCGAACAACCGGCTCTGGCTCCGGCATGATGAGATAAGTACCTCCTGCACCGGCGAGAATGCCGATACCGGCTGCTGCTACGACGAGAATATTGCTGTTCATGTCATCCACTCAGTCATTCAAGTTGAACCAAGCGCGCTGCTTGACGCCCTTATCGTTCGGAATGTCGAAATAATAAGGATCCGCGCGGCGAGGGCGGGGCTGAGTGATCTGCACCATGCAGCCATTGTCTCGGTTGAAAACATCATTGTCGTTGTTCTGGTTGATCTGCCGGATCGTGACACCCTTGCGCTCGTTTCCTTGGCTGTCACCAAATTGGGTACGGAAGGCGGCACGGTTGCTGCACTGGTTGACGGTCTTCGTGCACTGATCCTTGTCGTCTCGGCCCAAGAACGGCCGATCCCCATCGGTGCGGGAGGAAACGGCGGTCATGCCGGCAGGGCATTCCTCGTAAGGTTCATAGCCCGGTTTTCCGGCTTTTGCTTCATGGCAGATCGGCCAGGAGAAGCCGGGCTTCGCCATAGCTGATATAAGCCTTTTCATCGGGGGAACGCAGTAGGGGACGCCATGCCATGACGGGCTTTGTGAGGCTGCGCACAAGAGGATCTGGCAACCCCATGAGGCATCCTCGGCCTTGGCAGATGCTGGAGAGATGGCAAGAGCCGCGAGACCGGCTGCGGCAAAAAACACTGGTTTCATATCAGGTGTCCCTCTTGATCAATGCTGCTGAAATTGCCGGCTCGGAAAAAGGTCTTTCGAGCGGAGTCCTGTGCTGGATGCGTTCGCCTGCGGCGTAGATGACGGCCGAGATCAGCGCGAAGCACGCAAACCAGGAAATGCCGATGCGATAGAGCAGTGGCTGATTGGGAATGTCCCGAGAAACCGCGGCGAAGGCTAGGAGCCCGACCAGGTAGCTGTCGAAGGACAAGTGACGCTTGTCGTGGAAAGCCAGCGACAGGATGAGAAGGAAGGCCGCTAGTAGCGCGTGGATCCACCAGAGTCTCTGCGCCGGGATTATGAGGGCGATCGAGAGGGAGATGGCAAGCAGCAAGCCAGCCAAGGGATCTGTTGCGAGAGAGGTCGCAATATGTGCGAGGTCTGGCAACTATCGGTCTGTCCTCTTCGGCTTGTTTCGCGCATCAGCAAAAGGAGGAGAGATCTCGCTTTTCCTCTCGGCCAATAGATTGAAGTCGGCGATCGGATGCCGATCTAGCGTCTTGTCGACGGCTTTCCGGCGCCATTCGTTCATGTCCAACACGTAGGTTCCCCACATCCCATACCGGGCGGCCATCGCATTGGTCTGATAAGCGTAATATTGGGCGTTGATGTAAGGGGAATCGAGACGAGCCCAACCGACGCGCAGCATTTCGGCGGCGAGATCCACACCGTTAGTCGTGCATTGTGCGACGGGTATCCCATCGTTCGCGTAGGCCAGACCGACGCAAGTCGTGGGTCTGTTTCCGACAGTCCTTTTCAGCCAGGCTTTGGCGAAGGGACCGCATGGAACGGGGGTAGGGGCCTGTTGCTTGTCCCGGTTGGTCCACTTTGGGTTCAAAGCCCATTGAGGAAGCTCACAGGTGTCGATGCCAGCCAACCTCACTTTATAGCCATTGCCAAGCGTGCCGAACCATAGCGTGCGGCCGTCAAGAACGGTTACCGGGCCTTTGAACGTCGGCAACCGAACAGCAGCAGCAACTGGAGGCGCAGCCTGACCGCGTAGGGCGTGCCAGTTCTGATAGATCGGATCGGCGGCAAGCGCCGGCTGGGCCAAAGAGCTTGCGGCGATAAAAAGGAAAAGGCGGCTTCTCATGGCTGGGCGCTCCTCGATCGCTGGTTCGCCTCACGACTAAGCAGGATGGAAGGATGCTGAACGTCGGAGAATTGCCAAAGGCCGGCCTTCTTTTGCTGAGCAAGCTGCTCGGCTATGGCGTAGGGGGCATGATAAGGGAGACCATCGGTCTTCAAGGCAGCGAATGCATAGCCGCTTGTCACCATGATCTGCGCGAGGTCGAGCCTTTGACTGCCAACCGTGGCGTAACAAACGACATATGAGATGCCGTTAAGCTTCGCCACGGGGGCACAGATCGGTTTGGTGTCCTTGATGTAGGCAGCCAACATCGCAAGCGATGCCTCGCCGCAATCTTGTCTGCTGCCCTGACCATCCGTGTAGGCAGTGCCGCGCAAGCAGGACTGGATGCCATAGAGACGAAACCGTTCTCCGTTCGAGATCCAGGTGTCCCCCGTTTCCAAGGTGATGCCGGGAGCAAGATCGAAGTACCCTTCAGGTGCGGCATTGGCTGCAAAGGGCAGTAGAGTCGCGACGAGTGCAGCAGCAAGCTTCATTGCGCCTTCACCCGAGGATCTGCCCACATGCCGTAGGAACCCTTCTGGCCGATTTCCTGAGCCTCCGTGAGATCAGGACGTTCGAATGAACCATCGGCTTTCTTAGTCAGGCGGACCGCTCCTAACGACAGAAGCTGTTCCTCAAGATTATCAACCGTGTCCATTGCTCCAGGATAGTTATAGTAGCCGTAGCAAGTGACATCCTGAACGGGGGCAGTCTGCTCGCTGATGAAGGCCCTGCAGAACAGAACCTTGGGGCTCTGCAGCATCGTTTGCAGCTGCTGCGTACCAAACTCCTCGCAAGTCCCGGAATAGTCCTCTGCGCGATTGACCAGATCGCCGCTGCAGGGCTGAACGCCATACAGATGCAACGTTGTCGATTCATCGACGCGAAACTCAGTCGCCGAGATAGCCTTGAAGCCATTGGCAGTGGCGTAACCTTTGCGATCAGCGACTTTGCCGGTCCCGTCGTAATACTCGACGACAAGAACCGTCTTGCCCGGCGCCGCCAGTGACCTGATGTAGTCCTTGTTCACCGCAGGAGCGGCAAGCGCTTGTGTTGCCAATGCGCAACTTAGAAGCGCGGGAATGATGGCCTGTTTCATATTTTAGCCCTAACCATCCGTAGTGCGATTGTTGACCCTGCAAAATAGGGTTTAACACCGTTCAGAAAACTTGTAAGAGTGCATCAAATCGGTATCATGAGTGCATTAACTCTAGTCGGTTTTCGTGGCGATCACAACACCGTTTGACGGGCGGGTGCGATGGATAAAAACACTGTCTATGCAGGGTATCTAGGCCCGCGAACCCTGACTAGCGCAGCTTTATCCGTGCTGCTCGCGGCCAATACTGCTGCGTCACAAGACCTAGCCACAACAGGGCGTATTTCCAGCGATTACAACGGTTCTGTGACAATCAACGAGGAATCTCTTGTCACGAACTTCGAAGATCGCTGGAGCGGTGTCGAGACATCAGAGAAGGAATTTGTCCTCGGTGCAAACGGTGTTGTCACGAAGGGCGGAGCTGAAGTATTGGGCGCAACGACGTCGAAAGATGTGGGCGCCAAAGAGCATCACATTGATGCGTCTGTCAGCGCATATTTTGATGTCTCGGAGCGCGCTACCGGCCGCATTGAGCCTGTCCAAACTCCCACTCTAGATACTACATCTAGTGATACCCCCGAAAATCTAGGGGCAGGAACTCCCGTTGGAGAGTGCGGGCCGTCGCCCCTGTCACCTGACGAGATTAAAGCGCTGGTTGCATCCACTGCGCGCCGATACAGCGTCGATGAGGGCTTCGCGGTTGCGATTGCCTGGGCCGAAAGCCGCTTCGATGAGATCCGCAATTCACCGAAAGGCGCACGCGGACCTATGCAGCTTATCCCCGAAACGGCGGCTCGCTTCGGTGTTGAGGACATTTGCGATCCCGCTCAAAACATCGAGGGCGGGATGAAGTACCTCCGCTTCCTGCTCGATGAGTTTCAGAACCCGCTTCTGGTCGCGGCCGCTTACAACAGCGGGGAGGGGCGCATCTACGAATATGGCGGCGTTCCGCCATTCCAAGAAACCGTCGGCTATGTCGCAAAGGTCGTGAATTTCCAGCTTGGCCTACCGATGCCAACCGGCAAACGGAAGGCGAGCGGGATCGTCCGAGACATGGCGGCAAAGAACACCAGCGATGCCGGAGTCATCACTGTGGAGAAGACCGGCAAGTTCGTCGGCGGCGTGATGCATTTTTAAGGAGAGAACTATGAAGAACGTCGTTTCCCGGCATTCCGGGGCATTGAAGGCAGTAGCCGTCATTGGCTTGGTGGCAGCCCTGCAGGTTGCAGGCGCTGATCAAGCGCTTGCACAGGCTGGCGGTGGCGGCGGCGGTGCATTCGCACCCCTTCAGACAGCCGTACAGATGATCGTTGACTTCATCACCGGCCCCTTTGGACGTCTGATGGCAATCATCGCCGTGATTGGCCTCGGCTTCCTTGCCTTTGCCGGCAGGCTTTCGTGGTTCACGGCCGGAGCCGTCGTCATTGGCATCGGTCTCGTTTTCGGCGCCCCTGCCATCGTTGACCAGATGATTTCGTCGGTAGGCGGCGGCTGATGAGCGATTTTCAGGACGAGAAGCCAGCTTTGACGCCGTTGGTGATCGGCTTGACCCGTTCTCCGACGCTATGGGGCGTGCCCTACATGGCGGTCGTCCTGATCATCGGCGTGACAATCATTGGGTGGCTGGTGACGAACCATCTGGCGGCACTGCTGATCGCGCCAGCCGCCTACCTTGTCCTTTTCTCGCTTTGTGCCTGGGACAGCAAGATTCTCGACGTCCTGCAGGTCACGTCCCGCAAGACGCCAAGGACTCCCAACAAGCGCTTTTGGGGCACCAACTCATACGGACCATAGTAGATGCTGAAAGTCGTCAAGGAAGAGCTTGGGTTTGGGAAGGTCGCCGGCAACGAGCGGCCTATGTCCGTTCACATCCCCTATATGCGGCATGTGTCTGACACGGTCATCGGGCTCGAGAATGGAACCCTGATCAGCGTCATCAAGCTTGATGGACTGTTCTTCCAGACGGAGGACCAGGCCGAATTGAACATGCGTTCTGTTGTGCAGAACACCATGATCCGAGCACTAGGTTCGAGCCGCTATTCTCTTTGGTCGACCGTAATCCGTCGTGAGGTCGAGACCGAAATCGGCGGTTCGTTCGATTCCTCCTTCTGCGAGATCCTGAACGATCGCTATATGGACCAACTTCGCAAGAAGCGGTTGTTCACGAACGAAATCTACCTGACGATCGTGCGTTCGGGCATGAAAGGGGCGCTTGGCCTCGGCGACTCGCTGAAGCGGATCTTTGAACGCTCGAACAAGGAGGCCAGGGCCCAAGCGACCCGTGAAGACGTGACCGACCTCGAAGAGCTGGTTGGGAATATCGTGAAAGAGTTGCACAAGTACGGCGCAAAGCCGCTTGGCATCACGTATCGCAAGAAATCAGACGATACAGCGAAAAAGGACATCGATGGAGAAGACGCTAAGGGCGATCCGTATTCGGAGCCCTGCGAGTTCTTCAACACGATCCTGACCTGCGGTGTGCCGCGAAAGATGCGGCTTCCGCGCATGGGAATTCGCAACTACGTCGGCACCTCACGGCTTCACTTTTCAAAGCGGACGATGCAGGCACAAGCGGCGGTGGAAGAAGATAGCCGCTATGCCGCTCTACTCTCGATCAAAGAATATCCCCCATTCACTGGTCCCGGCATGTTGGATGGGTTGCTGCAGGTGAACCACGAGTTCATCCTGACGCAGTCTTTTACCCTTGCAGACAAGCCGATTGCACAAGAGCGGATCAGTCGCCTTCAACGCCAAATCAAGGCCTCCGACGAAGCAGGTAGCTCGGTCGAATCCGACATCGACTATGCTTTGAACAGCCTCCTCAATCAGGAGGCTGTATTCGGCTTCCATCATTTTTCGCTTCTGTGCATTTCGCGGGACCTCGAGGGATTAAGCCGTTGCGTGTCGGAACTTGGCGCTTGCCTCACCGACATGAACATCAACTGGCTCCGGGAGGATCTCAATCTTGAAGCGGCGTTTTGGGCGCAGCTGCCGGGAAACCGCTCCCACATCTCCCGCATCGCTATGCTGTCGAGCGCCAACTTCTCCGGCCTTTCCTCGATGCATAATTTCGCGACTGGACAAGCGGATCGCACCCATTGGGGCCTGCCGATCACCATTCTGGAAACGACCTCACAAACCCCCTACTGGTTCAACTTCCACCGTCGCGATATCGGGCACTTCACGGTGACTGGTCCGACAGGATCCGGCAAGACCGTAGGTTTGACCTTCCTGCTGGCTCAGGCGATGCGGGTTTCACCCACGCCTCGCGCCGTGTTCTTCGACAAGGACCGGGGGGCTGAGATCTTCGTCAGGGCGATCGGCGGAGCCTACGAGGTTCTGTCTCCGGGAACACCCACGGGCTTTAACCCGCTGCAACTGGAAAACACCGGCGAGAACCGGGAATTTCTGGTCCGTCTGCTCAAGGCCATGCTGCGCGGCGATCGTCGCACCGACTTCACGCAAGAGGACGAGGACACGCTGGAAAAAGCAATCGTCCGGATCATGCAGGAGCCGGCAGCTCAGCGGAACCTCCCCAATCTTGCCGGCCTCTTGATGGGGCGGTCCAAGGCCGATGCCAACGATCTATACTCGCGGCTTCGCCCTTGGATCGAAGGCGAAAAAGCCTGGCTGTTCAACGCGCCCCATGACGTCCTGTCCTTCTCGGGTCACAGCGTCTTTGGCTTTGATATGACCAACATCCTCGGAAACGAGGAGCTAAGAACCCCTGCGCTGATGTATCTTTACCATCGGCTGGACGAGCTGCTGGACGGTAACCCCGTCATGTTCTTCATGGATGAAGGCTGGCAGCTGCTGATGGATGACACTTTCAGCGCCTTCATCGTCGACAAGATGAAGACGATCCGAAAGCTCAACGGCATCGTGGGCTTTGGTACGCAGTCGGCTGCTGACATTACCAAATCCAAAGCGTCGCACACGCTCATTGAGCAATCGGCGACC
Organism: Rhizobium sp. YJ-22; assembly: GCF_029601685.1. Classification (NCBI taxonomy): domain Bacteria; kingdom Pseudomonadati; phylum Pseudomonadota; class Alphaproteobacteria; order Hyphomicrobiales; family Rhizobiaceae; genus Rhizobium; species Rhizobium sp. YJ-22. The sequence continues at coordinate 8,783 of NZ_JARRIR010000035.1, read as the reverse complement.
AACATCCACTTCCCGAACCCACGGGCTGACGAAGAGAGTTACATCAAGCGCTTCGGCCTGACGGTGAAGGAGTTCAAGTTCATCAAGAACACGCCTCCTGAAAAGAGAACCTTCCTGATTAAGCATGGCAACGACTCTGTCATTGCGCGTCTCGATCTGTCGACAATGCCAGATCTCGTGAAGGTGCTTTCAGGACGCAAGGAGACGATCGAGGAGTGCGCGGCACTTCGCGAGCAGTACGGAGACGAACCCGAAAACTGGTTGGCGAAATTCTGCGGATGGGAGAAGGCCGAATGAGGAACAGTCGGACTCTAACGCTGCTGGTTGCAGCCTTGGCTTGGGGAACAGCGCCCCCCGCCTCCTCGCAGGTTCCTGTTACGGATGGCGCCCTCACTTCAACAGATGCGGTGCGCAATGAAACGACGAAGCAGATCGAAGAAACAGACAGTCGCCGGCACTCCGTGAGCAAGAGCGTCACCTGCTCGATGTACCGGCCGGGGCGCGGAGGTGACGCCCCCTCGGCAGCACAAGCCAATCCGGAGATTGTCGGGCTCGTGAAGCGAGTGGCGCGTGAGGAAGGGGTAGACGAAACCCTCTTCATGTCTCTCGTCTACCAGGAGAGCCGGTTCAATCCCTGCGCAAAGTCGCCTGTCGGCGCCATGGGCTTGTCGCAGCTGATGCCGGGCACAGCCAAGGATCTTGGCGTGAACCCTCACGACATCGAGGATAACCTCCGCGGCGGCGCACGCTACCTGAAGCAGCAGCTCCGTACCTTCAACGGCAATACCAACCTCGCCCTTGCCGCATACAACGCGGGGCCAGGCAACGTTCGAAAGTATGGCGGCATCCCTCCGTTCAAGGAAACGCAGGGGTATGTAGCCGCGATCAAAGGCAAGTGGATGCCCCAGTTCGGAGGGTCCGATGTGTCGAACATCCCCGAAAACTTCGGCGGAGGCACGTCGGGCTTTTCAGGTGCGAGAGACGCAACGATCAACTCAATGGCAACCAGCCAGTCGATTTCCGAAAACAGCGGGAACGTCGCGTCATGGCTTCAGCAACTCGGCCAGATGGAAAGCGGCACGATCCAAGACAGCTGGGACCACAATTCTGGCGCACGCAATGCGAACCTCGAGATGATGAACCAGGTCATCCGCCTCGGAACAACGATGGCGGAGCTTATGAATTCTCAAAATGCACTCGATCTGGGCGGGCTCTCGGGGTCTTCGCGGTCCAGCGACTACAAGCGAGACGAGAAGGAAGACGATCGCGAGGTAGCTGACCTCTGCGACAAGGAACTGCAGCTTGAGTGGAATCCGGAGGAACAGGCCTGCGTTCGAAAACTCGAACCAGAGGCTGACATGAAGCTGATGTTGAGCGCCGAATGACAAGGAGAACGGCCATGAAAAGAGCATTTCTGACTGCGTTTTCGCTAGCGATGGCGTCTACCGCACTTGCACAGGTTCCCGTGATCGACAGCGCCAACCTGAAGATTGCAACGGAAACCTCTCAGACGACCGATCAGATCCTGGATACGAACAAGGAGGTTCTGAAGACGGTAGAAGAGACGCTTAAAGCCGTCACGGGGGATCGCGGGAGCGTTTCAAATCCCATGCAGAACCTCGCCGTTGGTCAAGGGTTCAGCGTTTCTCAGATGCCGTCACTCGACAGCCTCATGCAGGGCGGAGTCCCGAACTTCGGCAGCATGGGCGGTGACATCGGCCAGATTGCCACCACCTTCATCAACGGCCTTCAGCTAGTAAAGAACTTGTCTGGCAAGGCGGACAGCACGTTCTCCGGCGACAAGTCCTACGAAGAGATGATGAAGACCGTCCTTGGAGTCGCTGCCCTAGTCACCGGCTCGCAACAGGCCGTTCAGTCGCGAACACAGGCATTCCAGCAGGCAGGTCAGCAGATCGGCCAGGCCGAAGACATCAAAGGGTCCATCGATCAGAACACGCAGCTGCAGGTTCAAACCGGCCTGACGATCAACGAAATGATTGGCGTGATGAATGGGGCGGTCGGCTCCCTGCAGGCTCAAAACCAGCGCCGCCTTGTCGACATCTCCAATACCAAGAAGGCGCTGACCTACGGTGACTAAGACATTTCGAGTGAAAGGCTTTGTGCTCCTCTCCGTTCTGGTTGCCGCCGGCGTAACTGGCTGCGCCGGTGCTCCGAAAGAGAAGACTGCACCATGCAAGAGGCCGGCAAACCTCACATCCTACGCCGAGGATCCGCGACAGGAATGTGGCCCAATGACCAGCGTGAATGGCAACCCATGGGAAGCGCTGGCGGCGATCGACGCTTTCGCTGCAAGCGGAGAGCAGTGACCCCATGAACTTTCTAGGCGGCCTGCTTGAGGCTCTTGAAGATGCAGGGCGGAATTTCTCCCAACGGGCTTATGAGGTCGTTGGCGACGAAATCATGCCTTTGCTGACGATCATGCTTATTGCCTACGTCGCCTATTACGGACTTCAACTCGTCATGGGGACCGCGCGAGTGAGCGTCGGTGAGATCGTCGGCCGGGTCGTGCGGATGATGCTTATCGTCGCCTTCATTGATCAGTGGGGCAACTTCCAACTCTTCTTTTACGACTGGCTGAACAACACGCCGGAAGACGTGGGGCGGGCGCTCCTGACGGCTAGCAGTACCGGGATAACTGAGCCGACAGACGGCCTCTCCATGATTTGGGAGACGGCGAATGAGGCAGCAGCAGCATTCGCGGAGCAGTCAGGCTACTTCGCCATTCTACCGGGCCTCGTAGGGTTCCTGATCATGCTGGCGGTTGGGCTGTTCATTGCCGTTGCGCTTGCCATCCTCGTGCTTGCAAAAGTGATGATGTGGGTGCTGCTTGGCACTGCACCGATCTTTATCGCCTGCCTATTGTTTGATTCCACACGCCAGTACGGAATGGCTTGGTTCCAGCAGGTTTTGACGTACGCGATCATTCCGCTCTTCGTTTACGTGGTCGCCGCCTTTCTCATCACGACCATGGACGCTGAATTGCAGAAGGTCGCAGCGGCAGCATCCGCGAACGAGATCCAGCTAGACGATATCTCGGCTTTCGTCCTGATCTGTGCGGCTGGCGCTTTTGTCCTCTTCAACATTCAAACTCTCGCCCAGGGAATTACCGGGGGCGTGGCAACGGGCGTTGGGCAGATCGCTCGATCGGTTGGCTACGCTACCGGTGTTGCGCTGCCGGCACGAGCTTTGACCGCGACACGTTCTGTAGCCGGGAGGGCTGGAGAATTAGGAATGGTCGCGCGCGCCAGAACCCATGCCGGCATGAGGGAAAACATCCAAAACGCCGGTGCAGCAGAAGCGATGCAAAACAGAATTACCAACAACAGTCTGCCCAACTAGGCAACTGGTGGCGGGAATTAAGGGCTAGGATACATGGCAGAGAATAACGATGCTCTCCGGAGCTATTTTCAGGATGGGGACCGTTGGGAACAAGAGATCGTCAAAAAGGCCAAACGGTCCAAGGCGTTCGCTTGGCTGATTACGCTGATCTTCGGCGGCATCACGATCCTGTCGCTCTCCGCATTGGTGATGCTCGTGCCCCTCAAGAGCTTCGAGCCGTACATTGTCGAGGTCGACAAGAACACTGGCTACATTGAGGTCAAGACAGGGCTGACTCGAACATCGAACATCACCGATCAGCAAGCGGTCACTCAGGCGAATGTCGTCCGTTACATTCGATCCCGCGAGGGCTATGATCCTTTTGCCATCGAGCAGAACTTTGGAATTGCAGCTTTGCTCTCCACCGGCGACGCAGCGCGCGACCTCCAGGCCCAATGGAGTGCCGCGAACCCTGACAATCCAGCTCGCCGGCTCGGCAAAAACAAGTCGATCACCGTCGACATAAAGTCTGTCACCTTCCCCAACACGACAACGGCGCTCGTCCGGTTCTCGACGCATGAGCGCTCTGATTCAGACGTCATCACGCGCCATTTCATCTCTATCGTTCGTTATCGCTACACGGATACGCCTGAGCGCAACGAATGGCGCTTCGAAAACCCGTTGGGCTTCCAGGTTTATGACTACCGCCGTGATCAGGAAACGGTGACCTCGGGAGGCCAGCAGTGAAATATGGCTTCCTACTGGCGGCGTCGATCGCCGCTCTCACGATGACTCACGCCTATGCGGCGCAACAGCCCCGCCCTGGCAGTCTGGATGCGCGTGTGACCAGTGTTGTCTATCAGCCGAACAACGTCGTGAAGGTGTCTGCGACCTACGGCATCTCGACGATGATCATCTTCGACGAAGATGAGAAGTTTGAGACGATCTCGCTTGGCGACACCGACAGTTGGCAGGTTGCCCCGTCCGAAAAGGGCAACATCCTTTTCGTCAAGCCGATAGCCAAGGACGTTTCCACAAACATGAACGTGGTGACCTCAAAGAGGATCTACTTCCTTGAGCTCAATGACTATGCACCGGAAGCAGGGAAAAAGGTCTTCGGCATTCGCTTCGTTTATCCGGAGAAGAACCTGAACGAGTCTCTGCGGAAGGAGGCTGAGTTTCGGGCAGCTAACCCGAACATTTCGAGCATCGACAAAGCGAACGTCAATATTGACTACTCTTTCTCGGGCGACGCGGCGCTGAAGCCGACAATGGTCTTCGATGACGGAAAGAAGACCTTTTTCAAGTTCGGCCGAGGGACCGTGCCTGCCATTTTTGCCGTTCAATCCGACTTCTCCGAGACCCTGCGAAACTTCCGCAAGGAAGGCGAATACATCGTCGTTGACGGCGTAGCCACGCAATACACGCTCCGGGACGGAAACCAGTGGACGTGCATTTTCAACCTCCGCAAGCCGGACTTTGCAGCACCTGATCCTGACATCATGGCTCCGAAACCGGATCCTGATGCCAGCAAACGCAGGAGGAGCGGCAACTAATGAAGCGCAGCCCTGAACTCGACGCAATGGCGGCGGCCGACGAGGCCGAAATCAGCAATCGAAACGTGAAGCGCAATCAAACGGTCGGCATGGCCGCCCTTTTGCTGGCTGGCGTCTTCGCCGCGTACCTGGTGCTCGCGACATCCGGAGAAAGCCCGCCTGAAAGCCCGCAAAGTGAGGAGGAGTTCCGTACCACGACCTTCCGGCCGCCCGGTTTCGTGCGCGATGGAGAACCCACACCCCCACCACCCGAACAGCCTGTCTTGGAACTTCCACCTCCGCCTCCTCCGCCGCCAGCTCCGCCGGTGGACGTCACTGAATTCAACGTGCCTCCCCCGCCCGAAGTCGCTCAACCGGCGAGCGCCCCCCCGCCCGCCGAAGAGGTGTTTCCGGAGCGATTTCGGTCAAAGCTAATTACGCTTGACCAGAACCTGGGAGGATCCGCGAATGGTTCGCTCGATGGCTCGAACAGCGGCACGCCTTTGACCGTCGCTGGCGAGGATCGCAACAGCCAGTACCTGTCCTCAGCGAGTGCGATCGGTGACCGTTCCGCCAAGGCCCGGCAGATTGAGCGCATCGACGCCATGATCCCAGAGGGCACGCTGATCCCCGGCATCCTGGAAACGGCGATCGTCAGCGACCTTCCGGGCCAGGTGCGGGCCATCACATCCAAGGATGTCTACTCCTTCGATGGGCGGCGTGTCCTGATCCCAACAGGAACACGCCTGATCGGGGAATATCAGTCCGAAGTTACGCGGGGGCAGAAGCGGGTCTTTGTCGTGTGGACGAGGCTGATCCGGGATGACGGCGTGTCGGTGCGTTTGAACTCCATCGGCACGGACAGCCTCGGGCGATCGGGCCTGACGGGTCATGTCGACAACAAGTTCCGTGAGCGCTTTGGCGCATCAATCTTGCTGTCGATCGTCGGAGGCGGTGCAAGCTATCTAACCGGATACGGTAGCGACTCCAGCTCCGGAAACGACGATGCCGAAAGAGGTGCTGAATTGGCGCGAGAAACGATCGCCCAGACCTTCAGCGACATGGCGAACACGGTCCTTGCCGAAAACCTGAGGATCCCGCCAACGATCAGCGTACCGCAAGGCGAGCGGATCTTTGTCTATGTTCGCCAGGACCTCGATTTCAGCGCCATGTACGACGATCCTGTCACGGAAGCGATGAAGGAGATCAAACGTGAACGTTATGGTAGGTAACACGACCGCTCATGATCCTCATTATTTCCTGAACCGGTCTCTGGAGCCCATCAGGCAATTTCTCGATGACCCGAAGGTGGTTGAGATTGCGGTGAACCGGCCAGGCCAAGTCTATGTTGAGCGCTTCGGTGCTGATCACATGGAGCATCATGAAATCGATGCTCTGACGGCACGCGAGATCGAGAACATTGGCGAGCGGGTTGCCGCAGCGACAAAGCAGTTCCTCAACGCCGCTAATCCGATCCTTAGCGCAGCATTGCCGACCGGCGAACGTATCCAGGTCGTCTTGCCGCCCGCGGCACCTGATGGTGGGTCGATCACGATCCGTAAGCAGGTTGTGCAGAATTTCTCTCTGCAGGACTACCGTGACAACGGCTCTCTCGACAAAGTCTCGGTTGCTGTCGGAGGCCTAAGCGACGTGGATCGGGAGCTGATCGCCTATCTACGCGCGGAGAAGATCTACGACTTCATCCATACGGCCATCACGAAGCGGGTTTCGATCCTGATCAGTGGCGGCACGTCGTCGGGCAAAACCACCTTTCTGAACGCGTGCCTGAACTCTGTAGACCTGAATGAGCGGATACTGACGCTTGAAGACACTCGTGAGCTATTCCCACCACAGAAGAACGCGGTCCACCTGATCGCCTCCAAGGGTGGGCAAGGCACTGCAAACGTGACGATTCAAAACCTTCTTGAATCGGCGCTTCGAATGCGGCCGGATCGCCTCTTTGTTGGCGAGATTCGTGGAGCTGAGGCCTTTTCATTCCTTCGCGCCATCAACACAGGCCACCCGGGCAGCATGTCGACAGTACACGCCGATACGCCGCTCGGCGCTTATGAACAGCTTGCCATGATGATGCAGCAGTCCGGCATGTCCGCCGGCTACTCCAAGCAGGACCTGATGTCCTACATCCAAATGGTCATTCCGATCGTGATCCAGCTCAGGCGGGAAGGCGGCAAGCGCGGGGTTTCCGAAATCTACTTCGCACGGGATGCATCATGAGTAAGGGGCTACAGGCCTTCTATCTGTTCTTCTGCCTGTTGATCGCCTTTGCAGTCTGGATGCTGGCATACGGGGCGGGGCTTCAGCTCTTCTACGGTGACGGTAGGATCCTCGAGGCGACAATCACCTCAAACCCATTCGCGCCGATTCAGCAGTTCTGGGCCTATAGCTCCTCCCCTTCCCTTCAAAAAGTCGCGCTCGGCTCCGTGGTGCCCGCGCTGCTCGTATCAGGCCTCATTGCATACCTTGGGCTCAAACCTACCAGCAATCCATTGGGGGATGCGGCCTTTCAGGATCTTGCAACACTTCGGCGCGGGAAGTGGTTTGGCAAGAAAGGTCACATATTCGGCCGCATCGGGAGCAACGTCCTCCGCGCGTATGACGATCGCCACCACCTCATCATTGGCCCGACGCGATCCGGTAAGGGCGCGGGCTACGTCATCCCCAACGCTCTCATGCACGAAGGCTCTATGATCGTCACGGATCTGAAGGGCGAGGTGTACAAGGCAACCGCCGGCTATCGGAAGCGCAACGGGAGCCAGGTCTTCTTGTTCGCGCCGGGTTCCGAGACGACCAACAGCTATAATCCCTTGGATTTCGTTCGTCCTGAGCGAGGCAATCGCACGACTGACATTCAAAATATCGCCAGCATTCTTGTACCGGAAAACACCGAATCCGAGAATTCAGTTTGGCAGGCCACAGCTCAACAGGTTCTCGCCGGCGCCATCAGCTATGTTCTCGAAAGCCCCTTCTACAAAGGGCGCAGGAACCTCGGCGAGATCAACTCCTTCTTCAACAGCGGGATCGATCTGCAGGCCTTGATGAAGTACATCAAGGAGAAGGAGCCATACCTGTCGAAGTTCACGATGGAGAGCTTCAATTCCTACCTGTCTCTCTCGGATCGGGCCGCGGCCTCGGCACTGCTTGATATCCAGAAGGCGATGAGGCCGTTCAAGAACGAACGCGTTGTGGCCGCAACGAACATGACCGACATGGACCTTCGATCCATGAAGCGTCGCCCCATCACAATCTACCTTGCCCCGAACATCACCGACATCACGCTTCTTAGGCCGCTGCTGACGCTGTTCGTTCAACAGGTGATGGACATACTTACCCTTGAGCATGATCCAAACTCGGTGCCGGTCTATTTCCTGCTGGACGAGTTTCGCCAGCTGAAGCGCATGGACGAGATCATGACGAAGCTGCCCTATGTGGCCGGCTATAAGATCAAGCTCGCCTTCATCATCCAGGACCTGAAGAACCTGGATGAGATCTATGGTGAGACGTCCCGACATTCGCTCCTTGGCAATTGCGGCTATCAGCTCATACTTGGCGCCAATGACCAGGCCACGGCAGAGTATGCTTCCCGCGCGCTTGGCAAGAGAACTATACGATATCAGTCTGAATCCCGCACTATCGAGCTTATGGGGCTCCCGCGCCGAACAAAGGTCGAGCAAATTCGCGATCGGGACCTGATGATGCCGCAGGAAGTGCGCCAGATGCCCGAGAACAAGATGATCTTGCTGGTGGAGGGTCAGCGGCCAATCTTTGGAGACAAGCTGCGCTTCTTTAAGACGCAGCCCTTCAAGGAGGCGGAGTATCCCTCCGCCGAAGGCCGTCTGCCCTGATTTGCTGATTGGCTTTAAGTCCATGCCTTATGTCATGCGCTACAAT
>NZ_JARRIR010000034.1:14988-17821 GCF_029601685.1 Rhizobium sp. YJ-22 | reverse complement strand
CCTGTTCCCGGCATCTAAGCCGAAGTCAGGCAGAAACTCCACTTATCCCCGCTGTGCAGATTTCCCGAGCCAGCTCTTTTTGCACGATCCGAAATGCGGAAATGGCGAAACGTAACTGGATTGGCGGTTAATTCTCCAGCGAGGCCGGCAACTTTGCATCGGCGGGTTTCGGTCGACGCCCGCGAAGCTTTTCGCCGTGATCGAGAAAGCGCACGAGTTCGCCCTTATCCCGCGGCGGCCGATCATCGACCGCCAGCTTGGTCGCGAGGACATGGGCGTCGTTCAGGGTGGTTCAGTGTCGTGGCAATTGGGCAGGCGGAGAGGATCAGGGCTTCAAGTGCCCCACCCACATGCCTCATACTTTGATGAGATAGTTCACGCTCATTTCGATTTTGCCAGAGGGAACAATCTCCGGCCGTACTTCGCCTACCTGTTCGAATCCGGCATTGAGGAGAACCCTCTCAGATGCAGGGTTTTCTTGAACTGTTCGGGCGCGAAGCCTTTTCAAGCCCAACTTGCGGGCTATTTCCATCCCCAGCGTGAGCGCGCGGCCCGATACCCTTCGGCCGCGATGTTGGGGAGCGACCCAATAGCCAATCTCTGCATCATCCGGCTTGATGTCGAAGAATACCAGACTTCCAAGGAATGAATCAGAGCCTGCATCCGAGATCGCCAGGACAGCCAAGGCTCCATCGCGTAATCCGTCCGCAATCGCGCCTTGGATCAGCTCACGAACGATCTGCGGCGTATACTTCTCCAACGGCAGGTGAGCGAAGCGCTTGACTAGAGCGTCGTTCGTCCCAGCGGCGTAGGCTTCCGCGTCCACGTCCGACATGGCTCTGATCGTCACCACTCCGTCCGAGATTGGCAAGACTGCTAGGAAATCTCGATCTGCCGATCCGCCAGGAGTATCGCTTAGGTTGACCATTCTTACTTCCGGTCTTGTGTCGATTGCTCGGGCTCCAGCTCACAATGCCGGCAATTTGTGGCGCGGCGTCCATGTGAATTCTCCGTGCCGCAGAATAGAGCATTGATCGTTGACTCGAACAATGTTCGAGATATAGAGTGATGCACCGGAGCGCACTTGACTGTCAAGCGCTTGTCAGGAGGGGAAATGGCGAAGAACGGACCACCAAAGGCAGATCGCAGTTCCCCCACGATTTGGCTAAAACCAGCCAAGCGCTCGCGCGACGTTCCGGCACTGACACGAGAACGCATTATCCAAGCTGCCGTCGAAATTCTCGACCTGCGAGGCCAAGACGGCCTGACGATACGCAAGTTGGCGGAGCGTCTAAATGCCGGCGCTACATCCCTCTATTGGCACGTTGAAACGCGAGACGATGTGCTTGAACTCGCACTGGACAGCGTTCTTGGAGAAATTCCCCTACCAACAGAGCCATTGGAATGGGACAAGGAGTTGACCCGTTTCCTGACAGAATGGCGTCGGACGCTTCTACGGCACCCTTGGTCAACCAGTCTATTTGGCTTTCGACCGCTGCTTGGCCCAAATGCTTTGGCTCGATCTGAGCATCTTCGTGCGACCCTCACACGGGCGGGCTTGCCCGAGGTCGATGTTATTCATGCGGGATACACGCTGTCGAACTTCATGCTCGGATCGGTTGCCACACAAGTTGCGTGGCAAGCCGGTGATGAAGCCGCAACCCGTTCCCGCGTCGCCTCTTTCCTTCGGGAACATGCGGCCGAGTATCCAGCCCTTTCCTCTCAGCTCGAAAGCGAATCCGATGATTGGGATGAGAGCTTTTGTCGTGGGCTGGGCTGGATAATTCGTTCCTTCGTTGCCTCATAGGGTGGCTAGACAATGCGGCGGCGGCGCTCAGCACCTATGATTGATCGGCAATGGGGGATGCCGACCCAGTTGGGTTCGCGCATTCCCCTCGCGTCGCTGATCCAGACGCTCGCCGTCGCCGAATACCTGAACATCCGTCATGCCGCCAACGCCCTCCGCACCAGCCAATCCAGCGTCAGCGCGAGGATCAAGGCGCTGGAAGAAGAACTTGGTATTCTCCTGTTCGAGCGCAACACGCGCGGCGTCCGGCTGACCGAAGCCGGACGCCTTTTTGTCGAACGGGTATCGGCCGGCGTCGATCAACTCGACCATGCGGTGAAAACCGCAGGGATGGCGGCGTCGGGGGAATGTGGCCGCCTGTGCATCGGTATCCACGCCCTTATCCCCGGCAGCTTCCTCGCGGAATTGATCGGACGATACCGGGAGGACCATCCCGGCATCGAGGTAAAGATTACCGAAGGCACAGCCCGCAATGCGGTGATGCAGCTTCGCGCCAACCGCCTGGATGTTGTGTTCGTGGCCGGTGCGCCCGAACTGCCCGACTGCCATTCCCGCCGCATCTGGAGCGAACCGCTGCTGGCCGTGCTGCCGGAGCGGCATCCGCTCGCCGGGCAGCCGACCGTCACTTGGGCAGACCTGGCCGGAGAGACGTTCCTTGTGCGCCACGGCGGCACCGGGCCGCAGGTTCACGACCATATCGTGCTGCGCCTTGCCGGGCGCTGGCCCGCGCCGTCGATCCTGCGCTTCGACATAGGGCGCGGCACGCTGCTTTCCATGGTCGGACAGGGCTTCGGCATCACCATCGTCGGCGCGGCCACGTCGCTGCTGCCAGCGCCCGGCGTAGTATTCCTGCCCTTTGCCGACGAACCGGAGCCAGTCCCATTCTCGGCCGTCTGGTCGCCGTTCAATCAAGGCACGGCGCTACGGAACCTGCTGGACCTCGCAGCCAGGATGAAGCGGGAGTCAGACCAATGACCGGTGGGAAAGCCTTATTGCTTCTAAGAGGAGGCCGGAGCGCCGTCATCC
>NZ_JARRIR010000034.1:0-14940 GCF_029601685.1 Rhizobium sp. YJ-22 | reverse complement strand
GGATGCCGCCGCCCCGGCAGGGGCTTGGGAAGCAGATAAGGCGGGAGGTGAGCGCGGGCGCTCCCCTTCCGACAGCAAAAGCGGAGGCGATAGTGAATCGTAACCTGTCCTATTTGCCGCCGATGGCCGTCTACGGCCGCACGGCGTTCGATTTCGTCTTCGGTTCTTCTCTACGAGCTGCTTCATGCCTGTTTGAGTCCAACAAAATACAGGCAGTTGCATGGGAGACGACACAGGCCCGAGGCCGGAACGGTTCAGACCGGCCAACGACAATACCGGCCCGCAGGACGAGCCGGACGCCGTGACGTGGCGCAAGGTCGATGAGGTCGCCATCCGGCTGGCCCGCATCATTGGCCGCCGCATGGCGCGAGAGGATTTCGAGCGGCTGACCGCCGCAAACGACAACAGGCCCTTGGAAACCGGCAACACGGAGGACGAGGCCGAAACCGACTGAAAGGATCGACCCCATGAGCATTGCCCGTTCAGCGCCCCGCGTTGCCCTTTACGCCCGCTATTCCTCCGACAATCAGCGCGACGCTTCCATCGAAGATCAGTTACGCCAGTGCCGCGAGCGCGCTACCCGCGAGGGCTGGACCATCGTGGAGAGCTATTCCGACCGGGCCATCTCCGGCGCTTCCCTCATCCGATCCGGCATCCAGTCGCTTCTAGCCGATGCACAGGCGGGCCGCTTCGACATGGTATTGTCCGAGGCCCTGGACCGCATCAGCCGCGATCAGGAGGACGTGGCGGGCGTCTTCAAGCGCCTTCGCTTCGCAGGCGTCACCATCGTCACCCTATCCGAAGGCGAGATCAACGAGCTTCATGTGGGCCTGAAAGGCACCATGAACGCCCTGTTCCTGAAAGACCTCGCTATCAAGACCCATCGCGGCATCAGAGGCCGTGTCGAGGCCGGCAAGATCGGCGGCGGCAACGCCTATGGCTATCGTGTCATCCACCAGCTTGACGAACGCGGCGAGCCGATCCGGGGCGAGCGCGAGATCATCGAGGAACAGGCCGAGGTCATCCGCCGCATCTTCCGCGAATATGTCGCCGGCAAGGGACCGCAGCGCATCGCAGCCGACCTGAACCGCGACGGCATCCCGAGCCCCACCGGCAAGCGCTGGAACGACACCACGATCCGGGGCAACCGCATCATCAGTTCCGGCATCCTGAATTGCGAGCTCTATATCGGCGTTATCCGCTGGAACCGTCAGAAGAAGCTCAAGAACCCCGACACCGGCCACTTTGCCTATCGGCTCAACCCCGAAAGCGAATGGATACGTGCAGAGGCTCCCGAGCTTCGCATCGTGCCGCAGGAGCTGTGGGACGCGGCCAAGGCGCGGCAGGACGAATTGACCGCCCTCTACAGGAATCAGATCGAGGCGTCGCGCGAGGGCATGAAGCGCAGCCTTGCCAGGGCTGGCGCGCTGAACGCCACCCACCGTCCACGCACTATGCTGTCCGGCCTGTTGTTCTGCGGCTGCTGCGGCGGCTCCTACGCCCGTCGCGGGCAGGACCGCTATGCCTGCACCAACCATGTCCTTGGCAACGGCTGCGACAACGCCCGCACTATCGACCGCAAGGCTTTGGAGGCCCGCGTTCTGACCGGCCTGCGCGAGCGCATGATGACCCCGGAAATGGCCGCGGAAGCCATGCGAGCCTATGCGGAGGAAACCAATCGGCTCAACCGCGAGCGTCGCACCACCGCCAACGCCAGTCGCAGGGAACTGGCCGAGACGGCGAAGGCCATTGCCGAGATCGTGCGCGTCATCGAGCAAGGCGGCTGGCATCGTGCCTTATCCGACCGCCTGACCGAGCTTGAAGCCAAACAGGATAGTCTCACCGCCCGTCTCTCCGACGTGCCGCAGGACGTTCCCGACATCCATCCCGGCATTGCCGAAACCTACCGGCGTCGGATCGAACGTCTGACCGATGCGCTCGACCATCCCGACGACGCAGCGGAAGCCGCCCAGGCCATCCGCGAGATCATCGACCGCATCGTCATCACCCCCGGCCCGACGCGCCGAGACTTCTCAGTCACCCTGCAAGGCGAGCTTGGCACGATCCTCGACTGGATCGAGCGCACCGGAAAACCCGGCTACACACCAAAGCCCGATCTTCCGTCATCCCGCTTGTCAGCCACAGCCAACGCTTGGGCTTGTCCCGAGTATCTGAGCACGTCAGATATATCCTTCAACGTCAAAGGCTTGGCAGTCGTCGGCAGATGCCCGGCACAAGGCCGAGCATGACGCTGACTGTGGAGTAAGGTGCGGTGGAAAGGCCACGCTGAGACCTCAGCGCGTCCCCCTGATCAGGTCGACCAGCGTGCGCGACAACAGGCTTTCGCCGTCGGCAAGGTCAAGCAACACATCGAAATGGTTGCGGCCGGGGATTTCCATCAGCCGGCTTTCGAAGCCGGCTTCGCGCCACAGGCGGTCGTATTCGGCCGATTGCCGCTTGAATCCATCCGGCTCGCCGGCGGCATAGGCGACGATGATGGGGCAGCCATGGGTGGGAATATTTTCGGCCGGGCTGAGCGGGGCGACCTGGTCGTCCGGCAGGTTCAGCCATTCTTGGACAAAGGAGCGGGAAATCGGCGCCAGATGGAAGAGGCCGCTGATCGGCATCGCGCCCTTGACGACATCTTCGGGGACGCCGAATTGCCGTTGCCAGCCGCCGGAGAGGACCGCGCCGGTCAGATGGCCGCCGGCGGAGCTGCCGCCGACGTAAATCCGGTTGCGGTCGATGCCGAGGCTTTCGCCATGCGTCCAGAGATAGGCGACGGCGGCGCGCACCTCGCGGACGATTTCGTCGAGACCGACCGCTGGCGACAGGCGATAATCGACGACGGCGGTGGCGATGCCATTTTCGCCGAGCGGCGCGGCCATGAAGGCGGACTCCGCCTTCGACAGCATCCGCCAATAACCGCCATGGATGAAGAGGAAGAGCGGCCGCAATTCGCCGCTTTGTGTGCCGTAGACGTCGATGGCCTGGCCGCTGGTTTCGTCATAGACGACATCGACGGATGTCAGCCAGTCGGGGCGCACGGCATCCGACGTGCTGCGATAGGCCGCCATGGCGGCGTCGAACACCTCCGCTGTCACGGAGCCCCGGGCGCTGTAGTCGCGGTCGAGGCGTTCGCGTGGCCAACCTGCTTCTGCGGCGAGATCGGTCATGTCTTCCCTCCGGGTCAGGCGACGAAGGCGCGGATGGTCTCGGCCATCACCAGCGGCTGTTCCAGCGTCGGGAAATGCGTCTTGCCCGGCAGCTTCTGCGGCTTGTACCACGGATTTTGCGCGGCGAAATCGAGCTGCGCCTGCGCATATTCCGGCTCGAAGGGCTGCGAATAGATGTGGGTGATCGGGCGGTGTTGCTTCATCGCCGCCATGCGCTGCATCGGGTTGCCCCATTTGCGGTAGGCTTTGGCGATCTCGCGGCCGGAGCGCGCCCACATTTCGAAGCTGTAGCCCGCCATCTCCTTGTTGACGTGGTCGATGATATCCCGGTTTTCGGTATCGCCGATCCAGTAATTGAAGAAATCGCCGCGGCCGTTTTCCCAGTTGGTGCGATCCTGGATATGGTCGATCATCGAGAAGAAGGCTTCGTTCGGCGTCGTCTGGATCCAGTCGATGACGACGGAGCGCGGGATGCGCGCCGGGCCGAGGCGATCCGTCACTTCGATATTGGCCCAGCCGCCATGCGAGGTGGAAACCGGCACGAGGCTGTCGATCTTCATCGCGTCGAGGAAAGCGATGACGTCGTCGGCCTGCTGGTCGGTGGTGAAATCGCCGTCATGCGCGCGATGCTCGCCATGGCCGCGCCAGTCGAGACGGATGACGCGGTGGGTCTTGGCCAGTTCCGGCGCCAGCGTCTTGAACAGGCGGTGATCCTGGCACCAGCCCGACAGCAGCAGCAGCACCGGGCCTTGGCCGGCCTCGTCATAAGACAGGGTGTTATTGCCGATCTGAATGGATTGCATGGAAAACCTCCCGAAAAAAGAATGAGCGCTCAAACGTCGAAATCAGCTGCAGTGGGCACATGGCGGGCGGTGCGCATACGGATGGCGCCGATTTCCGGGCTCTGCCCGGTGATCTTCAGCACCTGCGAACGGATGTCGTCCGGCCAGAAATTCATGTCGCCCAGCCGCTCGGCGGTGTCCTGCGTATGCTCGGTCAGCGGCCGTTCGCGTTCTTCCCATCGTTCCAGCGCCTGTGGAATGTCGTCGGCGGCACCGACGGCATCGGCAAGCGCCAGCCCGTTCATCAGCGCGCAACCGCCGCCCTGGCCGAGATAGGGCGGCATGGCGTGCGCGGCATCGCCGAGGATGGCGACGCGCCCCTTGCTCCAGCGCTTGAGCTTGACCACCTCGAAGGCATCCCAGCGGCCGGCATCGCCGAAGCGGGCGACGAGATGGGCAAGATGCGGGAAGGACTCGGTCCAGAGCTGACGGTCGGCTGGAACCTTCAGCGCCTCGGCATCCTCGGCGGCGCAGCACAGCGCCACATAGAGATCTCTCTCGCTGGCCGGCGTATAGAGAATGCGGCGCGTGCCGGTGAAATATTCGATATAGCGGTTCTCGTCCTCCGGCGGCACATCGCCCTCGGCGCGCGGGATCAACATGCGGATTGCGCCATAGCCGAGATGCTTGCGATACAGCATCAGATCGAGGGAATCGCGGACATTGGAGTTGATGCCATCGGCGCCGACCACCAGATCGGCCTTGCGCGCCGAGCCGTCTGCCAGCAGCAATTCGCCTTCCGGTGTTGCGCCGGTGGCGGCGGAATTGGTGCGGATTTCGACATTGTTCTTGCGGGCGACGTCGACCAGCGTGTTGATCAGCGTTTCGCGCAGGATAGTGATCAGCCGCGCATCGCCGGGACCGTTGATCGGAATTTCTTCCATCGTCGTGTCGTTATGGTCGCGGGTGTGGAATTGCGGGCCGATATGGGCGCCGACCGTTGCCTGGTCATAGGCGCCGAGCGCCTTCAGCACGCGAAGCCCGTTGCTCCAGATATAGATGCCGGCGCCGAAGGTGCGCAGGTTCGGCGCGCGCTCATGCACGGTCACGCTCCAGCCCCGCTGCGCAAGGGCGATGGCGGCGGTCAGACCGCCGATGCCCGCGCCGGCGATTTCGGCATGGCGGGCTTTGTTCTGTTCTGACATCGATTGACTCCCCTCGGACCGGCCAATGGGCCGCCGACCTGTTTTGCGGCCAGATTTCCGCAGCGCCGGCTTGCTGGCAAGTGAATTCTGTGGAAACTTTAATGACCAACAGGAATATCAATAAATTCTAATAAGCGAGAGCGAACATGAAGGCGATGACCAACCACCTGACCATCCGCCATCTGCGCATGGTGGTGGCGATCGTCGACGAAGGCAATCTGGTGCGCGCCTCCAAGCAGCTCAACATGACGCAATCGGCAATCACCAAGGCGCTGCAGGAGGCGGAGGTGCTGACCCGCACCCGCCTGTTCGACCGCACCAATCGCGGCGTCGTGCCGACCATGTTCGGCGAGGCGCTGGCCGAGCATGCCCGCCTCGTCATCGCCCAGCTTGCCCATGCGGAGGAGCATCTGGCCGATCTGCGCGACGGCACCGGCGGCCGTGTGTCGATCGGCACGCTGCTCTCGGCCTCGGCCGAATTGCTGCCAAGAGCGATTGCGCGGCTGAAGCGCGAAAGGCCGCGTCTGGTGGTAAAAATCGTGGAGGGCACCAATGACGTGCTGATCCCGGCGCTGCGCGCCGGCGAACTCGACATGGTGGTCGGCCGCCTGTCGGAGCATCGCGACCGGCTGAAGGTGGTGCAGGAGGGATTGATGGACGACGTCGCCTGCGTCGTTGCCCGGCATGGGCATCCGCTGGCCGGGCGCACCAGGATCGGTTTGGCCGATCTGCTCGATTGGGAATGGATCCTGCCGCCCTCCGAAACCAGCCTGCGCCAGCAGGTCGATATCGCCTTCCATCAGGAGGGGATCGAGCCGCCGCAACATGCGGTCGAATCCGTCTCGCTGTTGACCAACCGGGCGCTGCTAACCGATGCGGATTATCTCGGCGTTTTTCCCGCCCATGTGGCGCGGCGTGAGGAGGCGGCGGGCACACTGACCATTCTGCCGGTGCCGCTGAAGGCGACGGCGGTGCCGATCGGCATTACCACGCGCGTGCAATCGCGCCTGTCGCCGGCCGCCACGCTGCTGGTGGAAAGCCTGCGCCGCACGGCCGAGGAGATGAATGGCTGATATTCCCTTTGCTCATAATTGAGCGAACAGATTTCCATTTACGGAAACTTCAATTGCGCAAATCCTGACCACCGGACAGCAAGGAGGGGTGCTGGCCCGATCCCGGCATGCTGCGGCCCGTTTCACGCGCCGTTGCCCGCGGGAAGGGCGCCCCTTCATGACGGTTCGATCTGCACTCTGCCCGTCTCCACCTGCCTTGCCGAGGCCGGGCGACAGGAGGGGCAGCAACAAGGGGAACGACACCATGAATTTTCGCAGGCTTCTGGCGACGACCTGCCTGACTTTCACCGTTTCGAGCGTGGCTTTTGCCGCCGATGCGACGAAGATTGGCATGATCACCACCCTGTCCGGCCCGGCCGGCTATCTCGGACAGGATATCCGCGACGGTTTTCAGCTCGCCATCGATGCCGAAGGCGGCAAGCTTGGCGGCAAGCCGGTCGAGCTGGTCGTCGAGGACGATGCGCTGAAGCCCGGCAATGCCAAGCAGATCGCCGACAAGATGCTGTCGGAACAGGATATCAAGCTGTTCACCGGCATCGTCTTCGCCAATGTCGCCTTCGCCGCCGTGCCGGATATTTTGGACAACGACGCGGTCTATGTCAGCGCCAACACGGCGTCCGCCACCTTTGCCGGCAAGGATTGCCATCCGAATTATTTCGTCAGTTCCTGGCAGGACGACAGCCAGGGCGAAAGCGCTGGCGCGCTCGCCCAGTCGCTGGGTTACAAGCGCGCCTTCCTGATCGCGCCCAACTATCAGGCCGGCAAGGAGACGATGGAGGCCTTCAAGCGCTTCTACAAGGGCGAGGTCGTCGGCGAGACCTATACCAGCCTCGACCAGGCCGATTTCGCCGCCGAAATGGCGCAGATCCGCAATGCCAAACCGGATGTCGTCTATGAGTTCGAGCCCGGTGGCCTCGGCATCGCCTTCATGCGGCAATATCAGCAGGCCGGTTTGCTCAAGGATATCCCGATGGTCGTGCATCCGGCCTCGCTGGATCATGTCATCGTCCAGGCCGTGGGCGATGCCGCGCAGGGCGTGCAAGTCACCAGCCACTGGAACGACGATTTCGACAATCCGGTCAACAAGGCCTTCGTCGCTGCCTGGAAGGCGAAATTCGGCGACCGTCCGATCACCTATTATGCCGCGCAAGGTTATGACGCCGCGCTGCTGATCGGCACCGGCCTCGAAAAGAGCGGCATCGACGACGTGCCTGCCTTCCGCAAGGCGCTGCTGACCTCGGATATCAAGTCCGTGCGCGGCAGCTTCAAGTTCGGCCCGAACCAGCATCCGGTGCAGGACTGGTACGCGCTGAAGGCGGAAAAGGGCGCCGATGGCAAGATGGTGCTGAAGACCGAAAGCAAGGTGCTGACGGCGCATAGCGATTCCTACGCCGCCGACTGCAAGATGCCCGCCGAATAAGCCGGCCGGACCCCCCAATCTGCGACATGCGGCCCGGACGGCCGCATGTCGCCCACGCTTTTTCATGGTATCGAACCAGCCGACGCAACCGTCGATCGGCCGGCAGGCTTGACATTGTCAGCCGAAGAACCGACACTTCTCCCATGAAAACGCGCGAACCCATGTTCAGGCCCGTCCCCATCGCGGGATGATAGCCCCGGCTCAGACAGGCTGAGACCGGGGAAGCGTTTTCTTTTCCCATTTTTCGACAATGGTCGTTCGGTGTCCGGATGAAAAATCCGGCGGCGGGCGACGTTTTGGCATGGCGGCTTTTTTGGCTGGCCATGTTCACAGGAGGCATGATCCCATGGAAAGACCCGCAATTATCGTCGCGAAGACCGATCACGAGCGCCTGCTGACCATGGCCAACGGATTGATCGAGCGCAAACCGGAACTCGCCGAGGAATTAATCGGCGAATTGGAGCGGGCGCGCATCGTCGAGGACGGCGCCGTGCCGACCGGCACGGTGCAGATGGGCTCGACGCTGGAATATCGCACCGAAGGCGGCGCGGCCCGGCATGTGACGCTGGTCTATCCGGCCGATGCCGACATCGCCTCCGGCCGAATCTCGATTCTCACCCCGGTTGGCACCGCGCTGCTCGGTATGGCCGTCGGCCAGACCATCGATTTCACCGCCAATGACGGCCGCCAGCATTTTCTCACGATTGCTTCTGTGACACCGCAGCTGGATGCGGCGGAGTAAAGCCGCCGGCCGGATGAACCTCTATCGAGCGGCTGCGCCCGAACGAAAGCGAACCCTGCTGCAGGAGGTGCAAGACCTCCTCTCAAGAAGACGGCGTTGGCGTCACGCCGCCTTTCTTTCCCCTGTTGCAGCTCCGGCCTCGCGGATTCGCTTGCGACGGTTGAGCTTGAAGCGTTGGACCAGCGCCACCAGCTTTTCGGCGCCTTCGGCCAGCGTGCGGCTGACTTCGTTCATGCCGCCGACCATGGCGATGTTATCGCGCGACATGGTGTCGATGGCGCTGACGGCGGTGTTGATCTCGGCAAGCTGCTCGGTTTGCCGATTGGCGGTGTCGGCGATCGCGGCGACATTCGCATCGATGCTGCGCACGAAATCCTCGATCCGGCGCAGCGCATCCCCGGTCTCGGCGACAAGCTTCACCCCTTGGGTCACCTCGCGCGAGGAATGACCGATCAGTCCGGCGATTTCCTTGGCTGCCTTGGCGGAGCGCTGCGCCAACTCGCGCACCTCCTGCGCCACGACCGCGAAACCCCTGCCGCTTTCACCTGCGCGTGCCGCTTCTACGCCGGCATTCAGTGCCAGCAGATTGGTCTGGAAGGCGATCTCGTCGATGACGTCGATGATGTTGGCGATCTCGCGCGAGGCCCCTTCGATCCGCCCCATGGCCTCGACGGTGGAATTGAGCACGCTGACCGATTCCGCCGCCGCCTCGCGGGCATCGCTGACCAGCGAGCGCGTTTCCGCCGTGCGCGTGTTCGATTCGTGGATGGTTTCGGTAATCGTGTCGAGCGCGGCTGTGGTCTGGCGCAGCGCCGCCACCTGCTGGTGGGTGCGATGCTCAAGGCTTTCCGAGCCCTGTCGCATTTCGCCGCCATTGGCATTCAGGCGGTTGGTCTCGGCCATCACCTGTTCCAGCGTTTCCTGGAACTTGCCGATGGAGGTATTGAAGTCGTGGCGCAGGCTTTCGAATTCCGGCGCAAAGGGATGATCCATGGTGATGCGGATGTTGCAGTCCGCCAGACGATGCAGGCCCGCCGCCAGTTCCTCGATCGCCTGTACGCGGCCGGTCACGTCGCTGGCGAATTTCACCACCTTGCAGACCTTGCCGTTCTCGTCGAAGACCGGGTTGTAACTGGCCTGGATATGAACATCGTCGCCGGTTCTTGCCCGTCGCATGAATTGCCCCATCTGGAATTCACCGGCCGCCAGCCGACTCCAGAATTCGGCATAAGCGGGAGAGGACACGTATTCCGGTGCGCAAAACAGCGAATGGTGCCGCCCGACGATATCCGCCAGTTCATAACCGAGCACCTTGAGGAAATTCGCATTGGCAGTCAGGACCGTGCCGTCCGGAAGGAACTCGATGACCGCTTGCGAGCGCGTCAGTGCATCGATCTTGCCCTGGCTGTCCAGCGCATCGGCCTTGGCGGCGGTGATGTCGGTCGCGACCTTTATCACCTTGTAGGGCTTCTTGCCGCGGAAGACCGGATTGTAGGATGCTTCGATCCAGACCGTACGGTTGTGCTTGCCGAGACGCTTGTATTGCTGCCGTTCGTAAGAGCCTTCCCCAAGCCGCTTCCAGAAGGCTTGGTAGGAGGGGGAGCCTGCCTCGAGAGGATCCACGAACAGGCGGTCGTGCTTGCCAACGATTTCGGCGCGCTCGTATCCCATGGTCCGGCAGAAATTTTCATTCACATCGAGAATGTTGCCGTCGAGATCGTATTCGATAATCGCAAGGGATCGGGACAGGGCATCGAGAACATGACGGGAATCAGAGGAAAGGCCGAATGGAAAGGAAGGCATGACCGAAATCCGCAAAGCAGCAATAATATTACGTTTATGCCTGACACAATTTAAGATTCCGCTAAATTTTTAATCGAATCATGGTGTTCGATAATTTTAAACTTGAAATTTATGCGTGCACTCGGCTGATTTTTCTAAAACTTGAACGGGATCAAATTTTGATATTTCGCAAGAATGTCCGAACGGGCATTCATCTGAAAATCCTATTAATTTATATAATCATTGTGGATTGATATATATATCGCGGTGGTGTTGTCTTTGCCGCAGACGCGGGCCTGAGCTTTTTCTCCGCCCCAGCAGCGAGGCTTCACAACCATGACGCAGTATCCGGACATCCAGCTTTTCATTGACGGGCAGTGGAGAAAGACGGCCGATAGCCTTCCGGTCGTCAATCCCGCCGATGAGACGGTGATCGGCGCGACGCCGGTCGCGGCGCGGGCGGATCTGGACGATGCGCTGTCGGCAGCGGCGGGCGGCTTCAAGGTTTGGAGCATGACATCGCCGGCCGAGCGCGCCGCCATCATGCTGCGCGCGGCCGCCATCATGCGCGAGCGCATCGACGAGATCGCCCATGCCATTACGCTGGAGCATGGAAAGCCCTTCCTGCAGGCGCGGCTGGAAGTGATCCGCGGCTGCGAATTCTTCGAATGGGACGCCGGCGAGGCGGTTCGTACCTATGGCCGCGTGATCCCCAGCAAGCCGGGCATTCGTTATGTGGTCGTGCATCAGCCGATCGGAACGGTCGCAGCGTTCTCGCCGTGGAATTTTCCGATGAGCCAACCGGCCCGTAAGGTGGCGGGGGCGCTGGCTGCAGGTTGTTCGATCATCCTCAAGGCTTCCGAGGAGACTCCTGCCGGGGCGATGCACATCGCCCGCGCGCTGCAGGATGCAGGTCTGCCGGCAGGTGTGCTGAACCTCGTCTTCGGCGTGCCCTCGGAGATCTCCAGCTATATCATTCCCCACAGCCAGACGCGGCTCGTCGCCTTCACCGGTTCGACGGCAGTCGGCAAGCACCTCACGGAAATCGCCGCCCGCCACATGAAGCCGGTGCTGATGGAACTCGGCGGCCATGCGCCGGTGATCGTCTGCGAAGATGCCGATCCGGTGGCGGCCGGCCGGCTTTCGGCGACCCGAAAGGCGCGCAATGCCGGCCAGGTCTGCACCTCGCCGACGCGTTTCTTCGTGCATGAATCGCGCTTTGCCGCTTTCCGGGACTCCTTCGTCGAGCGGGCGCGCAGCGTCGTGGTCGGCAACGGCATGGATGCAGCGACCGAAATGGGTCCGCTCGCCAATCATCGTCGCATCGAGGCGCTCGAAACTCTGGTCGCGGATGCCCGGCAAAAGGGTGCAAAAATTCTTGCCGGCGGCGATCGCATCAAGAATAGCGGCTATTTCTTCCCGGTGACAGTGCTGGCCGAAGCACCAGACGATGCCCGCGCCATGTACGAGGAGCCCTTCGGACCGCTGGCGATCATCAATCCGGTGGCGTCGCTGGACGAGGCGATCGAAAAGGCCAACGCGCTGCCCTTCGGCCTCGCTGCCTATGCTTTCACGGATTCCGCCGCCAATGTCGAGGAACTGACGCAACGGGTGGAGGCCGGCAACCTCTCGATCAATACGCTGGAGGCCTCGGTCGCCGAGACGCCGTTCGGGGGCGTCAAGGAAAGCGGCTACGGGCGCGAAGGGGGCGCCGAAGGCCTGTCGCACTACACGATCGTCAAAACCGTCTCGCACAAGATGAAGTACGCCTGAGGGCGACGCCGCGGCCGAAAGGCATCGGCCGCGGCATTTGTCACGGCTGCTCGCGCGTGCCGGGCGCGGCATCACGCTCGTCCTGGTCTTCGAGATCGGTTTTGACGATGAAGCCATCGTTGCGCAGGCGCGCCGCCTCACGCATCGCGTCGATATTCGGCACGTCATCAGGGGAAATATCCTCGGCGTGCTGCGTCTCGCTGTTCAGTTCGCCTGGCAGGGGCTCGGCCGATTTGTTCCTGGCGAGTGGGCCGCGGGCGGTGGACGAATTCGGATCTGTCATGCGCGTGTTCTCCTGTGCAAAGGGCGCCGTCAATGCCGGTAGCCGGTGATGACATCTTTGAGGCCGGCAGCGGTCAGGCGATTGTCGACGGCGCTGACACCCGGAATGGACCGGGCAATCTCGGTCGCGAGGCTGATTTCCTCGAGTTGCAGCACGTTGCCTTCCAGCACGATGACGCTGCCGACTGCGGTGACCGTGACATCGGAGGCATCGATGCCGCCGGCGACGGCCAAGGCATCGGCAACGGCGCTTTCCAGCGGTGCGGCCTGTGGGTCTTCCGGAGCAAGCGTCCGCGTGGTTTCGTGGAACATTCCGGGCTTGTTGACCATCAGGTCCTCCTTTCGAACTGGTTTAGCGAGGGGAGGCGCTGGCGCGCGCCAGGCCTTGTCGAAGGATTGCGGTGATCTCCTCGGCCGAGCGGCTCTGTTCGGCAAAGGCCTCTCCCGGCACGATGCCGGGGTCTTCCTCTTGATCCATGGGGATTTCGCTTTCGTCGAGCAGCGCCTCGATGCGCGTCCGGTAGCTCGGATCTCCCGCAAGCATTGCCACGAGGCTGATCAGCAGCCGGCGATGCGCCAGAATGCGCGCCTCTAGGATATCGGTCATGCGACGCTCCCTTGCGGACGTTCTCCCGCGACTTCCTAAGGTAACGCAATGCGCGCCGAAACGTTCCCGGGTGGGCGCGCCGGCGCGTCTGCGGATGATCAGGATATTCCTGCGGCGCCTGTTGCCGCTTATGACCTGGAGCGTCTGCTTGGCAGACGAACGAAAACAGCCGCCGAAGGTGATTCGGCGGCCGTTCGATCGATGCGGTGAATGGACGGTCAGGCCTTGGCGGTGCCCAGCAGGCGATCCTGTTTCGCGGCGGAGACGACGTCGGGCTGGTAGACGCGCCCAAAACGGTTGGCAAGGAAGCTTTCCAGCGAGACCTCTTCCTGGCGAACGAAACCCTTCGCCGGCAGATGACCTTCGGCCAACAGGTCCAGCACCGTGCAGATACCGGCAGCGGTGGTGATCTGAATGGCGCTCATCTTCTGGCCGGCAACCGTTGCGGCATAAACCTTGTTGGCATAGGTTTCCTGCAGGTAACGACCGTCCTTCCAGCCGCAGACGGTGACGAAGATGACGACGACATCCTGCTTGGTGGCCGGCAGGGCGTTTTCGAACAGATCCTTCAGGACATCGCGGCGGTTCTTGAGATTGAGGTCGTTGAGCAGCGCCTTGACGATCGCCTGGTGGCCCGGATAGCGGATGGTGCGGTAATTCATCGTCCGCACCTTGCCTTCCAGCGACTTGGCGAGCGTGCCGAGGCCGCCGGAGGTGTTGAACGCCTCATAGGTCACGCCGTCGAGCGAGAATTCCTCACGCTCTTCCATAGCCGGAACGGTGATCAGCCGGCCCTCGACGATGGCTTCGCAAGGCTCGATATATTCGTTGATCAGGCCGTCCGTGCTCCAGGTCAGGTTATAGTTCAGCGCGTTGGACGGATACTGAGGCAGGGCGCCGACGCGCATGCGCACGCTGTCCAGCGCGTCGAAACGATCGGCGAGATCCTTGGCGACGATGGAGATGAAACCCGGCGCCAGACCGCACTGCGGGATGAGTGCGCCCTTGGATTTTTCCGCGAGAGCCTCGACCTTTCGGGTCGTGGCGACGTCTTCGGTAAGGTCGAGATAATGAATGCCCGCCTCGACGGCGGCTTCGGCGACGGCGCCCGTCAGGTGGAACGGCGCGGCGGAGAGAACGGCAAACTTGCCGGTGAGCAGCGCCAGCAATTCCTTGGCGTTGCTGATGTCGACTTCGGCGGTGGCCACGGCCTCATGCGGGATAACGCCGGCCAAAGCGGCCTGGCTGCGATCGGCGACGGTGACGAAATAGTCGCCCGTGACCGCCAGCATCTGTGCGATTGCCGCGCCGATCTTGCCTGCGCCGATGATGACCACCTGTTTCATATGCCGTTCCTCTGCTTAATGCTGATGTCGAAAGCAGTGTGGTGTGGTTTGCTGTCGATTCAAAGCGACGAACAGACGAATATGCCGTATATGTTTGGGCAAAACGACGAAGGAATTGGGCAAAATGCAAATGACATCGAAGGATCGCGAGTTGCTGGCGCTTCTGGGAGAGAATGCGCGGATGCCGGTCGCGACCCTGGCGCGCCGTCTCGGACTGTCGCGCACCACAGTCCAGGCGCGTCTGGATCGCCTGGAAAGGGGAGGGGTCATCGCCGGTTATTCGCTGCGTCTCTCCGAAGCCTATCTTGCCGGCCTCATACGCGCGCATGTTCTGATCACCATCGCACCGAAGGCCCTGACGACCGTCACTGCGGAACTGACCGCCTTCAGCCAGATCACCGCCCTCTATTCCGTGAACGGTCCCTACGACCTGATCGCAATCATCGCCTCGCCGTCGATCGGCGATCTCGATGTGCTGATCGACACGATCGGCGCCTTGCCCGGCGTCGAACGCACGCTGTCGTCGATCATCCTTTCGGATCGCCTGGTTCGCTGACGCTATTGCAGGCGTAAAATAGACCGCTCGACACAGTCATCTGATTTTTCCTTTTAGAAACAGATAGGTAGAAAGTTTTCTATCTTTTTTGTGAAGATGGTGTTGACTGTTTGGGTGGGGTGGTTCTATAAGCCCGTTCATCGGCGGCGGCGGGAGCGCTTCTGGCGGCGAGGGCGGTTTGCTTTTGTTGTTGGGT
>NZ_JARRIR010000033.1:10142-18801 GCF_029601685.1 Rhizobium sp. YJ-22 | reverse complement strand
AAACATCCATCCTCGCAGCGTGATCACCATACGTTCTCAAAAGTCGGACAGATTCAACACTTTCGTGTCGTGACGCCCTATGGGGCGTCGATCTTGAGCGCGCCATGAAGGAGGCCGCGCCCGAGATCGGGGAGAAGATCGGCCTACAGCATGAGGGTTCCACCCCCGTCACCTTGCCGGATGGGACGCAGACGCACCGCAACACATGGAAGGTTCAGGACGCCGGCGAGCTGGCCTATAGCCAGCTAGAGCGCCGCCTGTCGCGGTCGGGCGTGAAGGAAACGACGCTCGACTATACCCGCGACTTTGCCGAGCGGCGCGGGATCGCGGAGCAAATGGGCGTCCGCAGCGAGATCGAGATTCCGGCCGAGCGCACCGGGCTACGTGCGGAACGGGAGTCGACGGCCGGGGATCATGCCCTTGATCGGAGATCCTCGCAAAAAGTTCGCGCGGATCTCGCGCAGGATCTTCGTGCAGATCCGCGCGAGGATCTCGCCGGCGATCGACAGCAGCGCCAACGGCCGTTCGAGGGCCTGAAACTCGGCCGCCGCGCCGCGCCCGAGAGCCGCGAGCCAGACCGCGCCGGCGCGGACGGCCCGCAGATCGACCAGAAACGGCCGCAGCAGGCCGAGAAGCAGCGGCGCGGTATGTTCGCCGGCCTCAAGCTCAATGCGCGTCCTGCCCCCTCACAGGAGCGCACAGAGCGGCCGGAAAGGGAAGGGAGCTTGCGGCAGGCGCCTGCGCCCGACCGGCTGGCCGAGCGGGCGCGGGGGCAGTCGCCGCTTGAGGCCGCCGTTGACCGCTATTCGCGGGCCTATCAGTCGATCGACCAGCACCGGCGCGAGGGCTTGCCGGTCCTCGACATGCAGCGGCAGGAAATAGGCGATGCCGGCCGGCAGCTCGACCAGGTGCAGGGCGGCATGAAAGATTTGCTGCGCTCGACGTTGCAAAACGACCCGGCGACGGTGCGCGCCATGACCGAGCTTTCCGGCCGGGAGCGTGTCGCGCAGGTTATCGACGGGATGAAGCGCGAAAACGCGGCGCTGCAAGACCCGAATATCAGGGCCGAGCGGTTCGTTGAACGCTGGCAGGAGCTACAGGGCCAGCGCCGGGAGCTTCGCGGCTGGCAGCACGACGATGCCCGCGCCAAGGTCGAAAGCCAGATGAACGGCATGACCAAGAGCCTTGAGCGTGACCCGCAGGTAGATTCCATCCTGCGCAATCGCCGTCAGGAACTCGGAATCGGGCAGCAGCAGCGCCGGGGGCAGAGCATCGCCCACGAGCTGCAAGAGGAAATGTCACGCAGCCGGCAACTTAGCCGGGGCATCGGTTTGGGAAGGTAGGCACGGAGAATATGGCGGAGCTGGACGACGACAGGGAAGGAATCGAGCCGGAAGCACTGGACGAGGACGCCGGCGACCCGGCCGCCGCGTTCGACGCGCTCCGGCGCACGATCGAGACGCAGGGCGCGCAGATCGGCGCGGAAATGACCGTGATGCGGCGCGGGCTGGAAGCGGCTTTCGACCAGCTCGAAAAGATCGAGCCGGCGCAGGACTACAAGCCCCAGCTCGCCCAGCTCGTGCAGGCGCTCGACAATGTTGCGGAGCGGCTGCACGGCGTAGAGCAATCGCCTATTCTCCGGCAGGGTGCGACACACTATGCGGCGCTCCTCGAGCGCAGCGGCGAGGCCCTGATACGCACCGCCGCGCAGCAGCTCGAGCGGCAGGCGTCCGACCTCGAGCGCGCCGGCCGGAACCTCGCCGCTCATACGAAAAGCGCCTACGACCGGAAAAGTCAGGATTTCCGCATATGGATGGCCGGCCTTGTCGGGCTGTTCGTCGGCATATTCCTGATTTTGCTGTTGCCGCGTTTCCTGCCCTTCTCGGCCGACACCCATGTTGCGGCGACCGTCATAGGTCAGGACCGATGGAACGCCGGCGTCACCATGATGCGGGTGGCCGATCCCCGAAGCTGGCGCGGCGTGGCCGATTCCTCGCAGCTCGTGCGCGACAATGCCGAGGCGATCGGGCAATGCGCCGAGGCCGCGCGCACGGCCGGTTCAGATCAGCAATGCACCATCACCGTGAAAGCGCCGGCAGCACCGGCGCAGTAGGGTTGTGGGGGGACACCAGTTATTTCGGGAGGTTTTCTTCCGCCTCAACAGGTCCGGCGGCCATCGCGACGAGGCGCGCCGCGATACGCTTGCGCAGTTGCTCGGGGAGCGGGCGCGACGACAGCGCCTCGTGAATCCACAGCCCATCGGCGGCAAGGCGCGAAATGAACCTGTCCAACTCGGCAGCGTCGTTTCCAATCGGCGCAGGAGGTGCCCAGCGGTCGATGACCTGTTGCCACAGATCGCCAAGCTGCCGATTGTCGGAGCTTTCCAGCATGAGCAGCAGTTCGACCCGCCGGGCAGCTCTTGCGCAGGTGTTGATGTAGGCGGCGTGTCGTTCGGCGTCTGTCGCCCTGTCCGAGGTGTTGCCGGCGCTCGCTTCCAGCTCCTGTTCCCATGAGCGAGTCAGATGCTCATGGGTGGCGAGGATCAGGGCTTCGCGCGACGGGAAATGATACAGAAGGCCGGCGCGTGTCATGCCGGTTTCGAGCGCTACGGCGTCGAGGGTGACGGCGGTGAGGCCGTCACGCTCGATGATGCTCACAATGGCTTCAAGCACTTCGAGGCGCTTGCTGGCTCTCGCCATGTCGGCTTCCTTAGTGTTGTGTGGGATAGGCTGACGATTGCGAGCCGGGACCGTAGCGCCGCAACAGGATGCCGGTGATCAGGGCACCCACGGCCAGAACACCCGCCGCCACGTACATGACGACCGTATAGGCGTGGTCGAATGCGATTCCTGCCGCTTGACGCACGACAACACCATCGGCCCCCGCCTCGTTGGCAAAGACCAGCGCCGACGCCATGCTGTCGCGGGCCGCTTCCGAGGTTCCGGCGGGGAACACGACGTTGACCGTATAGAGGTAGGCCAAAAGACTTCCGAGAATTGTGACAGCGAACAGACTGCCAAACTCGTAGGACACTTCCTCGACCGACGACGCCATGCCGGCGCGATGCACAGGCACATTGCCCACAATAGCCGTTGATGCCACCGACATTGTTGCACCTACGCCGGCACCGGTCAGCGCCAGACCGGCGATCAGCCAGCCAAGGCCATGAGTGATGCCCCATGTCGCAAGCAGGACCGCCAGCGATCCCGCCGCAAGCCCGCCAGCTATAAGGATACGTAGGCCAATACGATGCAGGAATGCACCACCGAGCAGCGCAGTCGGCAATGATCCGAGCGCCGCCGCCGAAACCAGCATCCCGGCTTCCAGCGGCGTGAAGCCCGCAACGAGCTGGAAGCGTTGCGTCGTAGCAAGCTGAACACCGCCGATGGCGAACAGGGAGAACGCGGCCGCTAGAACGCCCGATGTGAACGCGGCATTGCGGAAGATCGAGAAGTCGAGCAGCGGGAACGGCAGGCGCAGTTGCCGGCGGACGAACAGCGCTCCGGCGAGGATGGCAACCAGCAGCGAAATAGCGGGGACGGCCCACGACTGCCCGGCATGGGCAGATTCCTTGATCGCGATCACAAAAGCCGACAGCGCCACCAATGCCTGAAACGACGACACCACGTCCCAAGGCTTGGTCGCATCGCCGGCCACCTTCGGCGCAACGATCAGCGCCGAAATGAAGGCAGCGACCACTACCGGCACATTGATGAGGAACACCGACCCCCACCAGAAATGGCCGAGCAGAAAACCGCCGATGATCGGTCCGAGCGCAGCGCCGACGACCGACAACGACCCCCAGATCGCAATGGCGATGTTGCGTTCCCGGTCATCCTCGAAGGTGACGCGGATGAGGGCGAGTGTCGCGGGCATCATCGCCGCCGCGCCGACCGCCAGAAAGGCCCGCGCCCCGATCAGGATTTCCGCTGTAGGCGAATAGGCCGCCACAATCGACGCGACACCGAACAGCACGAGGCCGATGAGGAACATGCGCCGGTGACCGATCCTGTCACCCAGCGTCCCGGTGCCGAGCAGCAGGCCGGCCATGACGAGGGGGTATGCGTTGATGATCCACAACCCTTGCGTTGCCGTCGCGCCAAGCTCGCGCGTCAGGGTAGGCAGGGCCGTGTAGAGGACCGAATTGTCCAGAACGATAAGCAGGAGACCGGCGGCGACGGTCACCAGAAGAACCCAGCGGTTCGAGTGGGCGGCAGGCATGATAGCACCATTCAGTGAGAGTAGCCAAACTTTACAGACAAGTTAGTAAAGTATCAAGCGCCTGCCCGTGAGGAACTTCAGACAATGGCCGACTGTCATTTTCAGAAGACGACTGCACCAGTTGATTGGGCGTAATGGCTGTTGTGCAGCCAGCTCCTGACAGTTCAATATCAGAAGTGATCTGCACCAATCTCGACTATGCTCAATACTCGTGTGCACCAAAGCGAGGTGAGCATGGCGACGGACACCCCACGGATTCCAGAACAAGGCGTGGCCACTCTGCCTGATGAGGCTTGGGAGCGTGCGCGCCGTCGTGCGGAGATCATCAGTCCGTTGGCGCAGTCGGAGACGGTCGGGCACGAAGCGGCCGATATGGCGGCTCAGGCGCTGGGCTTGTCTCGGCGCCAGGTATACGTTCTGATCCGGCGTGCCCGGCAAGGCAGCGGCCTCGTGACGGATCTGGTGCCCGGCCAGTCCGGTGGAGGTAAAGGTAAGGGGCGCTTGCCGGAACCGGTCGAGCGCGTCATCCACGAGCTACTGCAAAAGCGGTTCCTGACCAAGCAGAAGCGCAGCCTAGCGGCCTTTCACCGCGAAGTCACTCAGGTGTGCAAGGCTCAAAAACTGCGAGTGCCGGCGCGCAATACCGTGGCCTTACGGATCGCTAGCCTTGACCCGCGCAAGGTCATCCGCCGGCGGGAAGGCCAGGATGCCGCTCGTGACCTACAAGGTGTGGGCGGCGAGCCTCCTGCCGTGACCGCGCCGCTGGAGCAGGTGCAGATAGACCATACGGTCATCGACCTGATCGTGGTCGATGACCGCGACCGGCAACCTATTGGCCGCCCGTACCTGACCCTCGCCATCGACGTGTTCACCCGCTGCGTGCTCGGCATGGTCGTCACGCTGGAAGCGCCGTCTGCCGTTTCGGTTGGCCTGTGCCTCGTGCATGTCGCCTGCGACAAGCGCCCTTGGCTGGAAGGACTGAACGTGGAAATGGATTGGCAGATGAGCGGCAAGCCCTTGCTGCTCTACCTAGACAACGCGGCCGAGTTCAAGAGCGAGGCCCTGCGCCGGGGTTGCGAGCAGCATGGCATCCGGCTGGACTATCGCCCGCTGGGACAGCCGCACTATGGCGGCATCGTGGAACGGATCATCGGCACGGCGATGCAGATGATTCACGACGAACTGCCGGGAACGACCTTCTCCAACCCTGACCAGCGCGGCGACTACGATTCCGAAAACAAGGCCGCCCTGACGCTGCGCGAGCTAGAGCGCTGGCTCACATTGGCGGTCGGCACCTACCACGGTTCGGTGCACAACGGCCTGCTCCAACCGCCGGCCGCGCGCTGGGCCGAGGCCGTGGCGCGTGTCGGCGTACCGGCCGTCGTCACACGCGCTACTTCGTTCCTGGTCGATTTTCTGCCGATCCTCCGGCGCACGCTGACCCGCACCGGCTTTGTCATCGACCACATCCACTACTACGCCGATGCGCTCAAGCCGTGGATTGCGCGGCGTGAACGCTGGCCGTCCTTTCTGATCCGGCGCGATCCGCGCGACATCAGCCGTATCTGGGTCCTGGAACCGGAGGGACAGCATTACCTGGAAATTCCCTACCGTACCTTGTCGCATCCGGCTGTCACCCTCTGGGAACAACGGCAGGCGCTGGCGAAACTGCGGCAGCAAGGGCGCGAACAGGTGGATGAGTCGGCGCTGTTCCGCATGATCGGCCAGATGCGTGAGATTGTGACCAGCGCGCAGAAGGCCACACGCAAGGCGCGGCGTGACGCGGATCGCCGCCAGCACCTCAAGACATCAGCTCGGCCGGACAAGCCCGTTCCGCCGGATACGGATATTGCCGACCCGCAGGCAGACAACTTGCCACCCGCCAAACCGTTCGACCAGATTGAGGAGTGGTAGCCGTGGACGAATATCCCATCATCGACCTGTCCCACCTGCTGCCGGCGGCCCAGGGCTTGGCCCGTCTTCCGGCGGACGAGCGCATCCAGCGCCTTCGCGCCGACCGCTGGATCGGCTATCCGCGCGCAGTCGAGGCGCTGAACCGGCTGGAAGCCCTTTATGCGTGGCCAAACAAGCAACGCATGCCCAACCTGCTGCTGGTTGGCCCGACCAACAATGGCAAGTCGATGATCGTCGAGAAGTTCCGCCGCACCCACCCGGCCAGCTCCGACGCCGACCAGGAGCACATCCCGGTGTTGGTCGTGCAGATGCCGTCCGAGCCGTCCGTGATCCGCTTCTACGTCGCGCTGCTCGCCGCGATGGGCGCGCCGCTGCGCCCACGCCCACGGTTGCCGGAAATGGAGCAACTGGCTCTGGCACTGCTGCGCAAGGTCGGCGTGCGCATGCTGGTGATCGACGAGCTGCACAACGTGCTGGCCGGCAACAGCGTCAACCGCCGGGAATTCCTCAACCTGCTGCGCTTCCTCGGCAACGAACTGCGCATCCCGTTGGTTGGGGTAGGCACGCGCGACGCCTACCTAGCCATCCGCTCCGATGACCAGTTGGAAAATCGCTTCGAGCCGATGATGCTGCCGGTATGGGAGGCCAACGACGATTGCTGCTCACTGCTGGCCAGCTTCGCCGCTTCGCTCCCGCTGCGCCGGCCTTCCCCAATTGCCACGCTGGACATGGCTCGCTACCTGCTCACACGCAGCGAGGGCACCATAGGGGAACTGGCGCACTTGCTGATGGCGGCGGCCATCGTCGCCGTGGAGAGCGGCGAGGAAGCGATCAACCATCGCACACTCAGCATGGCCTGTCGACAACCTCTCGCGCAACCAAGACATCGCGGTCGGACTGCAAGTGATCTTGAAGCCACGGGCCCGTCCCACCCCGACATGGACCTCGATGCCCGAACGGACGTTAGATTTCGAGTTCTAGGCGTTCTGCGATGAAGGTTGGATCCCAGCCGGGATTGAAAGTGTCGACGTGGGTGAATCCGAGCCGCTCGTATAGGCCACGCAGGTTCGGGTGGCAGTCGAGCCGCAGCTTGGCGCACCCCTGCGTTCGCGCGGCATGGCGGCAAGCCTCGATCAGCGCGGAGCTGACACCCCGGCCCGCATGTGTCCGTCGCACCGCGAGCTTGTGCAGATATGCGGCCTCCCCCTTGAGGGCGTCGGGCCAGAACTCGGGATCCTCGGCCGACAAGGTGCAACAGCCGACGATGCCGTCGCTGCAACTCGCGACTAGGAGCTCGGATCTCAGGACGAAGGTCTCCGCGAATGTCCGGTCGATCCGCGCGACGTCCCAGGCGGGCGTTCCCTTGGCGGACATCCACGCCGCAGCGTCGTGCATCAGCCGCACAACCTCGTCGATATCACCCGAGCAGGCGACCCGAACGTTCGGAGGCTCCTCGCTGTCCATTCGCTCCCCTGGCGCGGTATGAACCGCCGCCTCATAGTGCAGTTTGATCCTGACGAGCCCAGCATGTCTGCGCCCACCTTCGCGGAACCTGACCAGGGTCCGCTAGCGGGCGGCCGGAAGGTGAATGCTAGGCATGATCTAACCCTCGGTCTCTGGCGTCGCGACTGCGAAATTTCGCGAGGGTTTCCGAGAAGGTGATTGCGCTTCGCAGATCTCCAGGCGCGTGGGTGCGGACGTAGTCAGCGCCATTGCCGATCGCGTGAAGTTCCGCCGCAAGGCTCGCTGGACCCAGATCCTTTACAGGAAGGCCAACGGTGGCGCCCAAGAAGGATTTCCGCGACACCGAGACCAATAGCGGAAGCCCCAACGCCGACTTCAGCTTTTGAAGGTTCGACAGCACGTGCAGCGATGTTTCCGGTGCGGGGCTCAAGAAAAATCCCATCCCCGGATCGAGGATGAGCCGGTCGGCAGCGACCCCGCTCCGTCGCAAGGCGGAAACCCGCGCCTCGAAGAACCGCACAATCTCGTCGAGCGCGTCTTCGGGTCGAAGGTGACCGGTGCGGGTGGCGATGCCATCCCGCTGCGCTGAGTGCATAACCACCAGCCTGCAGTCCGCCTCAGCAATATCGGGATAGAGCGCAGGGTCAGGAAATCCTTGGATATCGTTCAGGTAGCCCACGCCGCGCTTGAGCGCATAGCGCTGGGTTTCCGGTTGGAAGCTGTCGATTGAAACACGGTGCATCTGATCGGACAGGGCGTCTAAGAGCGGCGCAATACGTCTGATCTCATCGGCCGGCGATACAGGCCTCGCGTCCGGATGGCTGGCGGCCGGTCCGACATCCACGACGTCTGATCCGACTCGCAGCATTTCGATCGCCGCGGTGACAGCGCCGGCGGGGTCTAGCCGCCGGCTCTCATCGAAGAAGGAGTCCTCGGTGAGATTCAGAATGCCGAACACCGTCACCATGGCGTCGGCCTCCGCAGCGACTTCCACGATGGGGATCGGGCGAGCAAAAAGGCAGCAATTATGAGCCCCATACCTACAAAGCCCCACGCATCA
>NZ_JARRIR010000033.1:9201-9734 GCF_029601685.1 Rhizobium sp. YJ-22 | reverse complement strand
GCCGCATATCGCGACCTGAAAGCGGCACGCAAGACCTCAACCTTTTCCGCCCCGAGTGAGGTGCATGCGAGCCTGTAGGACTCTATGTGCTTTGTAGGCCAGTCCACTGGTGGTACTTCATCGGCATAGTAAAAGTAATCCCAGATGATCGCCTCCCAGCTGTTACAACGGACTGGCCGCCCGGCGATGACGCCCTCAGCCGCCTCTGGGCACGAGCCCTGCGGAGCCTCCGCGATTTCATACGCTTCGTCTGCCCACCAAGCAGGTTCGCAGTCAAGTAACTCATCCCCGATCTCCGCTAAGAATCCATAGTCCAACTCCTCCATGACGCGCCCGCCGAGCATTTCAACTATTGCCTCGAGCTCGCCGCGCCTCTCGCCGGGAAACGTCAGATCAATATCATCGTGCTTGCGTGTTACACGCCCTAGCCGTGCATCGATCGCCCAGCCCCCACCGATCCAGAGCGGCAGATTTCGCTCATCTGCCGCAGCTAGAATTTTGTGTATCAATGTGACCTGCGTTGTGTCCATGCG
>NZ_JARRIR010000033.1:7914-8486 GCF_029601685.1 Rhizobium sp. YJ-22 | reverse complement strand
CTGTCGCGTGCACGGGCATGGTGGCTGAAGGACCAGGCCGAGGGCCGCAGCGGCGTTGCGCTTCCCGACGCCCTTGAGCGGAAGTATCCGCGCGCCGGGCATTCCTGGCCGTGGTTCTGGGTTTTTGCGCAGCACACGCATTCGACCGATCCACGGAGCGGTGTCGTGCGTCGCCATCACATGTATGACCAGACCTTTCAGCGCGCCTTCAAACGTGCCGTAGAACAAGCAGGCATCACGAAGCCCGCCACACCGCACACCCTCCGCCACTCGTTCGCGACGGCCTTGCTCCGCAGCGGTTACGACATTCGAACCGTGCAGGATCTGCTCGGCCATTCCGACGTCTCTACGACGATGATTTACACGCATGTGCTGAAAGTTGGCGGTGCCGGAGTGCGCTCACCGCTTGATGCGCTGCCGCCCCTCACTAGTGAGAGGTAGGGCAGCGCAAGTCAATCCTGGCGGATTCACTACCCCTGCGCGAAGGCCATCGGTGCCGCATCGAACGGCCGGTTGCGGAAAGTCCTCCCTGCGTCCGCTGATGGCCGGCAGCAGCCCGTCGTTGCCTGATG
>NZ_JARRIR010000033.1:0-7879 GCF_029601685.1 Rhizobium sp. YJ-22 | reverse complement strand
TCTGACGTTCAGTGCAGCCGTCTTCTGAAAACGACATGTCGCACAAGTCCTGATTTTTGCGACAAAATCGCCGGCGCTGATTTTGCAGGGAAAAATCTGTCGCAAAAATCAGGTGCGAAAGTCAAACTTGTGCGACTGACTTTCGCGACACGTCGCGGCCCGGATTCCGCGCCGCTGCGGACGTGGTGCAGGTTTCAGGATTTGCGCGACATAAGGGGCGCGAAGGAATTTAATTCTGGATCACCAGATCAAAAGACCTTGGCGGGCAGACGCGCTCGAAATAGTAGCTTTCAACATCGTCCCAAACAGCGTGCCACGCGGCTAAAAAGCCCTCCGCGCCCTGTTCGCGCGCAGCAGTCCGTTCATGCCGCACTTTGGTCGGCACATCCACGATCACGGCGAGGTCGATCAAATCCCGAAGGAACGGAGATGCGGAATAAGCTCCTTCGAGCAGAATCGTGGGCGCTGGCGCGACTTCGGTAAATTCGTTCTTGAGGCTGTAAGTGCCATCCGGGCCTAGTCCCTGCATGAAGTCGAAAGCTCGCCACTGTGCAGGTTCCCCCTTGCGTAGAGGCTCTATTGCCTCGCGAACGCGGTCCCACTCAAAAACGCGATTCAACCGCTCCGCCACGGTTTTGTGAGGCCACTCGGATTCGGGAACCTGCGTTTGATAGAAATCATCGAGCGTAACCAAGGCTATGTCGGTCAGCTTCGCCAACCTTGCCGCAATCGTTGACTTACCGGAGCCGCTTCCCCCGTCAAGCGCCACGACAACAGGACGTGCGAGTTCGGCGCGGAGGGCTTCTATTCTCTCAAGTATGTGGAGTTCAGGCGACTTCATTGTTCAACCAATTTCGATGATGCTGCGTTGTCGCAAAAATTCCAAAACCCGCGACAGCTTTCTTGTCGCATAATAGGGATTTCCGCGACGGTTTGCACGAGGTAGATTCCGGGCATGTCGCCCACGAGGAAGCCCCTGCCCTTGCTTATCGGATATGCCCGCGTCTCGACCGACGGCCAGACTCTCGACCAGCAGCGCGCGGCGCTGAAAGCGGCCGGCTGCAAGCGCGTGTTCGAGGAAAAGGCATCCGGCGCGCAGCGCGGCCGCCGCGAGCTGGCGAAGATGCTGGACCATTTGCAGCCCGGGAACGTGGTGACGGTGACGCGGCTTGATCGCCTCGCCCGATCGACGCGCGATCTTCTCGACATTGCTGAGCGGATCGGCCACGCCGAGGCCGGCTTGCGTTCGCTGGCCGAGCCGTGGGCCGACACGACGACGCCGGCCGGGCGCATGGTGCTGACTTTCTTCGCCGGCGTTGCCGAGTTCGAGCGCAGCTTGATCCATGAGCGCACGAGCGCCGGCCGCGCGGCGGCGAAGGCGAAGGGCGTTCGGTTCGGCCGCCCCCCTGCCCTGTCGGCCGAGCAGATCGCACACGCCCGCCAGCTCATCAGCGAGGACAAGAAGCCGGCCGAGGTTGCCCGGCTCTTGGGTGTGCATCGCTCTACCCTCTACCGGGCCATAGAACGCATTGACGTGGATACGCATTGACGCAACTACGTTTAGTCGCCCGGCCCTAGAAGTAGTGCCTTTCTCGCCCCCTTACGCAAAGGGTTGCAGAATCGGGCGATTTCGTCTCTTCATGTAGACATGGCGAGTCGCACCCGAGAACAAGTTAAGCTGGAAAGTGTCCGAAACCTGCGCGCCCGTTGGCGCGCGGAGGGCCGGATTCTTGTGCAGGCCGATCTGCCCGGCGAGCTGGTCGCGGCGATTGACCGCCTGAAGGACGACGCGGGCTTGCGAGGGCGCGCGCCGATCATCGAGGAAGCGTTGAGGTTCTATATCGAAGCGAAGCAAGGGACATAACGGCAAAACGCCCGACCGTTGGCGCGGTCGAGCGTTTTATAGGCCGTCAGACACACCGTAGAGCCGGGGCCATCAAAGTCTCCCCTTATCTACGCTAGAGCACTCCAATTCGCAAGATTGATTCTTGCGGAAACGGGGAAAGCTGTGCCTGCCGTCCGCGCTGTCATGTCCTTCAAAAGGAAGGACGAGGGCATATGTTGAGGACGCACTACGCGGCCGCGATCGGCTGCGCGCGCGGGAACGCGCTTGATGAAATCATGCGGGAGGTTTGGACTCGATACGGCGCGGGCCAGCTCACCGACGACGAGGCCGGCGAGCTTACGACGCTCGCCCATGAGCGCCGGGCCGCCCTGCGGGGATCGGGACAGACCGCGCTAGGGTTGATCTTTCCGCCCCCTGCCCCACGCTGCCCGACACCAGTTCGCCGGCATAGCCATATCCGGGGACGATCGGAGGGCCGCATATGGCGGCCGACGACGCGCAAGGACGTGCAGGCGATCTTGAAGGCGGCCGAAATCTACAACGAGGCCGGCTTGCACGAGAAGGGCGAGCGCAGCGGGCCGCTAGGATCGGTGGCGCTGGACGTGCTGCGGCTGTTCGTCAATCTCATCGACTTCCGCACCGGCCGGCTTGAGCCGTCAATCACCACGATCATGGATCGGCTAGGCCGGTCGCGCGATACGATCGTGCGGGCGCTGAAGAATCTGCGGGCGCATGGCTTCATTGACTGGCTGCGGCGCTATGAGCCGACCGGGAACGAAGGGCGCGGCCCACAGGTGCAGCAGGCCAGCAACGCCTATCGCCTGTCCCTGCCGGAGAAGGCCCGGCAGTTCCTTGGACGGTTCGGCAAGGCTCCACCCCCGCCCGCCGATCATGGACAGGATCAGCGGGCTTGGAGCGAGGCAATCGACGCCTACAAGACCACCCTGCCCCTCGATGAGCGAACGCAGATCGACGCCGGCGATAGCCCGCTAGGACAGGCCCTTGTGCGCATGGCGAAAAACTTCATGAAACGTGAGTCCGATAACCAGACTGAATCCCCATCTGATCTTTATCTAAGAGGCAAAACATAAGCGGTCGCCGCTGTTCGGGCTGCTTACGCAGCCCTGCGGCGGTTCCGGCCCGCGTATAGGCGGGCCGGGAAACGGCACCCCCACTACCTAATCCGCACCGCTCGCGCCTGCGACCAGCGTCCTATGGCTTTCGAGAGGGAGTGAAGGGCAAGGTCGGCGCTTAATTATTTACGTTAATACGTATTGACGTGTAAACGTATTACCTTGATAGAAGGCGATGGCGGCGGCCGGGAAAACGTGCTAGAGTGTACACAATTCAACACACGGAGGCGATTCCATGACCGCCAGCACCACCATGACGATTCGGGTTAGGCCCGATGTGAAAGAAAAGCTCGACCGGATCGCGAACGACACGCAGCGAAGCAAATCCTTCCTCGCCGGCGAGGCCGTCGCCGCCTATGTCGATCGCGAGCTTGAAATCATCGACGGTATCAAGCGCGGCATGGCTGATGCAGCGGCCGGCCGAGTGATCCCCCATGCGCAGGCCGTCGCGGAAATGCGTGAGGTTATCGAGGAAGCGAAGCGCCGGAAAGCCGCGCGCGGATGAGGCCGGTTGTCTGGTCGATTGAGGCGCAGCGGGATAACCTCGAAATCCTGCGCTATATCGCAGAGGACAACCCATTCGCCGCCGAACGGGTCGTGGATGCGATCGAGGACGCCGGGAACAAGCTCGGCGAATTTGCGACCGGCCGGCCGGGGCGGGTGAGCGGAACCTATGAAAAGTCCCTCGCCCGTCATCCCTACATCATCGCCTATGAGCTGCGGGACGTGGGGGGCCGGGAAAGCGTCGTGATCGTGCGCGTCATCCACACGTCGCGCGACTGGCCGGCCGAGGAATGGCCGCACTAGCTTAAAGACGTAGTAACGTCCTTAGCTATATGCTTCAATACGTATTCACGCAAAGAAGGATTGACGCATGAACGTCATTGCGTTTTTGAGCCAGAAGGGCGGGAGCGGAAAAACCACGCTTTCGGTTCATACCGCCGTGGCGGCCGAGGCGACCGGCGAACGGGTTTGCGTCATCGACGCGGACCCACAGGAGAGCGCGACCGCATGGGCGAGCGCGCGGGAAGCCGGAACGCCGATCGTCGCCACGGCGCAGGCCGGGGAGCTGGACGCCGCGCTTAGGGCGGCCGAGGGCGAGGGCATGACCTTGGCCGTAGTGGACGCCCCGCCCCATGCCGCCCCGGCGGCCGGCCAGATCGCCCGAAGGTCGGAGCTGGTCTTGATTCCGGTCAGACCGTCCGCGTTTGACCTCGCTGCGGTCCCGGCCGCCGTCGAGATCGTGGCGGCCGCGAAAGTGCGCGGCGCGTTCGTCCTGTCTGCCTGCCCGTTCCGTGCGCCCGAGATCGGGGAGACGCGCGCGGCGCTGGAAGCCTACGGACTGCCGATCGTTCCCGGCGAGATTACCGACCGGCGCGCGTTCGCCCGCGCCGTCACGACTGGCAGCGCCGTGACGGAGTTCGAGGCCGAAGGGAAAGCAGCGGAGGAAATCCGGGCTTTGTGGGCGTGGATTAAAGGCACGTTAGAACGTAAATAGCTAAATACGTAAGCGCGTATTGAAGGAGCGAAACCTATGGCAAAGAAAGCAACCGGCCTCGCGGCCTTCACCCGCCCGAAGGCCGGCGCGGAGGCCACCAGCCTTGCAGCGATCGAGGACGATCGCCCGGCCGTGGAAATCCCGACGCCGAGGCGAAAGAGGGGAGGGGGCGAGACTGTCGCGCTTACGGTCAAGGTCCGGCGATCGGACTGGCAGCGCCTTCGCCAGCTCGCGGATGCAGAGGGAACGACAATTCAGGCGATGGCCGAGGCCGGGCTTTCGGCGGTTCTGGCACAGCACGGATTGCCGCCGATCGAGCCTTATGCACGTTGATACGTAAATAGCTAAATACGCTAATGCTTGCGCGCGTGGCCCGCCCCCCGGCCGTCCCTACGGCCCTAGATGATGAGAGCGGGCCGGCCGGGGGGCTATCGTCGCGGCCGTGGCGTTTCCCTGAATAGAGCTTGCACCAGGTCGGCGGGTGGATCGCGGCGCAAGCCGCGCCGGCCCGGAGGCGAACGCGCTCCCCAATAGCGCCGTAGAGAGCCGGAGGGCCGTTCGTAACAAAGTCCCGGCGCTATGCGCCGGGTCCGCTTCTTGTCACGTCAGGCAGCGTCATACAGCCCCCGGAACTCTGCATCGGCATAATAGGCGAGCTTGCCGGCGACGATCGGCCGTTGCCCGGCGAGGAACAGCAATTCGACATGCTGCGGCAGGTTGCGGACCTCATCGGGGGTCAGCAGCGGGCGGGCCGTGTGTTGCTCGCCGTAGGAGATGCCGGATTTATCGGAATCGAGCGCCCGGCTCATGGTCTGGAACACAACGGTTTCCTGCCCGAGCAGATCGGAGACAAGCCGGGCGCTGTCGTGATCGTTGACGCCGAACACCTGTAGGACGCCGGCATTTGACAGGAAGGTGCCGGCGCGTTGCCCGTAGGTGGCGCGGAGCTGGTGAACGTCTTGCAGGATCGGCCAGAGCTGGACGCCGTAGCCGGCCATGAGGCCCATTGCGCGCTCGACGGGGGCCAGATGGCCGAGGGCGGCGAACTCATCGAGCAGATAGAGGACCGGCACGGCCGGCTTGGCGGGATCGCGGGCCATGTCGGTGAGGCTTTGCGCGACGAGCAGGCGCAGCCAGCGGGAATAGGTGGCGAGCCGATCGGGCGGCAGGACGAGGAACACCGAGACGTTGCGGCGCTTGAGATCGGCAAAGCCGAAATCGGATCGGTCGAGGACGGCGACCATGCGCGGGCTGTCGAGGAAATGGGTATGGCGCTGCGCGGCCGAGAGGACGCCGGCCGCCTCGCGGTCGGATTTGCCGAGGTGGCGGTTTGCAGCGCGGGCGATCAGGCCGGAGGCGGCCGTTGATGCCTGCATGTCCTTCAGGAGCGCCGCGAAGGCTTCAGGGGCGAGGGTGAGATATTCGCGCAGGGTGGCGAGGTTCCGCCTGTCGCGCGGCGCGCTGGCGGCAATATGGGGTCAGAACAAGAGCTGCTCGAAATCGTACGCTAAGCTTGAACGGAGCGGGAACGCTTGATTGACCGCATTTCAAAAAGGGCATCTATGACCGGACATTCTGGAACCTGATCGCCGGTGCATTGCGCCGCCATATTCGACATGGCCCGCTCCAGACGCCGCAGATCGGCGATTTTCTGACGGATATCTTTCAAATGTTCGATGGTGAGCGCATGGACCTCCCGGCAGGTGTAGGTATGCCCATCGACCAGGCGAAGCAGGCCGCGCAGCTCGTCCAGGCTGAAGCCGAGTTCACGGCCGCGCCGCACGAAATGCAGCCGCCTTGCGTGTTCAGTTGTGTAGATACGATAACCCGCTGCGCTGCGGGCGGGCTTCGGCATGACGCCGATTTTCTCGTAATAGCGGATCGTCTCTATGTTGACGCCGCTGCGCTCGGACAGCACGCCGATCGAAAATTCATCATTCT
Organism: Rhizobium sp. YJ-22; assembly: GCF_029601685.1. NCBI lineage: Bacteria > Pseudomonadati > Pseudomonadota > Alphaproteobacteria > Hyphomicrobiales > Rhizobiaceae > Rhizobium > Rhizobium sp. YJ-22. Next base: position 1,461 of record NZ_JARRIR010000033.1, on the reverse strand, counting down.
GTGTCATCACATAGCTCGCACAAATCCGTGAAAATTTCTCGCTTGACCCTGTAGTCGCTACAGGCACTAGGGTCACGATAGATCAATTGCGGGAGCATGTGAACGATGATGCAGGATGAAACACGGACGCTGGCAAATACAGTCACAGAGCCAGCCGAAAAGGGTTTTGATCGGGCAGCATTGCTGTCGGTCGGCGGCATCGTTGCGGCACTGGGCGCAGCAACCTGTTGCGTGCTGCCCTTTGCCTTGTTCTTCGCTGGCATCAGCGGCGCGTGGATCGGCAATTTGACCGCGTTCGAACCCTACCAGCCTGTGTTTATCACGATCGCGCTCGCCTGCCTCGGCTACGGTTTCTATCTCGTCTATCGCAGGCCGAAGGCGGCTGAATGCGCCAAGGGTTCCTACTGCGCGCGTCCATCATCCCATCGGAACGCCAAGATCGGCCTTTGGGTCGCAACTGTCTTGATCATTATCGCCGTGGGCTTTCCCTACGCCGCCCGCCTTGTCCTCGATGCTTAATCCCAAGGAGAATCTCATGAAAATCCTGCCCCTCATTGCCCTTACTGCGTCCCTGCTGACGGGTGGTCACGCTTTTGCCGCCGAGCAGACCGTAACCTTGAATGTTGCCAATGCCACCTGCGAACTCTGCGGCCCGATTGTGAAGCGGGCGCTCAGCAACGTTCCAGGCGTGCTCGATGTTGATGTATCGGAGGCGACCGGCGCGGCGATCGCGAAGGTGCGCTTTGACGACAGCCAGACGAATGTCGCCGCGCTGATCACCGCAACCACCAATGCTGGCTATCCGTCCGGCGTTTCGCAGTAAGGAGGTTCAGCATGACAGATGGAAAGTTCATCGGCCTTGGCGAAGTCGGGTTTCTCGCCGTCATCTGTTGCGCCGCGCCATTTCTTTTGGTCGCCGCTGGCTCTTTTGGCTTTTCCGCATGGTTCGCAGCGGCCGGCTATGTGCTGATCCCGATCGCTCTCGCCGCGATTGGGGCGTCCGCACTTTATCTTTACCGGCGTCGGCGTTCCGCCTCATCAGCGGATGCCAATTGCTGCTCGATGAATAACAAGACAACAAAGGTGAATTGAATGTGTGAAGCTTGCGACGTTCCAACTTCCAACAAAGGCAACGGCCGTTATGATCTTGTGGTCGTCGGAGCTGGCTCGGCCGGTTTCTCCGCCGCGATCACGGCCGCCGAACTAGGCGCCCAAGTGGCTCTTGTCGGGCATGGCACGATCGGCGGTACATGCGTCAACATCGGCTGCGTGCCCTCGAAAGCCCTGATCCGGGCCACGGAGGCTGTACGTCACGCCAACGATGCGGCTGCCCGGTTTGATGGGATCGAAAGCGGCGCGCGCGTGGTTGATTGGGCCGCTCAGATCGCCCAGAAAGACGCTTTGGTTGCCGGTCTGCGACAGGCGAAATACGCTGATCTGCTGCCGGAGTACAACAATGTG
>NZ_JARRIR010000032.1:0-19429 GCF_029601685.1 Rhizobium sp. YJ-22 | reverse complement strand
AAACATCCATCCTCGCAGCGTGATCACCATACGTTCTCAAAAGTCGGACAGATTCAACACTTTCGTGTCGTGACGCCCGACCGGGGCCTCGACATTGCTTCGAGATCTGGGCCTTGCTGGTTTCGTCGCCGTCGTCGGGCTTCAATCTGGCCAGCAAGCCGTCGCCACGATCATGCAGAGCGGCCTGTCCATCTTCCTGGCTGGCGTCATCGTAACGATTGTGCCGCTGATCATCACCATGTTCGTCGGCCGATACGTTTTGCGCTACGACAACGTCGCCGTTTTCGCCGGAGCCCTCTCGGGGTCGCGCAGCGCCAACCCCGCATTTGGGGAAATTCTCGACAAGGCCGGAAACTCGGTTCCGACTACACCTTTCGCCATCACCTACGCCCTTGCCAATGTCTTCCTGACCTTGCTGGGGCCTCTCGTCGTCGCGTTTGCTTAAAGAGATCGGAGATAAGCCATGACTGACTACAGCCAGTTTGCCAAACTCAGCCCGTTCGAACTGAAAGACGAACTCATCAAGCTTGCATCGAACAAGACCGACGTGGTCATGCTGAACGCGGGTCGTGGGAACCCGAATTTCCTGGCAACTCTGCCACGACGAGGGTTCTTCAGACTTGGCCTCTTCGCCGCCAACGAATCGGAGCTTTCGTTCTCCTACATGCAGCAGGGAATCGGGGGGCTTCCGCGTATCGAGGGCATCGAGGCGCGGTTCGAACGCTTCATCGCCGACAACCATGATCAGGAAGGCGTGGACTTTCTCCGCCGCGCCATCAGCTATGTTCGTGACCAGCTCGGGCTTTCGGCCTCTGACTTCCTTCACGAGATTGTGGAAGGGATCCTCGGCTGCAACTACCCGGTACCACCGCGCATGCTCAAGGTCAGCGAGGCGGTCGTCCGCCAGTACCTCATGAAAGAGATGGTGGGCGGCTACATCTCAGCCAAGGACGTGGATGTCTTCGCGACCGAGGGCGGCACGGCCGCGATGACCTATCTCTTCGACTCGTTGAAGCAGAACCATCTGGTGAAGAAGGGCGACAAGGTTGCCATTGGCATGCCTGTCTTCACGCCGTACATCGAAATACCGGAGCTGGACACCTATGGGCTGGGGGAAGTTGCCATCAACGCCGATCCCGACGCCGGCTGGCAGTATCCAGACTCAGAACTCGACAAGCTCAAGGACCCGGCGGTCAAAATTTTCTTCTGCAGCAATCCCAGCAATCCTCCGTCCGTGAAGCTGGATGAGCGCAGCCTCAAGAAGATCGCCGATATCGTGAAAAACGACCGCCCGGACCTGATCATCCTGACAGACGACGTCTACGGAACGTTCGCAGACAACTTCAAGTCGCTCTTCGCGGTATGCCCGAACAACACCGTTCTCGTGTATTCCTATTCCAAGTATTTTGGTGCGACCGGGTGGCGGCTCGGAACCGTGGCCATTCATCATGACAACGTTCTCGACGCGGCCATCTCCAAACTGCCAGGGGACGCAAAGTCCGCACTTGAAAAACGGTACGCCTCGATCATCACCGATGTGTCATCCCTTACGTTCATCGACCGACTGGTCGCTGACAGCAGAACCGTAGCCCTGAACCACACGGCAGGTCTCTCGACACCTCAGCAGGTGCAGATGGTTCTGTTCTCCTTGTTTGCACTCATGGATGAGCGCGAGAATTACAAAACCTCGCTCAAGGGCGTCATCCGGCGCAGGCAGGCGGCGCTCTATGCTGAACTGGGCATTGAAATGCCCGACAACGAGAATTCCGTCGACTACTACACGCTCCTCGATCTCGAGAAGATTTCGCTCAAGCTTTACGGCCAGAAGTTTGCGGCCTGGGTGAAAAAGGAGTTCTCGGCCAACGAACTGCTGTTCCGGATAGCAGATGAAACCGGCATCGTTCTTCTGCCTGGCAGAGGCTTCGGCACCCAGCATCCGTCCGGGCGCGCATCGCTGGCAAACCTCAATGAGTTCGAGTATGCGGCGATCGGGCGATCGCTACGCAAGATGGCGGATGAATATTATGCCGTATTTTTGAAAACCCAGAAAGCCGACTGAATGTAAGGTCACCGGGCCTTCGGGTTCGCGCAAGGAAGCGACCTCTGCTCCCCCATCAGGGAGCAGATACAAGAATTGGCTTCAAGACGCCCCCAGTGGACGTAGCGCATCAACGCGACCCTTAACCGAAGACCCGAATGAATCCGATCAAGCCGTCGGCGAAACGATGGAAACGTGGAGTCATTAGCCCCGATAGAAGACGTGTCCAAGAGAATTGTTGGGAAAAACGCCGCCTAAGAGCGGCCAAACACGTAATGAGCTTGCCGCTGTTTCCGGGTACAACAATTGAGATCGTATACTGTGCCGAAGTTGGACGACTTCGTTAGAGACCTGAAGCCTTGGTCAAATTAACGCGGAAGCGATCGCGACGACGTTGATATCGGCGGGTCATTTCAGCCGAAGCGTGGCCCAACTGCTTTTGCACATATCGTTCGTCGACTTCGGCAGACGAAGCGAGGCCCGCACGTAGCGAGTGGCCAGAAAACTTGGAGGCCCGCTCGGCCTCGCTCAGATCGCCACGAACGCCAGCGGCCATCGCGGTGCGTTTCACCAATCGCGCGACCTCCTTGTCGTTCAATCGATCCGGCCCGACAGCCTTTCCATTTGCAGTAACGCGGCGGAAGAGAGGACCATGCGCGAGCTTGGCGAATTTTATCCAGGTTTCGATTGCGGCAACAGGGCAGGTGGCGTCGGATGAGCCGCGGCCGATCTCCACCTCTCGCCACCCTGTCTTGCCTCGCAGGGTGATCAGCATTCCTTTGTCGAGAATTTCGATCCAGCCGCGTCCGTCTTCCGTCTGGTCAGCCTTCAGATCGAGGCCGACGATCTCCGAGCGGCGAAGTCCGCCCGCATAACCGATCAGCAGCATGGCTCGATCGCGCAAACCACGTAGCGTGCCTCGGTCGAGGGTTTCGATCATGGCGAGAATATCCTCGACCATGACCGCTTCCTTCTGGACAGGGGGCCTCGCATGGCTGTTGCGGATCCCGGCCATTACCGTTGCTATGTGCCTGTCTTTGCGATCAAGGGTGAGGCCGCGTTGAGCATAGTTCCAGGATAGGGAAGACAACCGCCTTTCGATCGTCGATACTGAGTTCGCTTTACCGCGCCGCTCTGCCGCGCCTGATGCGCAGGCGGTCACATAGAGTCCAACCGTCCGGGGATGTGGGGGGAGGGGGGTGAGATTGGATCGCCGGCACCAGGCGGAAAAGTGCTTCCAGTCAGAAGCATATGCTTTTCTGGTGTTCGCGGAACTGGCTGCGTCCACGTAGCCGCGCGCGCGATCGGCGAGATCTTGTAAATGTGCCGGGAAGTCGGGTGTCGATTGCGCGACAGGGGAGGGGAGGTCAGCGTCGGTCGACAACACAAGCCCGGGCGCATTGTGTTTCGATATCGCGAGGTTCACGCCGGTTACATCTCCCATGGATTGATCACCGTAGCATCCGTGTCTTCGAAATCCTCGACGTTGCGCGTGACGAGGATCAGGTCGTGGACGATCGCGGTAGCGGCGATCAGGCCATCGACATCACCACGCGGACGGATCGTGGCAATGCGCCCCCATTCGACAGCGATTTCGTCGGTGACCGGCAGGATGCGGTCGAGGTGATCATGGCGCAGTTTGCGTAACCATTCAGCGAGGTGAGCTGCCGCGCGCGGGTCCGCTTTCTGCTTCAGGGCAATGCCGCGCATGACCTCACCTAACGTCAGGGCGCTCAGGTAAACGCTCAGAGGATTGACGGATCGCAACCATGACACTGCCTCTGCAGTACCGCGTCGGGCTTCTGAAACGATGTTGGTGTCAACGAGGTACATCAGAAAGCAACGTCCCGGCTGGGGGTTTGGCTACGCGTCTCGACCGCCTTCACGAGATCGTCGTCCCAAACCGGGCCGCCGAGGAGTGCATCAACGACTGTGGGTCGGCCAGCACGCAGGGCATCGTAATCGCGTGCGGATAGTACTACGGCAGTCCGTTCGCCGCGAACCGTGATCTCCTGTGGCCCTTCATGGCGGGCTTTCTGAACAACTTTCGAGAACTGGTTCTTAGCATCCTGTAGCTGCCAATCCATTCGTCCGTTCCAATCTGGCTAGTCTGTCTAGCTATATATATATGATAGGTCTGCCGCGATTAAAAGCGCCCTGTGGCAGGCGAGGGAAGGTTTGCGCAATGTCTCAGCCCATTCCAACGCCTATGCAATTATGTCCGATAAGGCAAGATTATCCATCATTATAGAGGAGAGACAAGCCGTGCGGTTATAAGGCAAAATGCTGGCATTGTCCGCACATTTGGTCTAACCTGTTGGCCATGGATTCGCCCGTCGCCTCGTCTGTTGCCGCCCCGACGTTCACGACCGCGTTGCCCGGCTGGGCCCTGCCGCGTGGCCGCGAGCCGGACGAACTCGCTGCCGCCTTCGCCGCCGGCATCGCCTTGAAATCGCTCGACGATCTTGTCCGCTCTGCCTCCATCTGGGCCGGCTGCTGGCGTTCTCGCCAGGCCCTGAAATGTGCCGCCGTCGCGGTCCGGCTGATGGGCCGCAGCGAGAATGAGCCCGCGTTGCGGGACGCGCTTTTGCTCACCGCAACTGGCGACGATCCCGGCCCAGCCGGAAAGGTGTTTTTGGCCACCAAAAGGCTTTCCACGCGAAAACCCGCCTTTTCCTCGAAAGCGGTGGCCGAGCTCGCCGACCTGTTGGGGCTGGCCTGGGACGATCGGCTGGCCGCGGCCGTCGACTATGCCGATGACGCGCTGCAATCCGGTCGCCCGGCGCCGCTTGCCGCGGCGGACCTGGTCACGGCCATCCATGCCGTGCGGCCGGATGCCGAGCCGCTCGCTTGGATGCTCGCCGATAGGATGATCGCCGCGCTGCTGAAATGGGATTGTGCCGTGCCGCTGCTGATGGCCGAGCGTTATGGCTCCGCCTTTAAGACGCTTGGGGGCAGGGGCCGCGTGCGCCCGGGTGATGCCGCCTTCGCCCGCGCCGTCTGCCTCGCTGTGGTCGAGGGGACGAGCGCGGCCTTGCGCACCGCTGGCGAGATCGCCCGTCGCGCCGAGACGCTGCGCACCGCGGCGCCAAAGGTTCGGACGAAGGGCGCCGGCGCCGTCATCGAGGCCCTGCTGAACGAGGACGCCGTGGCAGCCTCGGCGCCCGGCAGCAATCTCTCACGCTGGGCGGCGACCCGGCTGTTCGAGAGACTGGAAGGCTTTGGCGGCGTGCGCGAACTGTCCGGCCGCAGCGCGTTCCGGATCTATGGGCTGTGACGATGGGTAAGCCGGATGAACCTGGCAAAACACGGACGTCTCGGAAGAAGGACGCAAGCGAACGCTTGTTGGATCGGGAGCTGGTGAATCTACCGCCGGAGCTGCGCTGGCGGGAATGGATGCTGCGCGTCGAGGCGGTGATCTTTGCCGCGGCCGAACCGGTCAGCCGCGAGACACTGGCGCGTGTCGTCGGCAAGGACTGCAGCATCGATTTGCTCATCGATGACCTGCGCGAGGAGTTGAAGGGCCGGCCCTATGACATCGTCTCTGTCGCCGGCGGCTGGCAGCACCTAACACGTCCGGCCTACGCGTCCGCGATCCGGGCGTCGCAAGCGTCGACGGGGGGAGGGCCGCCGGCGCTGTCCGACTTCGAGGCGATGGTGCTGGTGGCGATCGCGTATTTTCAGCCGATCACCCGCGGCGACCTGTCAAAAATCTTCGGCAAGGAGGTCAGCCGCGACACCATCGCCAGCCTGCGCAATGCCAACTTTCTCGCCTCCGGCCCGCGCAGCCCGACGCCGGGCGCGCCCTATACCTACGTTACGACCAAACACTTCCTCATCGCTTTCGGCATGGAGACGCTGCGCGATCTGCCCGACATCGAGGCGCTGGAGGATGCCGGGCTGCTCAGCCGAACGGCTGCTGCTCCCGACCGTGAATTTCCGGACGCCGATGACGTCGAACCGTAGCGACAGGGGTTCGCTAGCCGCCCACCGTCGCTGAATATCGGCCAGCGCGTGGTCTTCATTTACGATAAAGTATCGGTCATCCCAGCGTAGCAACCGTTGCCTTTCTTGCCTCCTCCACTTCCTCGAAGTGTCTTTCGAGATCGCCATGAATGGGCTTGTCAGGAACTGGCAGCGACAAAAGGTGCCGCCAGCGCTTGTCTATCGCCTCGAGTGAAACTTCGTCGATCAGTCCGCGCTTGGTCTGGCTGGCAAACAGGTGCCTGAGCTGGGTGGGAACATCCTTTTTTTCCTCCAGACGTTTCGTGATCCACAGGGTTACGTCCACCAATTCCAATCCGGCGCTTTCATCGCCGGGCGTAAATGTTGGTGGGACTTCCGGCATCATCGAATAATCGAACTTTGGCATACCTGGACCGAAATCGGTGTTATGTTTGACGGCCCGGAGGCTCTCGTACCAGCTCGCAAGTTCGCCTTGTGCCTTGTTGAATTCGGTCTGGCGATCAACCGTGATCTTGCGGATGGAGCGCCCCTTCCTGTTTGACTGCACGGCCATGACCTGCATAACCTGCTGAAAGCCGACTAGGTTCGGTGAAATCTGCAGGGCCGTGTCCTTGTTGCCAACGCCATACTCGATCTCGAACGGGTTCGCCGCTGCCCACTTCAATGCGCCTGAAACAAGTTCTCGGGAGCGTGCGTCGGGAAGCCGATCGACACGAGAAAGCAGAGCATTGCAGATTGTAACCAACGCGGACGCGCTCTTCGCCGAATTGGTTTCCCTACGCGCTGCCCAAGCGTCTTTCCTCAGTTGGTCATCGAAGAGGAATGCGACCTTCATTAGCATTGGGTAACGAAGGGGAGTGAAGTAGTGATGCCAAGACACGGCCTTGTTCATTTCGGAGTCGAACACCTGGTCATAGAAGCTGATCACCGCGTGATCTTCTTTGGTAACCTTGAGCAGAGAGAATCGCAGGTCGTGTTTCTTGCTGAAGTCTGCGATCCGTTTTGCTATCGGGATAAGGCGCCCTACACCGAGTTCGGCGGCGTGGATACGCCTGACGCCCAGTTCCTTCCTGAGCTCTGTCAGCAAGGGTTCAGCAATAACATCAAGATTGGCCGAGCAGCCGAGCACTCCATAGAACAGCTTGGGTTGGTTTGCGTCGAATAGGTTAAGACCGGTATTTCCGCTTTCATCGATGTAGTAGTACATGGCTTGTCCCAGGGTTTAGTCGTACCGCGGCAGTGGCGACACCGTAGTCAAAAGACAACGTCCAATCTCCGGTTTTTGCAACGGGTCGTTTTTGATCTTCGGGTTGCCATGGCGATCACGGCGCAGAAGATACAGGGTGCCGTCACCTTCTACGAGTGCGGTGAAATCCGTGAATACTTCCTCAGTAGAGTCTAGAACATCTGCTACAAGCGTATCAAAAGGTCTCGACTTGCTGTCCCGGCCAAGTTAGGACAAGGCTGTAGTCTCCTCCCTTGAACATCGTCATGACATCCTTACGCTGCTGGGGGTTCTCGATCCGGTGATCCCATTCGAGAATGTGGTCGAGCCGCGAAAAAGTGTCTTGGCGAAGATACGGATTCTTCCGACGAAACTCGGGATCTGCGGCGTGCTCCATCTGCACCCGGAAGGTGTTGCGGAGTGCGACGAACTCTGACACGGCCTCCTTGGCATGACGGTATCGCCAGTTTGAGGCTGACATCTCTCCGGCCTATATCGAGTGGCCCCGGACCGCCCAGCACCGGGCCATACCAGCAAAAGGTGCCAGAGCGGCGTAGAACGTCGAGCGACCCCTGAAACGTCGTCGGTCCCGATCCGTCATAGACGACATGGACGCCCTCTCCATCGGTCAGGCGCAGCGCCTCTTCGGCAAATCGCCCTTCCGTGTCGACAATGACATGGTCTGCGCCCACTTCCCGGGCGACGGCGACCTTGTCCTCAGATGAAACCCGACCGATCACCCGGCCACCGCGCAACTTGATGATCTGGGTCAGGAGCAGGCCGACACCTCCTGCCGCAGCGTGAACGAAGGCAACATCACCGGGCTGCACCGGATAGAAGTCGGTCGCGAAATGGCTGGCGGTCAGCCCCTGCATCATGATCGAGGCCGCCGTTCGATCGTCGACCGCATCGGGAACCGGCACCAGCGACGTTGCCGGGATCGCGATCCGCTCAGCATAACTGCCGGGCGCATAGACCCAGGCGACACGCTGGCCGGGCTGAACAGCCTCGACGCCTTCGCCGACTGCCAGAACTCGACCGACGCCTTCGACGCCCAGGATCTTGGGATTGGGCATGTCAGTCCAGGCAATCCCCTGACGCACGCCGATATCCATGAAGTTGACCCCGGCAACCGCGATCTCGACCAGCGCCTCGCCCGGCCCGGCGACAGGCTCCGGTCGCTCGATCTGCTCCAGCACCTCGCGGCCACCGGTCGCGGTCATCACTACTGCTCGCATGTCTTTCTCCTATCTTGAATGATCGTTCCGCAATCGGTCAAAAAGGGGTCAGCGCAGCGCGCGCATGACCATCTCCTGCAGGGCAGCCAGGGTTGATCGGTCGGCGCCGCCACGCCCGGCGACGCGGATCCCGGCGATATTGGCGATCAGGAATTGCGCGAGAGCCTCGGGATCGAGGCTGGCTGCAACATCGCCCTCACGCTGCGCGTCGCGCATGCGGGCGACGATGGCCATGTGCAATGTCCTGCCCAGTGCCGCATGGATATCGACCAGGTCCGGCCGCGAGGCACCGAACTCGCAGGTCGAGCCGACGCCGAGACAGGGCGTGTACGCTGTCTCCACGACATGGCGCAGCATGGCGGCAATCCCGTCGATGGCGCGCGCGCCGCTGCGAAGCGCCTCGAAATGCGCCGCGCATTCGCCCATGCCGTAGCGCCGCACCGCCGCGCAATAGAGCTGCCACTTGTCGCCGAAGGCCGCGTAGAGGCTCTGCCGCCCGATGCCCATGGCGTCCACGAGCATCTGCGCCGAACTGCCCTCATACCCATGCTCGCTGAACACGGCGATCGCACCGTCCAGGGCAGCATCCGTATCGAATTCTCGAGGTCTTGCCATAAGCCATGTATAGCGATTCTGGAACGATCATTCAAGTTTGGCGGCTCGGTTTTGCTTTCAGCACAATTTGCGGGTGGCAGTGGCCGTTAGGTGAGGATCGCCCGATCGTCAGATCTTCAAGGCGCGCAATCGCAGCGAATTGCCAATGACGCTGACGGACGACAGCGCCATCGCCGCCGCAGCGATGATCGGCGACAGCAGCAGTCCAAACGTGGGATAGAGCGCCCCCGCCGCGATCGGCACGCCTGCCGCATTGTAGATGAAAGCGAAGGCGAGGTTCTGGCGGATGTTGGCCATCGTCGCCTGCGACAGGCGTCGCGCGCGGACAATGCCGGTGAGATCGCCCTTGAGCAGCGTTACCCCCGCGCTCTCGATGGCAACGTCGGTCCCTGATCCCATGGCTATGCCGACATCAGCGGCGGCGAGCGCCGGCGCGTCATTTACGCCGTCACCCGCCATGGCCACCACCTTGCCCTGCGCCTTCAGGCGCTCTACCACCGCCGCCTTCTGGTCCGGCAGCACATCGGCCTCGACCTCATCAATGCCGAGCTTTCTGGCGACGGCTTCGGCCGTGGTGCGATTGTCGCCGGTCAGCATGACGATGCGGATGCCTTCGGCATGCAGGGCCTTCAGTGCCTCAGGCGTGGTCGCCTTGATCGGGTCGGCGATGGCGAAGATGCCGCCGATGGCATTGCCTATCCCGATATAGATCGCCGTCGCACCGTCGCGGCGCAACTCATCCGCCTGCCCGGCGAGCGACGCCGTATCGATCCCATGCTCGGCGAGAAAGGCGGTGCTGCCGAGCACCACTTGCCGTCCCTCGATCACGCCGACCGCGCCCTTACCGGTCGGCGAGTCGAAATCGGCGACATCGGGGATGGCGATCTTTCGTTCCTCGGCAGCCGCCACGATCGCGCGCGCAAGCGGATGCTCCGAGGCTTTTTCAACACCTGCCGCCAGCCGCAGGATGATCTCCTCGACAAATCCCGGCGCCGCGACGATCCGGGTCACCGCCGGTTTGCCTTCGGTAAGCGTCCCGGTCTTGTCGATCACCAGAGTATCGATCTTCTCCATCCGCTCGAGCGCCTCCGCGTTCTTGATCAGAACGCCGGCGGCCGCCCCCTTGCCGATACCGACCATGATCGACATCGGCGTCGCAAGCCCGAGCGCGCAGGGGCAGGCAATGATCAGCACGGAAACGGCCGCGATCAGGCCATGCGCCAGACGCGGCTCTAGCCCCCATACACCCCAGGCCGCGAAGGCGAGCAGCGCTACGGCGATGACGACCGGCACGAACCAGCCCGACACCTGATCAGCCATGCGCTGGATCGGCGCACGCGAGCGCTGGGCATCCGCGACCATCTGGACGATGCGAGCCAGCATCGTGTCGCGCCCGACTTTTTCCGCCCGGATGACGAGCGCGCCGGTCTGATTCAGCGTCCCTCCTACGACCGCTTCGCCGACTACGCGCGTCACCGGCATGGATTCGCCGGTCACCATCGATTCATCGATCGATGAGCGCCCCTGCTCGACCACGCCATCCACCGGCACGGTTTCCCCGGGCCGGACCCTGAGCCGCTCGCCGATCGCAATCGCCTCGACCGGCACATCTTCTTCCACACCGTCTGCCCCGATGCGTCGTGCGGTCTTCGGCGCGAGATTGAGAAGCGCGCGGATCGCGCCGGACGTCTGTTCCCGGGCGCGCAACTCCATAACCTGACCAAGCAGCACCAGCACGGTGATGACGGCGGCCGCCTCATAATAGACCGCGACCGCGCCATCAGCGTCACGGAAAGCCTGCGGGAAGAGCTGCGGCGCGAATGTCGCGACGATGCTGTATCCCCAGGCGACGCCGGTCCCCATCGCGATCAGCGTGAACATGTTGAGGCTGCGGTTGACGATCGACGCCCAGCCACGCGCGAAGAACGGCCATCCGGCCCACAGCACCACCGGCGTCGCCAGGGCGAACTGGATCCAGATCGAGATGTGCATCGGCACCAGATGGTGCAGCGCCGGGATCAGGTGGCCGCCCATCTCCAGCAGGAACACGGGCAAGGCGAGCGCGAGGCCGATCCAGAAGCGCCGGGTCATATCGGCAAGTTCGGGACTGGGTCCGGCATCCGCCGCCGCGATCAGCGGCTCCAGCGCCATGCCGCAGATCGGACAACTGCCCGGCGCGTCCCGGCGGATTTCCGGATGCATCGGGCAGGTCCAGATCGTGCCCTCCGTTACGGCTGCCGTTAACGCCGCAACGGGGTGATGCTCATGGCGATCAAGTCTATGGGTGTGGCTAGGGTGGGAATGATCGCCATGGGTAGCAGCACCCTCATGGTGCGGCTCGGCATGCGCTACCCGTGCTGCATAATGCACGGGGTCGGCGTCGAACTTCGCCTTACAGCCGGCCGAGCAGAAGGCGTAACGCTCGCCTTCATACTCAGCCTTGTGAGCGGTCCTGGCGGGATCGACCACCATGCCACAGACCGGATCATGGTCGACGTGACCGGACGGCGTTTCGCCGTCCGGCTCATGATGGTGATGATGGCCGTGCGCCCCAGTCACCTCGGCGGCGCGTTCGCTCTTCTGATCGTCGTCGGCCATTCATCACCTTTCACACGCCGCGCGTGCCTTCCGGTCTTTGTTCACTCCTCGATCAGATGGAACTCTTCGAGCAGCTTGGCGATCTCCGTGCCTTCGAGCTTCTTCATCAGCAGCTTGCGCAGGAAGGCCGGTCCGGGAAGATCGATGCCCTTGCCGTCCCGCAGCGGACCGATCGCAGCAAGAAGTGTACGAATATCATAGGTCGAGTTGAAGACCTCCGGCACGCCGCGCTCGACATTCATCAGCGTGTAGACGGCCTCCATCGGGGTTCTCACCGAATATTCCGTGGTGAAGATGCAGTCCCGCTGCTTCGATTCCGCGAACTGGCCGATGAAGGCGAAGTTGACCGCGCCCTCCGGCACCACGTCCGGCCGGTCACCCGCCTGGCGCGGCATGAAGAAGGCGGTAATATAGGGCATCATCGTGGGAACGGTGCTGGCGCCGGATGCCGCGAGTTCGGGAATGTCCTCGACCGGCACGCCGAGGTGATAGAGCCATTCCTGGGTGATCTCCTCACCGGTGCATTCCTGCATCGGCTTCTTCACGAAGTCGCCGGGGCAATCGACAAAGAGCGCGTAGAACCAGGCGATCATCTGATCTTTGGGCTGCTTCTTGAAATGCGGCTGGCGATGAACCGTCCAGCTCAGCAGCCACGCCGAGTCCTTCACCGTGACGATACCGGCGGAGACGATCTTGCCGGTAAAGGGGTTCCGCTTGGTGATCTTCTCGACATAGGCCGGAATGCGGGCGTCGAGGGCAGTGATGGAGGCGGAGGCCCATTTCGTCTCCGGGATATGGGCGCCGAACACGTCGGGGCGGCCGAAGGCCGGATCCTTCGCGGCGATGCGGCGCCACAGGTCCCAGGCCGGCGCCGGTCCTTCATTGAGCTTCGCCGGCGTCCTGTGGTCGCCATTGTCGGAATTCTCGGTCAGCGAGCCGATCGTGATGAAGACGAGATCGTCTGGCCCGAGATCGACGCCGCCTTCGACGCCGCGCTCTTTCCAGTGAATGCGGGTCGCTTGCTTGCGGCCGGGCTGGATGTCGAAATCGACATCGGTGACCTCGACGCCGTAGCGGAACGTGACGCCGTGATCGGTCAGCCACTTCACCAGCGGCAGGACCATCGATTCATACTGGTTATAGCGGTTGAACTTGAGCGAGGAGAAGTCGGCGAGACTGCCGATATGATGGATGAAGCGGTGCAGGTAGAGCTTCATCTCCAGCGCGGAATGCCATTCCTCGAAGGCGAACATGGTGCGCCAGTAGAGCCAGAAATTGCTTTTGAGGAAGTCTTCGCCGAAGACCTCGTTGATACGCTTGTTCTCCATCTCCTCGCGCGTCGCGAGGAAGACCGAGAGCAGGTCCTTCTGGGCCTTGTCGTTTAGCGTCAACAGCGCTTTGTCGGGCACGTCCTGGCCCTGGTTCTGCGTCGTGCGCTGGAGCGAAAAGTTGGGATCGTCCTTGTTGAGCCGGTAGAACTCGTCGAGCACGCTGGCGTCCTCGATCTCCAGCGAGGGGATCGAGCGATAAAGGTCCCACAGGCACTCGAAATGTTCTTCCATTTCGCGGCCGCCGCGAATGACGAAGCCCTTTTCGGGCACGTCCAGACCATCGAGCGCGCCACCAGGGATTTCCAGCTCTTCAAGGATGGTGATGCGGTCGCCGGAAACGCCGCCGTCGCGGATCAGGAAGGCCGCGCCGGCAAGCCCCGCCAGCCCCGAACCGACAAACCAGGCCGTCTTCTTGTCGGCGCCCTCGGGCTTGCGGGGACGCACGAAGGCTTCATAGTTTCCGCTGCTATAGTGCATGGCGAACTCCTGTTCTTCTTGTTGGGATCAGTCTGCGGAGGGCTTGTAGCTGTAGAAGCCTTCGCCCGAGGCGATGCCGAGCCTGCCCTTGTCGATGTAGTTTTCCTTCAGCCAGGCGGCGAGCGACTGAGCATGCTCGTCGCCATGCGAGAGGATGTTGTAGGGGGTGTTCAATCCGATGATGTCGTAGATCTGGAACGGCCCCATCGGCGCGCCGGTGGCGATCCGCCAGACCTTGTCGACATCTTCCGGCTCGGCATAGCCGCCGGCCGCCAGATCGGCGGCCGCGTTCAGGAGCGGCACCAAAAGCGAATTGAGGACGTAACCCGCTTTCTCCTTGCGCACCGGGATCGGCACCATGCCGATGGCGGAGGCGAAGGCGATCAGGGCATCGAACACGGCCGGATCGGTGTCGTCCGTGCCCATCACCTCGGCGGTGTTGAACTTCCAGATGCTGTTGGCGAAGTGCAGCGCCAGAAACCGGTCCGGTCGGCCGGTGTAAGCCTTCAGGTCGCTCGGCAGCAGGGTCGAGCTATTGGTGGCGAAGATCGTCCTGTCCGGCGCGAGCCCCGCCAGTTTCTCGTAGAGCGCCTGCTTGATCGAAAGAACCTCCGGAACCGCTTCGATCACGAGGTCCGCGTCCGCGACGGCCGCGCCGAGATCGCTCAGTAGAGCGATCCGCTTGAGCGCCCCGGCCGCCTTGCCGCCAGCCGCGCCCGACACCTCGTTCGTGTAGGTTTCGACGAGCGCCGCCAGCCGTGCGCGCGCCTGTTCGAGCGCTTCCTCGCTGATGTCGTAGGCGACAACATCGAAGCCGCTATAGGCCGTCTGGAAGGCGATCTGGCTCCCGAGGACTCCCGTGCCGAGAACCGCCACTTTCCTGATATCGCTCATCCAATTTCCTTCTGCGCGGTATCGTCACTTAGAAACGGAGCCGCCACCTCCACCGGGACGCGGGCCAGCTTGCCGGTTTCCCGATCGACCAGGGCCAATTGGGTCAGCGAGGCGACGATCGTCCGGCCGTCTTCGGCATGGAATTCGACACATCGTGCATAGCGGGCACCCCGCGGCGCTCGGACGACCCAGGTGATCGCACTGACCTCGTCTCCCGCCCGGACATTGCCGCGATAGTCCACCTCATGGCGCAGCACGACCGCGACGAACCGGTCGCGATCCTGCGGCCGCGCGGCCGTCAGCCAATGCGCCACCGACGCATCCTGAATCCAGGTCACCCAGACCGCATTGTTGACATGGCCGAGTTCGTCGATGTCGGCGTCCCGGGCGCGGAAGCGGATATGGAAGCGCCGATGCTCATCCACCTCGCCGACGAGTGGGTGTCCGTGCTCATCGCAGCCGATGCGTCGACGATCTGAAACGATCCCGCTCACGAATACGCCTGCTCCTCATGCGACGAACCCAGTCCTGCCATGGCGCGGAAGAAGCCGACGAGCATCTCGTCGCGCGGCATGGCGCCTTCGACATCGCCCTGCACCGCCAGTCCCATCCAGAGCGCGTAAAGACCGATACCGGTGTGCATCGGCGGCAAGGCCGGACGAAGTGCGAAGCGTTGCGTCAGATCGGCGACGAGCTCACCGAACATCCGATAGCAGGCCGCCTTGCCCTCCCGGTGCCGCTCGGCGAAAGCCGGATCGCGCCGGGCATGGAGCTGCAATTCGATCGAGAGCAGTGACCATTGTGCCTCGTCGGCCAACTTCGCGAGCCGCGCGGCCAGCACCTGCAGCGTCGCCTCGATATCGTCGCCGGAGCAGTGCGCGACCAGGTCGCGAAGCAGTGTGACCTCGTCCTGGATATGGCTTTGCAGGATCTCGACCAGCAGATCATCCTTGCTGGCGAAGTTCGAGTAGAAGGCGCCCTGCGAATGCCCTGCGGCGCTGCAGATGTTGCGAATCGACATGGCAGCGACCCCCTCCTCGATAATCGAGGAATGCGCGGCCGCGATCAGCCGGTCCCGCGTCTGGCGCTGCGTGTCCTTGCGCGTAAGCGGCATGGGTTCGTTCTCCAACCAACGGGCGAGACGTGCGAAACCTTTTCGGAGGTTCCGCGTTCTCAGTGAAACCAGATATCAACTGATATCCGCAATCAACGGCGATTTCGACCCGAAATCGTTCCTGGGCAACGAAATCTCAGTGTGAAGGAGCGCTCTTGGCTCAAACCTACATTGGCTATTCCCCGGACGTGGAGGTTCTCGGCGAGGACGAGGAGCGGCTGACCGCCGAGATCCTCGAGATCATGGCCACCACCAACCGGCGGGCCTTCGAGCGTCATCGCCACGCCGTGCGCGACGCCCATGCCAAAAGCCATGGGTTCCTGAAGGGCGAACTGATCGTTCACGAACTGCCCTCGCATCTGCGCCAGGGCTTGTTCGCCCGACCCGCCAACTATCCGGTGGTGATCCGCCTCTCTTCGGCGCCGGGCGACATCCACTCCGATACCATTCCCGCGCCGCGTGGCATGGCGATCAAGGTGATCGGTGTCGATGGCGAGCGGCTTCTCCCCGAAGACCAGGGCCACAACCAGGATTTCCTGCTCGTCAACATCCCGACCTTGAGCTTCGGCACGATCGGTAAATATCGCCAGCTCATCAGCCTTCTGGAGAAGAATGCCCAGAACCCGGCCTTTCTCCAGCGAGCGATGGCTGGGGTCGCGCGCGGCGTGGAGGCGGCAGTCGAAGCGGTCGGCGTCGAGCCCGGCGCCACGCTGCGCGGGCTCGCTCGCGACAATAACCATCTGCTGGGCGAAACCTATCATTCGATGGCGGCGATCCGCTTCGGCGACCATATCGCCAAGATCAGTGCCGCGCCGTTCTCCGACAACGTCCGTGCACTGACCGGCAAGGATGTCGGCGCGGTTGAGGATTCCACCATGCGCGATCTGGTGGTTGAACATTTCCGCGAGCAAGGCGCAGAGTATCAGCTCCGTGCTCAGCTCTGTGCCGATCTCGACAGGATGCCGGTCGAGGACGCCGCCGTGCTCTGGCCGGAAGACCTTTCGCCGCACCAGCCGATCGCGACCCTGCGCATCCCGCCACAGGAGGCCTATTCGCCGGCGCGGCGCGTCTACGGCGATGATGTGCTGTCGTTCAATCCCTGGCACGGTATCCGCGATCATCAGCCACTCGGCTCGATCATGCGCGTGCGCATCGCCGCCTATGAACGATCCACCCGCTACCGCCACGAAATGAACGCGCAACCGCGCGTCGAGCCGGCGAGCATCGACGTCATTCCGGACTGACGATCCGATCGTCACACGCAATCACGAAAGGAGGCCAGCCATGGCCGAGACCGAAGAAACCCCGCAGATCGATGAAACCCGCTTGCAGGCCATCCGCCGCCGCATCGAGGAAGTGGTTGGCGATGCGCCACAGCTCGCCAAGCTCGCCCTCGAGCAGATGGTGACGAAGCATAATCCCGACCTCAAGGGCACAGCCGGCTCGGCCGGTCGCGTCGGCGCGCAGTCCGGCAATGTCTCCGAGCTCACCGCCATCGCCAACCTCAAGCCCGGCGGCGCGGATCGGCTGAAACGCATATTCGGGCTGGTGAACGGCAATTTCGACGGGGCGCAGAAGGTCGGCACGCTGCACAACATGCGGTTCGTGTTCTTCGACAACGACACCCGCATCCTGTTCGCCACCGCCTATGACGGCGACTGGGACACCTATATCAACGACTTCGCCACCAAGATCCCCGATCTGATGGACCTGATCTTCGCCTCGGTCGAGGGTTGGCCGGGCATCGCCAGCCCCGAGGTCAAGGACTTCATCGCCGAGCATCAGATCACCGCCGCCGGCTGGTTCGTCGCCAATCCGCAGGTCACCGTCGTCGATGTGCGCCGGCTCCAACGGCTCGAACATGCCGTCAACGAATTCCTGGACAAGGTGGGCTGAGCCATGGCGATCCTTCAGAAACTAAAAGAGCACTTCTCGCGGGATAGCGTCACGCTCGACCTGCAGGACATCCAGGCGCTGATCCTCAGAAGCCGGCCGGAACCCTATGTCGGCGTTCACGCCATGCTCCATTTCGACGAGGCAGCGGGAGCCCGCAATCTTCTCGGCCGGCTGGCACCGCATATCGCTTCGGCCGACAATTGGAGCGAGGATCTCGATTTCTGGATCGGCGCTGCGCTCAGCTTCGAGGGTCTGAAGGCGCTCGGCGTTCCCGACGCCCAGCTCAAGACCTTTCCGCTCCCGTTCCAGCAGGGCATGGCCGCACGCGCGGAGCAGCTTCGCGACTTCGGACCCAACGCGCCGGAAAACTGGGAAGACGTGTTCAAGCCGGGCAACTGCCATCTCGCGCTGACCATCTACGCGGTCGACGATGATGCGCTCGACAAGGCGCTGGCGACGGCGCGCACCGAACTCGACCGGAGCAGCGGCGTCACCTTGCTCGGCGAGCACCGCTTCGGCGCGCCGGACGGCGCGAAAAACCCGTTCGGTTTCCGGGATTCGATCTCCCAGCCCGCAGTGGAGGGCAGCGGCGTTGATCCGCTGCCAGGCGAGGAGCGGCCGATCAAGGCCGGCGAATTCATCCTCGGCTATGAGAGCGAGAACGGCCAGCCGCTCGGCATGCCCGAGCCTGCGGTTCTCGGAAGGAACGGCACCTTCGTCGTAATGCGCAAGTATAACAGCCGGGTCGGTTGCTTCAACGCCTTCCTCAAGGCACATGGCGACACGCCGGAGGAACGCGAGCGCCTTGCCGCCAAGATGTTCGGGCGCTGGCGCTCCGGCGCACCCTTGACGCTGGCGCACGATCACGACGATCCCGACCTCGGCGCCGATCCGCAGCGCAACAACGACTTCACCTTCAAGGACGATCCCAAAGGCCGCGTCGTGCCGCTCGGCTGCCATATGCGACGGCTCAATCCCCGCGATTCCGAGTTGACGCTGCTCACCGACGTCAACATCCACCGCATCATTCGCCGTTCCTCGACCTTCGGGCCGGTTTATTCCGAGGATGTGGGGCCTGAGGACGATGCCAACGGCGATCGCGGCCTGTTCTTCATCTTCATCAGCGCGCGTGCCTACGACACGATCGAGTTCATGCAGCAGGAGTGGATCAACCGAGGCAATTTCGTCGACCTTGGCGAAGAGCGCGATCCGATCGTTGGCCTGCATGAGGATGATGGCCGGTTCACGATCCCGCAGGCGCCGGCGCGCAAGCGCATCGACGGTGTGCAGACTTTCAATGTCATGAAGGGCGGCGAATATCTGTTCATGCCAAGCCTGTCCGCGCTCAAATGGCTGGCGGCCGGGAGCTGGGGTTAGGAACCCGCCGGTCAGTCGTTGGCCTTTGTGAAGATGAACGTGCAATTCATCAGGATCGCTGCGTTCGGCCTCACCATGATCTTTGCCAGTCGCGTCTGGCCCGATCGGTAATCCTGACGTCTGCAAAAACTGCCTCTAACGCATGATCGGCGAGGACGCTTCGGTCATCCGGACCGCTTGAGCGCAGGCGTTTCGGATCCCGGGTGGCTTTTGCTCTTCATAAGAGCTTGTCCTTCAGCAGCGTCTCAAGCCAATCGGCAAATACCTGCAGCCGGTGTGAAAGGTGCTGGCGGTGGGGATAGAGTAACGTCATAGGCATCAGCTCGGCTCGATGGCCGGGCATCACCTCGACCAATTCTCCCGCCTCAAGATGCTGTTTCACGTCATAGGCTGGGATCTGGATCATGCCGAGGCCTGCGAGGCAACAGGCGATGTAGGCCTCGGCGCTGTTGACAGTGACCCGCCCGCGCAACGGAACCCGATGCAGCTTCCCTTGCTCCAGCCACTCCCAATCCTCAACACGGCCGCTGGTCGGAGAAGCATAATTGACCGCCCAGTGATCTCCCAGATCTTCAGGAGAGCCTGTCGATCACGATGGAAGCAGCCTTCTGCATCGAGGCGGTGGAGGAGGCACTTGCCCGTCATGGCAGGCCGGAAATC
>NZ_JARRIR010000031.1:15548-24853 GCF_029601685.1 Rhizobium sp. YJ-22 | reverse complement strand
TCGACTGGGAGCGCCGCCACGACGACGGCGCGATGCGCAACGGCCTCGACGGATGCATCCGTCTGGTCAACGCCGTCATGCCGGCGGACTGACATGAACCCGCTCGCCACGGCCATTGCCGATCAACGCGCGCAAACGTCCTGAGGACGTGCTCGGCCAGACGCTGCTGCGACGCTTCGAGCCGGACGCCGACCTGACGGCGACCGGCGCCAAATTCGTCAAGCACGCGCAAATCCTCGTCCACGCCCTCGCGCCCGGCTGCGGCAAGCGGCCTATCGATTGGAAAAACTGATTTAAATCGCCACAAAGTTTCGTTTTCCAAGCAATGCCCCGCTTGGCATAGTCGATGGACAGCAGGCGAACGGTGTGCCGGCACGGTCTCCGCGACAGCCCGGACAGACCCGTACGATGCGCTCCGTCACCCACGCCTGCGCCCGATCAACCGCACGATGTCACGGGGAACGAATATGGAAAAATACGCATTGGATGCGTCTCGCGACGCCTTCATCCGGGCGATGCGGCATGTCGCCTGCTCGGTCACGGTGGTGACGACGGACGGGCCTGCCGGACGCCACGGCGCCACGGTCAGCGCCTTCAGCTCGGTCTCGGCCGATCCGCCGACGGTGCTGGTCTGCCTGCGCGCCGGCAGCCGCATCTGCGAACAGGTCGAGGCAAACGGCGTCTTCACCGTCAATGTCCTTGCCGAGGAAAACCGCGACGTCGCCCGCGCCTTCACCGGCGAATTCGACGCCGCGCGGCCCGACCGCTTCGAAGGGCAGCAACTGATCGACATGCCGGGGCTGGCCGCCGGGCTCGGCGGCGCAACCGTCTTTGCCTGCCGGCTGGCGAAATCGGTGGTCCACGGCAGCCACACCATCTTTTTCGGCCAGGTCGCCCATGCCTTTACCGCCGAGCGCCCGCCGCTGACCTATCATGACGGCGCCTATCGCCGCCTGCAACTGACCGCCGCCTGAGGCGGCACAGCCGAGTTAAGCCCGGAAACAACAACCGCATGCGCAGCCGCGACTGCGGAACGGATCGCCATTGCCAGAAAAAGGGAACGCCTCATGGACTTCGATCTTCACTTCTCCATGGACTATCACGACAAGTCCTATGGCTCCGAACGCCTCTACACCGACATGCTCGACCAGGCCATCCTGGCCGACAGGCTGGGTTACGCCTCGGTCTCGGTGACCGAGCATCACCTTCTGGAACTGGGCGTGATGCCGGCGCCGCTGACGGCGGCGGTCAAGATCGCCGCCCATACGAAGCATGTCGAGATCCTCACCGGCGTCGTCGTCCTGCCGCTGCACGACATGCGCACCTATGCCGGCGAGGTCATCGTCGCCGATATCTTCACCAATGGCCGCCTGGTCCTCGGCGTCGGGCGCGGGGCCTATGCCTTCGAGATGGAGCGCCTCGGCGTTCCCATGGCCGAGACCCGCGAGCGCTTCGACGAGTCGCTGGCGGTGCTGCAGGCGCTGCTGTCGCGGGAGGAAGTGTCGTGGGACGGAAAATACTACAAGTTCGACGCGCTGACCGTCATGCCGCGCCCGATGCGGCCCGGCGGCCCGCCGATGATGATGGCCGTGCTGCAGCCTGAGGCGATCTATCATTGCACCAAGCGCGGCTTCAACATCCTGACCACCCCGCTTTCCGGCGACAGGAAGCATTTTCACGCCCAGGTGGATGCCTTCCGGCGCGGCAAGGCGGAGCTCGGCAAGGCGGGCGAAAAGCTCAAGCTGACGCTGTCGCGGTCAGCCACCGTCACACGCTCGGAAGCGCACAAGCGTGAAAAACTGGCCGAGGCGCAGTATCACTACACGCGTTTCGACAATGTCTTCACCGGCCCCGGCATCGTCGATGCCGGCATGGCGAGGGTCTTGCCGCGCAAGCAGACGCTGGCGGAGCTGGAGCAGAACCTGCTGATCTGCACGCCGCAGGAAATGACCGACAAGCTCGGCGAATATGCCGATCTCGGCATCGACCGCGTCAGCCTGACGATGAATTTCGGCGCCTCGCAGGCGGATACGCTCGAAAGCACCCGCGCGGTGGCCGAGGAGGTCATTCCGCATTTCAGGTCGACATCGATGAAAAAGACCGCCGAACTGGTCTGAGCGAGGCAGGACATGACCATCCAGGAAACCCTGATCGAGAATGTCGCCGTCTGGCGCGGCCGCGGCGAGCATGTCGAAACCGCCATGGCGATCCGCATCGAAAACGGAAGGATCGCCGCCATCGCCCCGACCGGCACGCTGAGCGCCGGGCCGCAGGCAACAGTGGTGGACGGCACCGGGGCGACGGCGATCCCCGGCCTCTGCGACATCCATGTGCATCTCGCCACCAATTCGGACTATGGCAGGATCGTCGACAACGCCACCTACCGGGCGCTGGTGCCCGGCACCAAAAAACTGCTGCATGGCGTGCGCAACGGCTTGCGGGCGCTGAAGGCGGGGGTGACGACGCTGCGGGTGATGGGCCACCGGGAAAGCGGCGACGTCGAGCTTGCCGCGATGATCGAGCGCGGCCTCATCCCCGGCCCGCGCCTCTTGGTGGCGCCCTGGGTGATCTCGATGACCGGCGGGCGCGGCGACCTGTTCTACCCCGCCGCCTGGCCGCGCCAGTATCTCGATACCGCCGACGGCATCGAGGAGTGCCGCAAGGTCGTCCGCCTGCAGCGCAAGCTCGGCGCCGGCTTCATCAAGGTCACGGCCAGCGCCGGCGTGCTTTCCGCCGACGACAAGGTCCATTGGCCGAACTACACGGTCGAGGAGCTGAAAGTCATCGTCAGCGAGGCCCATGACTACGACCTGAAGGTCGCCGCCCATGCCCATTCGACCGAGGGCATCAAGCGCGCCCTGCTCGCCGGGGTCGACACGCTGGAGCATGGCACCAATCTCGACGACGAATGCATCGCCATGATGGTCGAGCAGGGCACATGGCTGGTGCCGACGCTCGCCATCACCGACTCGCTCCTGCGTCGGGGTGCGGCGAGCGGCGCCAGGGCGGAGGGGCTGGCGAAGCTGGAAATTGCCCGCGCCAACCAGTCGCGCTCGATCCTCAAGGCGATCGCGGCCGGCGTCAAAATCGCGATGGGAACGGATTCCTCGGGCAATCTCTGCCGCTTCGGCGAGCATGCGCGCGAGCTGGAACTCTATGTCGAGCTCGGCATGACGCCGGCAAAAGCCCTGGAGACCGCCACATCCGCCGCCGCCGAGGCGCTGGATCTCGCCGGTGAGATCGGCACGCTCGACGCCGGAAAATGCGCCGACATCGTCCTGGTGAACGGCAACCCCCTGCAGGATATCTATCTTCTGCAACGGGAGGGCGGGCTGCGCCGCGTCTACCGCAACGGCATCGACGTGACCGATCCCTGGCCGGCCGTCGATCTGTGACGCAGAGCCGCTCCCGGCCGGCTGCGGGCGGGACAAGCGGCTTGCCTTTGGCTGGCGTCGCCCCTAGGCTTGGCGCTTCGCAGACGGCCTTTCGCGGGAGGATCTCCGGCGGGCGGCGGGCCGCTGCTGCCCTCAAAATCCTTCCAGCGGGCGGACCCGGATGAACATCTCCCTTGCGCGGACTTTCCTCGCCGTTCTCGAACATCGCAATTTCAATCGCGCGGCCGAGATCCTCAACGTCACGCAATCGACGGTGACGATGCGGATCAATTCGCTGGAGGACCGGATCGGGCAAAAATTGTTCCTGCGCAACCGCGCCGGCGTCGAGCCGACCGCCGCCGGCTGGGCCTTCCGGCCCTATGCCGAAATGCTGATCCAGGTCTGGCAGCAGGCGCGGCAGGAAGTGACGCTGCCGATCGAGCGTTCGACGCTGTTCCGGGTCGGGGCCGAGCCCGGCCTCTGGCAGGGCGTGATGGAAGACTGGGTGCTGAAGATCACCCAGGAGCGGCCGGGCATCTCCCTGCTGATCGAAAACAAGACGGCGGACAATCTCAACGCCTGCCTCGCCCAGGGAATTTACGACGCCGCGCTGATGTATGACGCCCGGCCGCGCACCAATGTCGCCTTCGATTTCCTCTACGACGAACAGCTCGTGCTGGTCTCGACCACGCCGCGCGGCCGAACCGCCTGGCATCCCGAATATACCTATGTGGAATGGGGACCGGATTTCCGGATGGAGCACGCCAAGCTCCAGCCCGAAAACATCACCCCGCCGGTGACCATCAATCACGGCTCCTGGGCTTTGCAATGGATCGAACGGCGCGGCGGCTCCGCCTATTTTCCGATCCGCATGATCGAGGACAAGGTGGAGCGCGGCGAGCTTTACGTCGTCCCCGGGATCAATGCGTTCTCCCGCTCGGTGTGGATTTCCTATCTGGAACGCCTGATGCACAGCGAATGGTTTCCGCCGGTGTTGCAGGATCTGCAGGAGATGGCGCGGCTGCGCAGCGAACGGAATGTGGCATTCAAGAAACGCTGGAACGTCAAATAGCCCCCTCCGGTAAGCTCCGCTCTCAGTCAGGCCGCAAGGCGGCGTTCGTTCGGCCGCAGCGTCACAGGCGCGCGTCCTGCGCAAACAGGCGCGGTATCTCATGCCTCACGACGACGGTCGCCGCTGGCGGGAAAGGGTCCGGGCCTCGAGGCATACCCGGTTGAATCGGTCGAGTTCGAGCCGGGCGTCGGGCAAGGCGCGGTGGACGAGGTCTTGCGGTTTCGTCCTTGCGATGACGCCCTCGACCAGGCTGAGGATTTCGGCCGGGCTTGCCGACGATCCGAGGATGGCGCTTGCGGCGTCGACAAAGGCGTCGTCGGATTTGCGAAGGCGAAGCGCATGACGCGGTCGCCCGGCCGCGCGCAGAAGCACGCTCAACCACTTGCCGTCCCAGGAGGGTGAGCTGGCATACAGATCCTCGCCCGACAGCGTCGCCAGCATCTCGTCAACGATGACGCCCGCCGGCTCGCCTTCGGCTTGCAGTTGCGCTCTCGAAAGCCCGTGGATCGCTTCGGCCTCGGCCGACCAATCGGTCCATTGGGCTTCCGGCCGGATCAGGAAAGACCGGGCGCGGCCATCCTCGAAAAGCCATGCAATCTCGACCGGGTAGCTGTGCTTGCCCAGAGAAGAGGCTTCGAAATCCATGAAGACGCGTATTGCCCGACACCCTGAAGCAGAGTCCGGCTCAACCGGAAGGAATTCCATCGATCGCCCTTTCCGGGCATGTTTCGGTTGCCGGACAAAACGTATGCCTGGCTAACCCCCGATCTTCCATCAGGTTCCGCCGCAATCGCCCTTGAAGCGCGGCCCCGCTAGACGCCGGCCGGGGCGGAAACTTCGGCACTGGTTGGCCGCGGAGGGCGCCGGCAGCGTCCGCTGGCGGTTAAGCGGACCGGCTCCCGGTCCGGTCTCCTGCGCATGCAATTATCGGTAGCATCGCCCATGGCCTGTCAATGCCGTCAGGATTGCGATTTCTGGGACGGGCCGGCAGCATTTTGTTAATCGTGCGCTCGCACTATACCCGCAGAACGGGTCAAGCGCGATCGAGGCAGTCTCGATGAGACCGGGCCGCGTTCCTGTATCTCCGCGTCGTCGAACGGCGGCGCCGACAGTTTTTACACCTAGAGCCCGAACAATGCTGAACAGCTTGATAAGATTTGTAGTCAGGCGGCCCGAATTATACATTCTGGGTGCGATTTCGACCGTGCTTGCCGCCGCCGTCAGCGCCAGCATCGTTCAGCTTCATCTCGCGACCCGGCTTTACGACATCGGCCGCAGCCATCTGCTGAAAGCGCCGTTTCCGCTGGACAGCGTTCAGGGAATGTCAAACCAGCTGACCCTCTCCTTGGGCGACAGCATACTCATCAGCACCAAGGTGACGATCTGGCTGACCGGGACGCTGGCGCTTCTCCTGCTTCTTTCGATCACGCATCTGGTCCTGCGCTTTCGCAATCTGAGGGAAACCGCAAACTACGATCCGCTGACCCGATTGGCGAACCGGGGGCGGTTTCAACAGGTTCTCTCCGCGCTTGCTTGCGATCCGGGCGCAGGCAACGATTTGGCGCTGATGCTCATCGATATCGACTACTTCAAGAGCATCAACGACACCCATGGCCACGATGCCGGCGACGCGGTCCTCAAGGAACTGGCCCGGCGCCTCGAAGAACTGCCCCCCGGAAGGCGCTGGATCGCGCGGCTGGGCGGCGACGAGTTTGCGCTGCTTGTGGTGGCGAACCATATCTTTGGTCATTCCCGCCACATCGCCGAGGCTCTGTGCAGGTTGATGGACGCGCCGTTTGCACTCGATGGAAGACAGGTCAATGTCAGCGTCAGCGTCGGCATCAGCTACATGGCTCAAGGCGCCTATACGCCGGAGGGGCTTTTGAAGAATGCGGATATTGCGCTTTATTCCGCCAAGATGGCGGGCCGCGGCACCTTCCGCTTCTTCGATCCCAAGCTGGATGCCGAGCTGAAGGCGCGCCTCGCTCTCGAATGCGACCTGCGCGAAGCCATCCACCAGAACCGTCTGGAACTGCACTTCCAGCCCCTGGTCGATCTTCAATCGCAGCAAACGGCGGCCTACGAGGCTCTGGCGCGGTGGAACCACCCGAAACTCGGGGCCGTCCCGCCGCAGCATTTCATCAAGGTCGCCGAGGAAATCGGCGAGATGCGGACATTGGGCAGCTGGATCATAAGGCAGGCGTGTCATACCGCCCGGTCGTGGCCGGACGGTATCGGCGTGGCGATCAACCTGTCTCCCCAGCAGTTCGAGGGCGACGACCTCCTGCCGCTCGTCGAGGGCGTCATTCGGGAAACGGGAATCGATCCGTTTCGCATAGAATTCGAGATCACCGAATCCCTTCTCATCAGCGACAAGGAGCGCGTTGCCGGAATTCTGCAAGCGCTCAAGGCGCTTGGCGTGCGCATCGCTCTCGACGATTTCGGCACCGGGTATTCGTCCATGTCCTATCTGCATCGGTTTCCGATCGACAAGATAAAGATCGATCGTTCGTTCGTCGCCGATATGGCGCACAAGCCGGAAGCGGCGGCAATCATCGAGACGATAAGCCTGCTCGCAAGGCGGCTCGGCCTCACCACGACCGCGGAAGGCATCGAGACCGAGGCGCAGGCGATTTTCCTGCGTTCGATCGGCTGCGACGAAGGCCAGGGCTATTATTTTGCAAAGCCGCTTCCAGCCGAGACCTGCTGCGAATGGCTGGGCAGGAGAGCGGCAGGCTCTGCCTGTTCAATGCCAAACGTCGCATAGTCGATCGCGTTGCGGCCGGCGGGGCGCGCTGATCCAGATCGTCATCGGCGCCTCCTCCTGCGCCGTCATCGCAGGTCGTCCCGGCGCGACTGCGCTCCAGCGCCCTCCCCCCGCGCGACACGCCGAAAATCCCGGTCAGCCGTTCAACAACCGGTCCAGTTCGCTGCGGCGGGCGGCGGCGAGGCCGGCTTCGTCGGCGAAATCGCGCCAGCGGGCGATGACGGCGCGCACCTCGTCGATCGCGGTTTTCGCGATGCGCGGGCTGATCGACGCCGCCTCGGCGACCTTCAACATATGCGCGGTCCCGGGCGCCCTGCCCTCCCCCGCCACGTCGGCGCTGTGTTCGCCGCCGGGGCCTGCGGAGAAGGTCAGGTCGTAGGCCGGCGACAGGCGCCAGAGACCGTCCGCGCCCATCAGGAAGGCATGGTTCTTGGCATGGTCGTCGCGGTTGCGGGCATAAATGTTGAAGACCATGCGCCGGAACATTTCCAGCACCTCGCCGCTGTCGCGGGTCATCAGGAAGGTCAGCTTGTGCAGCATCGCGTAATTCACCGAGGCTTCGCGGTGGCTGGCGTTGAGCAACCCGCTCGCCGTGTGCATGTGCAGCCGTCCGCCCGGCATCCGGTCGAAGCGCTTGGTCGCAAACAGCCGGTTGCCCTTTCGCGTGTGGAACAGATGGGTCTCGGCCATGCGCAGCCCGGCGGCGCGGGCCATCAGCGCATAGGCCTGCTCCTCCGCGCCGATCCCGGGCGGATCCTCGGCGCTGCGGGACTTGACGATCCACCGCTCCTCGCCCGGCGCCAGCGCCTGCCCGTAATCGATGACGAAACTGTCGCGGCCGCGGTCGAAGCCGATCATGATCTTCGGCCGTGCGCCGGCCGAGCCGCCCTGCGCGCCCTGAAGCGCATCGATGTCGGCGGTGTCCATGTTGCCCTGGATCATCTCGACCTGCTCGACGAACCAGTCGAGATCGCCGTCGCCGCGCCCCTCCTCGGCCAGTTCCGGCCGGTAGGCGAGCGCGCCCATGCCCCCCTGCCCCACCGCCGAAAGCCGGTCGAGCGGCGTCAGCATGTGATGGTCGATGCCGGCCTTGCGCAGCCGGCGGTCGAGAAGCAGCCGCCCCCAGCCATCCGGCAGGCTGTCGTTGAAAAGCCCGTGCAACCCGTCGAACGGATCGCGCGGAGCCGGCCGCACGCCCGGCTCGGCCATCAGGTGAAAGGGCGAGACCAGCAGCGGCGCAGCCAGGAATTCCGGCGCATATTCGAAATAGGCCCGCCTTTCGGCCGTGCTCCAGGCGAGCGTTCCCAGCCGCCGCACCGCCCCTTCGAGATCCAGATCCACCGCCATCTTTCGCACCGGCGTGAATTTCATGGCTTGCGCACCCTCTGCCGTACCGGCGGTTCGATGACATCCGCGATGGTCTTTGGCGGCCGGGGCGGAAACAGGCCGTCGAATTCCGCCTCGGCCTGCAGGACGAAGGCGATCTTGACGACGGCCTCCAGCGAGGCCTTGCCCCGCATCTCGAACAGCCGGAGCGAGCCGTAGGAAATTCCCGCCTTTTCGGCAAGCTCGCGCTGCGTCAGACCGGCCTCGATTCGCCGCCGTTTCGCCCGCGCCGCGAGCTGCGCCATCACCTCCATCGGAGATGTCATCTGAAATGCGAACATGATGGCGATTAACTCCGAAAATGACGGATAAGTGCTAAAATAATAGCAATATCACAAGACTTCAAGACAAATGTGCCGTCACAGGCGCTTCCATGGCAAGGAATCGCGCATGCGAATCGATTCTCCTTCGTCCTCCTTCATCCCCTCCCCTGCCGGCAGATGTTACAAGCAGGCGCAGAGGCCTTTCGAAGCGGGAGCGCCGATTTGCCAACAGGGAAATGCAGCGGCACCCTCAAGGTATTTCAGGCGATATCCATGTTTTAACAAGGCGTTAAGATGAATTCCGGGTTGGCCGTCGACCGATCGTTAACCAAAATCGCCTTGCGCCGGGGCCGGAATCACGGATACTGGCGGCAGTTTGAATAAAGATTCCGTTTTATCGCCAGAATGGTCGTCCCGATGAATGCATATTCGCCATTGCGGTC
>NZ_JARRIR010000031.1:14161-14444 GCF_029601685.1 Rhizobium sp. YJ-22 | reverse complement strand
CGAATGCATGGATGCGGTGAATTTCGAAATCCAGGGCCTCATCCACAAGGCATGGGGGCGGCTGTGATGCGGTTGACCGCCGTCAAAACCGGGTTTTGCACCCATGAAATCAACCGGATGAACGGGGGATACCGCCATGGCGCGTAAAAATCCCTTTGCCAACCTGATGAACGAAAGGCCGCTCGAACCCGGTGTCGCGCTGGATTACACGGTCAAGGGCGCGTCGCGCTCGATCATCTCCACGATCGACGAACTGGCGCACCGCGCCGACAAGCTTCTCGAA
>NZ_JARRIR010000031.1:13331-13831 GCF_029601685.1 Rhizobium sp. YJ-22 | reverse complement strand
CGCCAGCTCGGCGCGCTGAATTACGACAGCGACAGCGCCACGGTCATGGCGGCGCTGTCGATCGACAAGGCGACCTTGTCGAAAATGCTCTCGGTGACCAACATGCCCGCGGATGTGCTGGAAGCCATCGGCGGCGCCCGCTCCCCCGGCCGCGACCGCTGGTACGAGCTGAAGCAGATGCTCGAAAACCCGAAGCGGCTCGACGACTTGCGCGAGGTGCTGGCGCGGACGGATCTGTCCGGCCTGAACGGCGATGCGCGCTTCGCCTTCGTCGTCGACGCCCTCACCCGTCGCAAGTCGCAAGGCCTTGCGCCGCCGCGCCGCAAATCGAAATGGGCGCCCGGCGACCGGGCGGTGTCCGCAGAGATCAGCACCGACGGCAAGAATTATACGCTGGCGCTCAAGGCGAAGGACGCCGTGGGTTTCGGCGAATTCATCGCGGAAAGTCTCGACGAGCTTTACGCGACATACCGCAAACGGAAGAACGAAGGATAGGACAG
>NZ_JARRIR010000031.1:12444-12713 GCF_029601685.1 Rhizobium sp. YJ-22 | reverse complement strand
CAGGCCGTCGCCGCCGAGCGCGCGCAGTTCCGCAAGGCCAAGGAGGATCTGACCATCTGCCGCCGCGATGTCCGCAAGCTGATCACGGCGGCGCTGGAGGAGGGCGCGGACGGCGACTGGCAGGCGGTGGAGCAGGTCTATGTCGGTCTGGTCGGGTGCATCCCCCGCGCGCCGTCGCTTACCCAGCTCGCCAGCCTTCTCGACGAAATGACCCTGCTGCGTGAAGAGATCCTCAACAGGCTGGAAACGCGGGAAAATTCCCGGATTCA
>NZ_JARRIR010000031.1:0-12003 GCF_029601685.1 Rhizobium sp. YJ-22 | reverse complement strand
GCTGAAGGGCAGGGATGCGCAATCGCTCAAGGTTGGGTAGGGGCGATCGGCGGCAGACTGCGCCGAAAGGTTGACTGCCGTCAAAAGAGACGAATTTCGCAATTATTTCAGCTTGTTATGCTTTCCGCACCTATGCGGCGGCAGCAAACCGGAACTTCATGGCCATGCGGAACGTTTGCCTGCCATCTCCAACCAGCCCGGACAGGTGAGATGACCAGAATTCCCCCGGAAAAGCCCAGCGACGAGGCCGATCGCCACCAGATCGCCATGGCGAAAAAAGAGGGCGCGGCCTATCGCGCCTCGCTCGAATACATGGCCTATAAGGTCGCGGATGCGGGCGGTGAAAAGCACGCCGGCGACTACATTGTCGCTTTCGCGCAAGAGCGCGCCGAAGGCATGTACATGCTGCACGGCGAGGGCGAGCTGGAATGGACCGAGCCCGAAGAAGAAAACTGCCACCTCGAGATTTCCGTCAGCGACGCCGGCGACGGGCGCTTCATTCCGTATCTGGAGATCACGGCCACCTTGACGCCAAAGGAGGGCAGGGCGGTGGGGCCGTTCGAGGTCCCGTTCCTCTGGCATCCCGGCCTCTATCACTATGGCCGCAATATCAAGGTGCCCGGCGACGGCGAATACAGGCTGCAGGTCACGATCAAGCCGCCGACCTTCATGCGACACGACAAGGTCAACGGCAAACGTTATGCGAAGACCATCGACGTTACCTTTGATGCTGTCATGATCAAGACGGGGAAGGAGTAAGGCGCCGCAACGCAAAAGGGTTGGCCTGCCGTGAAAGCAGGCCAACCCCCGGTGATGGATTGGAGCGTGTCAGAAAGTCGGTGCGATCACTTCGCGCCGGCGGCGGCGAAGGAGCGCCAGGTGTCGAGGAAGGCGTTCCGCTGGGTGGCGGCTTCCTTCTCGTCGATGTCGAAGACCTTGATCGCCGACATTTCCGGCAGCTTGACGATCTTGGAGACCTCGATATCGCCGCGGCTCGGGCGGCGGAAGGAGGTCTTCAAAAGCTCCGTCTGGGTTTCCTTGGATATCAGGATATCGAAGGCCTTCTTGGCGGCGTCGCCGCCGGGCGCACCCTTGACCAGACCGGCGAAGTCGGCGGTGATGAAGGTGCCGTCCTCGGGATAGATGAGCTTGATCTCTTCCTGGCCGCCGTCGACATAGGGATAGGCATTGGCTTCGAAGGCGAGGCCGACAGCATATTCGCCCATGGCGACGCCGTTCTGCACGGCCGAGGAAGACGAACTGACGGCGACATTGGCGGCGAGCTGCTTCAGCTTCTCGTCGCCCAGCATCTTATGCACGCCCCAGAGCACGGTGTAGCCGGTGGAGCTGTTGGCTGGATCGGCAACGACGATCTTGCCCTTCCATTTGGGATCGAGCAGGTCGGTCCAGGTCTTCGGCTTCGGCAGGTCGCCGAGCTGGTTTTCGTTGACCATCAGCACCACGACATGCACGTTCGACGGCGTGAACAGGTTGCCGGGATAACGCAGCTTCTCGGGGATCGACGCCAGTTCCGGGGATTCATAGGCCTGGAACACGCCTTCGAAGGCGCCGACCGTGTTGAAGCTGGAGCTCCAGAAGATATCGCCCTGGACGTTGGCGGCTTCCGCCTCCAGGCGGCGCAGCAGCACGCCGCTGCCGCCGGTGATCGAGTTGAGCTTGATGTCGGAGGCCTTGTCCTTGACCGCGCCGGCCACGGCTTCGATCGCCTGCTCGGGGTTGGACGAGTAGAGCGTCACGGTCTTTTCCTCGGCCGAGGCGGTGCCGGCAAGGCCGGCCAGCATGACGGCGGAAATCAGGGTTTTCATGTTCATGTTCGTTCCTCTCTGTTTTGTATGACGATTGCGGCTTACTTCGACGCGAACACGTCGACCTTGAAGACCTTGGTGGCGACGACGATCGGGATGAGGATGACGGCGATCAGCACCAGCCCGTAGGCGGAGGCATAAGCCATCAGGTTGCTGCCGATCAGGCGGAAGACCTGGATGGTCAGGGTTTCCCGGCCGCCGGAATAGACGAGGATCGAGGCGCTGAGTTCCGAGACGCTGGTCGTCCAAGTCAGGATCGCGGCAGAGGCGATTGCCGGCCCCATCATCGGCAGCACCACCTTGAAGAAGGTTCTGAACGGCGGCGAGCCGAGGCTGATCGAGGCTTCCTCGATGGAGTTCGGGATGTTGTAGAGCGTCGCCTGGGCGCTGCGCATGCCGAAGGGCAGGCGGCGGACCAGCAATGCCAGCACCATGATCGTCGCGGTGCCGGTCAGCGGCAGCCAGCCGGCGTTGAACGATACGACGAGGCCGATGCCGAGGACCGTGCCGGACAGCGCCAGCGGCACCGAGGAGATGTAGTCGAGCCAGGGCGTGACCGCATTGCGCTTCTTGATGATGAGATAGCTGACGACGGCGCTGAAGGCGACGCCGATCAGCGTGGCCGCGCCGGCATAGATGAGCGAATTCACCAGCGGCTGCGGCGCGGTCACGAAGACGCGTTCCATGTTGGCGAGCGTCCAGTTGCCCCATTGCATGACCGGCCCGCGTGACACCGTGAAGGCGCCGACCGCGATGACGGCGAGCGGCACCAGCGAGACGATGACGATGAAGCTTGCGGCAAGCCCGATGGCAGCGCCCTTCCAGCCGGTGATCGGCTGCGGCTTGGCGCCGCGTCCCTGGGCGATCTCGAAGCGGCCGCGCGACACGATCCAGCGATTGACGAACAGGATCAGCATCACCATCACCACGGAGACGGTGGCGAAGGTGCTCTGCATGACCGGGGCCGCCCCGCCTTCCGAGACCGCCGCCTGGTAGGTGACGACCGACAGCAGCGGCAACTGGTTCGACAGGATCATCGAAATTGCGAAATTGCCGACGACCATGGTGAAGACCAAGAGGGCGCTGGCGAGGATCGAGGGCAGGATGACCGGCAGCATGACCTTGATGCGCGAGCGGGCCGGCGAGGTGCCGAGGCTCTGGGCAGCCTCTTCCAGATGCACGTCGAAACCGCTGATCGAGGCGACCGTGCCGATATACACATAGGTGTAATAGACGAAGGTCATCACCGTGATCAGGCCGAACCAGCCGTAGAAACTCGGCAGATGAATGCCGAAATCGCGGAAGAAGCGGGTGATCAGGCCGTTATTGCCGAGCGCCATCAGCCAGGTCTGGGCCGAGATCACTTCCGGGATGACCAGCGTGATCAGCGGCAGCAGGGCGATGATCGACTTGCCGAAGAAACGATAGCGCGCCGTCACATAGGCCAGCGGCACGCCGATGAGCACGCAGGTGCAGGTGACGATGGCCGCCAGGATCAGCGTGTTGACGATGGCCGAGAGGCCGCGCGGATCGGTGAGCAGCCGGCTCCAGCCGTTTTCCACGTCGCCGACGCCGAAGCTGGCGGTCAGGATATTGACCAGCGGATAGAGGATGAAAGTGATGAGGACCACGAGTGCCGCAAGCGACAGCCACGGCCAAGGGGTGCGCAGATCGAATGCCCTGGTCATGACGCGATCACCACGGCCTTGGAGGGGTCGATGGTCGCCATGACCTTCGTGCCGATGTCGAAACCGTCATGGTTGTCGCCATGGGATTCGACGCTGATCACCGTCTCGTCGGCGAGCGCCAGCTTGTAGCTGGTCTTGCCGCCGAGATATTGCCGCTTGACCACGGTCCCCGGCAAGGCCTGACCTTGGGCCTGGGCGTCGGCGGAAGCATTGGCGCTGAGCCGCAGATCCTCCGGGCGCATGATGAGGATGCCGTCGCGGGTCGTCGCTGGCAGGGTGTTGCGCGCCAGGATCGAGGCGCCGCCGAGCTGGATGCGGGCGGTGCCGTCGGCATTGGCATCGGAAATCCTGACGTCGATGCGGTTGGCCGCGCCGACGAAATCGGCGACATAGGCGGTGCGCGGCGTCGAATAGATTTCCTTCGGCGTGCCGAGCTGCTCGACCTTGCCCTTGTTCATCACGCCGATCTGGTCGGACATGGAGAGGGCTTCTTCCTGGTCGTGGGTGACGAAGACGGTGGTGATGTTGGCCTCGCGCTGCAGGTCCGCGATCGTCTCGCGGATCTGGATGCGCAGCTTCGCGTCGAGGTTCGACAGCGGCTCGTCCATCAGCAGAACCTGCGGCTTGATGACCATGGCGCGGGCGAGCGCCACGCGCTGGCGCTGGCCGCCGGAAAGGGCCGCCGGGTGCCGGTCCATCACATGGCCGAGGCCGACATGCTCCAGCTCGTGGCGGACCTTCTTCATCATCGCATCACCGGATTCGCCGCGGGCGCGCAGGCCATAGGCGACGTTTTCGGCGACGGTCTTGTCGGGAAACAGGGCGTAATCCTGGAACACCATGCCGATATTGCGCCGATGCGGCGGCAGCCGGGTCACGTCGTTCGACTGGAAATAGAGATTTCCCTTCGACGCCTGGACGAAGCCGGCGATGGTGCGCAGCAGGGTCGTCTTGCCGCAGCCCGAGGGGCCGAGCAGCGTGAAGAAGCAGCCTTCCGGTATCGTCAGGCTCAGGTCGGAAATGACGTCCATTCCTCCGTAGTTGACGGACAGATTCTTGATATCGATCCCCATTGTTTTTCTCCTCCGGTCTTCTCAGGCGGGAATGTTCAGGCCGTTCAGCATCTGGACGACGGCGCGGTGTTGTCCCGCGTCCCCTGCCGCCAGAATGCGCGGGCCGGTTTTCAGCGTGATCGGGTTGCCCTGCCAATCGGTGATGATGCCGCCGGCACCCTCGATGACCGGGCGGAACGGCGCGTAATCGTAGACTTTCAGGCCGGTGTCGAGCGCAATGTCGGTGCCGCCGTCGGTCAGCAGGCCGTAGGCGAGGGCGGCCGCGCCATAGATGCGCCAGTTGGTTTGGCGGCGCAGCAGGTCGAGGGCGGGGCGCTCTTCCTCGGAATAGAAATCCGGGTTGCTGGTAGACATCATGGCGCGCGACAGGTCATCGCAGGATTTCACCCGGCAGGGCGCGCCGTTCTTCAGCGTCGGGCGGCCCTCGACGCCGAGCCAGCGGGCATCGACCGGCGGAATGTCGATGATGCCGAGGACCGGCACGCCGCGATGGGCGAGCGCGATCAGCGTGCCATAGACCGGCATCCCGGCGATGAAGGAGGCGGTGCCGTCGATGGGATCGAGCACCCAGACGAATTCCGCCTCCGGCCGCTCCCAGTCCTGCTCCTCGCCAATGATGCCGTGATCGGGGAAACGGGCGTTGATCATCGCCCGCAATTCCTTTTCGATGGCCATATCCATCGCCGTCACAAGGCTGCGGTCGGGCTTGACCGAGACGCCGAGTTGGTCGCGCTTGTTCTGCTCGATCATGCCTCGCGCCGTATCGGCAAGCGTGATCGCGAATTCGACATGGTGCGCCTGCACCGAACTGTCAGATGTCATCGATATCCCCGTCAAAGGCGCGTGTGCGCCGCTTTATTGCCTTTCATCGGGCGGGAATGTGGCATTACAAGTTAAATGTGTCAATTTGTGTTTGTGGCAAAAATGCAGATTTGTGGCATGATGGGGCAAATATAATGTCAATTGTGGCATTCTCTGCAATTTGCTATGGCGTGTGGGACCGATGGAGCAGGCGATGTGGCAGGAAGAACGACAGCAGAAGATCCGCGAGCATTTGACGGCCTTCGGACAGGTTTCCATCGACCGCATCGTCGAGAATTTCGGCGTTTCGCGCGAAACCATCCGCCGCGACCTGATGGAGATGGAGCAGGCGGGCGAGCTGCGCCGGGTGCGCGGCGGGGCGGTTCCGATCATCCGCGAGAATTCCAGCTTCCAGGTGCGCCACACCCAGCGCCTGCAGGAAAAGCGGGCGATTGCCGCAACCGCGCTGCAGTTCCTGCAAAGCGGCATGACCCTGTTTATGGATGCGGGATCGACGACATCGGTCATGTCGGAGACGCTGGCCGGGCCGAACGGTCTGACCGACCTGACGATCATCACCAATTCCATCGACGTCGCCCGCAATCTCACCGATCCCGCAGGCGAGCCGTCGCGGCGCTTCCGGGTCATCATCCTCGGCGGTGAATTCCGGCAGGATCCGATGGAAATGTCCGGTCCGGTGACGATCAACGATATCCACCGTTACCAGGCGGATGTGGCCATCGTCGTGCCCTGGGGCGTCGATCCGACGCGCGGCGCCTCCGATTACCATCTCTCCGGCGCCGAGATCGCCCGCGCCATGGTGCAGAATGCATCGCAGACGATGATTCTCGCGGACCATTCGAAGATCGGCGCCCCGGCGCGCTCTGTCTTCTGTCCGCCCGCCGATATCGACACGCTGATCACCGACGCGAAGGCCAGCGAGCATCCAATCTTCGACGCGCTGCGCACCACGCTGCCGAATGTCGTCATTGCCAGCTAGGGAAAAGGAAAGGCTTCGAAGGAGCCTGTTCCACATTCAGCTTTTGGCCGATGCCGGTCGAGGATCCCGAAAGCGCTCTCGCGCGATCCCTGCAAGGGTCGAGGCAACGGTACGCGATGTTTGGAACCATCGGGTCGCTGCGAACGTTTGGAGAACGAATTCAGGAGACCGCCATGAGTGACAACCCGAAAACCGATCCGTCTTCCAACACGCAGAAGGACCCGGACGACTGGGTCAGCGGCGACGAGCCGATGACCGGCGCGCAGCGCTCATATCTGAAAACGCTGTCGGAGCAGGCGCATCAACCCGACGTCTATTCCGAAGACCTGACGAAGGCGGAGGCATCGAAACGCATCGACGAGCTCAAGCAATCGCTCGGCCTCGAATGACGATCGGGACGGCGCTGCAGGTCGAACAACCGGCATCGCAATGTTGAAATGGAACTTTTGTGCGTCGCAGCACTTTCGGATCGTCAACCGCGAAAGGACGCGACCATGTCAGAGCTGAAGCTCGGAGAACCGATCCCCACAGGCATTCCCGGCATCGAACCGGTTAACACCGCAGAAGACCGGCAGGTGACGGACGCCGCAGCGCCGCCATTCGCGCGGATTGCATCGCCCGCGGCTTTCGAGCCGCACACCGCGTTGTTCGATCAGTTGTTTCTTTTTCAGATGAAGCTGGGCCTGTCGATCGCGCTGGCGTCGAGCGCCGTTCTGGTCAATCCGGCGCTGCTGGCGCAGCGGCTGGAGACGGCCGGGGCCGCCCGGTAACGGAAGAGCCCCTCCATCCCGTTCTCGCCGCCCCGAGGCGGCGATTTCGTTTTGAACGTTCGGATTCACCAAGCGATGCGCATGGCAGGCGCATCCGATTGCCATGCGCTTGCGCGGACGTCCACAATCGCAATCCTGCCTGCCGGGGCTTGTTATTCCCGCTCGTGCAGCAAATCTTTCAACCGGTTGAACAGATGATCGCCGTCGAGGTTCCTGGGATCGAAACCGCTTCGGGCCGCAATCGTCGAAACCTCGGCCGACATCCTGTCGGGGTGACCGATGAAGGCCATGGACCAGGTTTGGAAGCTGCGCGTCGACGCGGGCGCGAATTCGAGCATATGGACGTTTCCATGCCGGTGGTCGCGCTGGATTCGTTCAAACGTACTCTCGATCGCGGCCTGGGAGCCTTCCAGCACCTGCGCAAAATATCCGTCGTTGAACATCAGCGCCCCGGAAATGACGACAAGCGCGTTGTTTCTGCGGCTTGCCTCAAGCAAGGTCTCGATCTCGGTGTTCAGCATGCCGGCCTGAATGCGGTTCTCGCTGAAATAGACAAGTCGGAAGTCGGTCATGGCGCAGCTTTCCGTTCAGGCGGAGCGGTTGCGGCGGCGAGCTCGTCGGCGAGGGCGGGCGCGAGCGGCCGACCTGTCAAATATCCCTGTACCTGCTGGCAGCCCTTCATCTCGATGCGCCGCAACTGATCCTCCGTTTCGACCCCTTCGGCGATCGTGGTCAGCCCCAGCGCTTTGCCGAGGGCGCAAATCGCGCGAATGATCGCCAGGCTGTCCCCGCCGGCGGACAGATTGCGAACGAAGGACTGATCGATCTTGATCTTGTCGAAGGGGAATTTCTGCAGATAACTCAAGGACGAGTATCCTGTTCCGAAATCGTCCATCGAGAACCGCACGCCGAGCGCCCTCAACTGGCTGAACGTTTCCATGATCGCAGCGCTGTTTGCCAGGATGGCGCCTTCGGTTATCTCGAGATCGAGCCTATGCGGCGCCAGGCCGGAGCTTTGCAGGGCGGCGGTGACGGTGGAAACGAAGGTCGGACTGCGAAACTGCAAGGGAGAGACGTTCACCGAGATCGACAGGTCCGACGGCCAGGCGACCGCCTTTCTGCACGCCGTACGGAGCGCCCATTCTCCGATCGGCAGGATCAGCCCGAGTTCCTCCGCCAGCGGAATGAACTCGGCGGGCGACACTCCTCCATAGGCGTGATGGTTCCAGCGCAGCAACGACTCGAAACCGACCAGACAGCGGTCGGCGATCCGGAATTGCGGCTGGTAGACGAGCGAAAATTCCCGCAAGGCCAATGCCTTGCGCAGTTCGACTTCCAGCATGCGCTTGCGCTGCATAGCCTGCCGCATTTCGACGGTGAACGTCGAAGCGCGGCCGCCGCCTTCGGTTTTCGCTCTCTTCAGCGCCAGCCCGGCATTGCCGAGAACGCTTTCGGCATCGCTGTCTTCCGTGAAGGGGGCAAGGCCTGCACTCACAGTCGAATAGATCATTTTGCCATCGACGAGGTGAGGGCGCCCTAAAACGTCGAGAAGGGCGGAGCTGGCCGGGTCGACGTCTTGCCCTGCAACGACGAAGAAGAACTCGCCACCCGCCCCATGTGCGAGATGTGTCTTCGCGCCATCGATTTGCGCGGAAATTCTGTCGGCAAAGCGCCGGATCAGATGATCCCCGGTTGCATGTCCGAACAGATCGTTGACCTCCTTGAAGTTATCCAGATCAAGATGGACGATCGTGCCGACGGGGTTGCATTTTCGAAAAGCACCGACGGCGGTGAGAAACCCTGTCGGGTTAACAGACCAGTGCTGGCATCGTGGTTACCGGTGGCGATGACCGCGTCCGATACATCGATCCATTCGACGCGCCTTCCATCATCGAGAGCGTAGCTTCCCATCAGGAAGGTACGGCCGTCTTCGGCCCTGAAGGTGCACGATCCCGCTTCGAGACCGGCCATGATCTTCAGGACCGTCGTGTTCGATATCAGGCCGAACTTCGTCGACTCGGCAAGCTTGTCGACGAAGGAACCGCCTACGGCGCCCGGCGCCATAAGGCTTTTGCTGGCTGCAGCATTGTATGCGGTGATAAGACCCGCATGGTCGACGGTCAGGACACTGGTGCGTGAAAGACTCGCAGTCAATTCGGCTGCCGAGGCACTGCCGCTCTTCTTCATGTCGCGTACCTCGCTCGGATGTCGGCGGATCATACGGCTATGGCAACAACAATGGGTTAAACACGCGATCGACTGCGCGAAACCGGCATTTGCCCGGCCACTGCGCTCTGCCTCTTCGGCGCGCAGGCCTTGCCCGCGATGGCGGACGATCTTGCGGAAGTCGATGCGGCCATCGTCTTTGCTGTCGGCAGCTCCGCCTCGGTCGATCCAGAGCGCGTCGACAGCCAACGACCCCGCGCGATCAGGAGGGGGATCGCGACAAAAAGCATCGCGGGTAAAAGATCAGATGGAAAACTGAACCGAGGTGTCAGGGTCAGGATCATAAAGGCACCGATCACCGACACCAGAATGACGAGCCAGCCCTTTGCTTCGATATTGACGGGCCTGCCGTCATAGAACGGAAAATCGTCGTGCAACGATCTCATAGTTCCAATCGCGGGACCACGGAACATTCCTCGACCAGGCCAGCTACTATTCGACGTATAAAGTCAGATTGTAGTCGGCTTTCTCGTTACGG
The DNA here is from genome assembly GCF_029601685.1 of Rhizobium sp. YJ-22. Taxonomy (NCBI): domain Bacteria; kingdom Pseudomonadati; phylum Pseudomonadota; class Alphaproteobacteria; order Hyphomicrobiales; family Rhizobiaceae; genus Rhizobium; species Rhizobium sp. YJ-22. The sequence goes on along the minus strand of NZ_JARRIR010000031.1, from coordinate 2,141 downwards.
CGAGCTGCATTCCTCATGAGATACACATCGATGATGTAGGCTCCGCTCGACGGGATCGTAAAACTCGTACCATTTCCACTGATGGAGCTGTTGTACATCGCCGAAGCGGCTCCCGGCGCGGTGACGTTAAAGTACACACTCGCATTCCTGGAATCGAGCTGAACGCTCATCTTCTGCCCAGCATTCACGGAGAGCGAGTACTGAACGGTCTGATAGCCCTCCACCGAGGACTTTACAGTGGAACTTGACGATCCCGGCGCGAAATGGACGACCTCGCGTCTCACCTCGTCCGCCAGTGATGGGCACGCGTTCAACAGGGCAGCAGCAAGCATTAAGCTCCTAAGTATCATCGTCGCCCAAGCTCCGCTCAAAATTGACATCTACCGCGCACCATAACCGTCATGGGTACCATCGAAAAGCAGGATTGGTTGAAAAATTACCCCGCGACACAACGCGTGGTGTGGTCACGGTGACGTCGATTGTGATCACTGGTAATAGATACACCTCATCATGGCGGCGACGGGGGTAGTCATTGGATTTCATGAAGTTGCTGAAGTCACTTGAGGAACTGCTGTACGAGGTGGTGTCCTGGCTATTGTTCTATCCGCTGACGATGTTGCGGTCCGTCGTCAAACCGCTCATCATGATGCGTTACGCGGACATAGAACTCGCGGACAGGCAGCAGGATCAATACGAGGACAGCCTGAGCCCACCCTTGTTCCTTCTGATCACCCTGTTGCTATCTCAGGGGCTCTCCGGTCTCATCCCCTCGATCTACGACCCTTCTGAGGGCGCCAGGGAACTTGGTTCAGGGTCCAATCTTTTGATGGCGCGAGCCATCATTTTCGGGATCTACCCGCTCTGCATGGCAGTGATGCTGCTGCGGTCGAAGTCAATCCGGATCACCCGGAACTCGCTGCGCAAGCCGTTTTTCAGTCAATGTTATGTTGCAGCGCCGTTCGCCTTCACACTTGTGCTTAGCATAGATTTGCTCAGTATGCCCGAAGGGGCAGGCTCGTATGCGGGCCTGACTGTGATAGTTTTGGCCACCTTATGGTATGCACAGGCGCAGGTTCGCTGGTCCATTCAAGATCTCCACATCGGCGCCATCAAAGCATGTGTCATCTTCGCCGGCGTGTTTCTGTTCGCCACCGTGCTTGCGTCGATCGTTGCACTTTTGGTTGCGCTCGATTCCAAGAGCATCGCATCGGCGACGGCCTGAAGACCCTCCATTGCGAGGCAAAAACAGATCCGCGTTAACGCAGCTCCACATATCTGGGCCGCCGGTCGCGTCGTGAGGCACAAATTTTCAATTGTAACATTCGCTAATTATAAAGAATATTCGCCGGCGCGCATGTGTACGGTGTTGGAGAGGCACCCGCGTTGCCTGATCTCGTGGGGCGCGTATATCGGATCAATGCGGCGGCAGGCAAAACCGTGAGCGAAGCGGAAGCGCTCGCGACAAGCGGTACCGCCACGATCGAGCGTATCAAGCGGCGCGGCAAGCTAATCGGTGTGGAAGCCGCTACAATACTTCAATCCGACGATCTCGTCCTGATCGTCGGACGCCGATCAGGTATCGTCGGCCTGGAAGAACGTCTTGGCGCTGAGGTGGTCGGCGCTGAGGGTCTGGAACTTGTCGTGACCACGCGTGACATCGTCGTTCGCGGTGCGGAGTTCGCGGATCGGTCGGTCGCGCAGATTCTTGATGTCAGCAAGGACCTGCGCCATGGCATTTACGTGCTCGCCGTCACGCGAGGCGGCACGAAGCTGGACATCACCAATGACACCGTCATCAAGGCCGGCGATATCGTCACGGTGCACGGCGTGCAAGAAGACCTGCAGCGCCTCGCGTCGCGTGTTGGTCCTCCCATTATTCCCAGTGACAAGACAGATTTTGTCTTCCACGGATTGGGCGTTGCGGTTGGATTGCTGGTGGGCCTCGCCGTCGTTCGTCTCGGCTCAATCCCGCTGACCTTGGGATCAGGAGGAGGCGCACTGATGGCAGGCCTCGTCTTCGGCTGGTATCGCGGTCGTCATATGACGATGGGCAACATGCCGACCGGCGTCACGACACGAAAGTGGAGAATCTGTCCGACTTTTAAGAACGTATCCGGAATTCAGGTTGGTTTAACCGTGGA
>NZ_JARRIR010000030.1:0-27254 GCF_029601685.1 Rhizobium sp. YJ-22 | reverse complement strand
GACGGTAGAGCGGATCACGGTCTGTCATGCCTCTTCATCGCCTATCAAGCCCCAAGTTCCGTTAACTTTACGATGCCCGACCGGCTGATCGCCCGCGATCTCATCGCCCATCTGGAGCGGGCGGGCTATGTCGTGGACCATGCCCGCGACGGCGAAGACGGCTGGTATCGCGGCGACAGCGAGGATTTCGCCGCCGCCATCCTCGATCTCGGCCTCCCCTCCATGGATGGCATGACGATCCTGAAACGCTGGCGCAAGGACGGGCGCCGCTTCCCCGTCCTCATCCTGACGGCGCGCGGCAATTGGGAAGAGCGCGTGGAAGGCATCGATGCCGGGGCGGACGACTATCTCGCCAAGCCCTTCCAGATCGCGGAAGTCCTCGCCCGCCTGCGCGCTATCCTGCGCCGCTATGCCGGCGAGCCGAGCCCCGTCCTCAGCGCCGGCGGCCTACACCTGGACCCGCGCGTCAAATCGGTGACGCTTGGGGACCGGCCGGTCGACCTGACGCCGCTCGAATATCGCTGCCTGCACCATCTGCTCCAGAACCGCGAGCGCCATGTCAGCCAGCAGGAACTGACCGAGCAGCTCTACGCCCAGGATTTCGACCGCGACAGCAATTCGGTGGAGGTGCTGATCGGCCGGCTGCGGCGCAAGCTGGGCAAGGCTTTCATCGAGACGCGCCGCGGCTACGGCTACCGGATCGCCGCCGCATGAGATGGCCAACCTCCATTCGCAGCCGCCTCCTGCTGATTTCCGCGTTGACCGTGAGCCTCGCGCTGACACTGACCGTCACCTTGCTGGTCTCGCTCTTCTCCAGCAACATCCGCAACCGCATCGATGCGGAGCTGACCAGCCATATCAACACGCTGGCCGGCGCGCTGTCCTTTGCCGCCGACGGCACGCTCCAGCGCCCGGAAAGCCCGCTCGACCAGCGCTTCGCCACGCCCTATGGCGGGCTTTACTGGCAGATCGTCGACGATGCGCGGGGGCAGACCGTCCGCTCGCTGTCGCTGTTCGACACGGCCCTTGCCCTGCCCATGGACAGGCACGCCGAGGGCGCGGTTCATCGCTACCTGCTGCCCGGCCCGGCCGGAAGTTCATTGATCGTCCTCGAGCGGCTCGTGCAGGTCGCTGCACCGGAGGGGAAACGCGCGCTGCGCATCGCGGTCGCCATCGACGCGCAAACGCTGGAGGAGGCCAGAGCCGCCTTCATCCGCGACATCCTGCCGGCCGTCGCCGGGCTCGGCGTCTTCCTCGTCGTCGCGTCGATCCTGCAGTTCACCCTCGGGCTGCGGCCGCTGGCGGCGCTGAACGAAGGGATCGTGCGCATCCGCGAGCGGCGTGCCAACCAGTTGACCGGCGCCTATCCCAGTGAATTCCAGAGCACCGTGGCGGCAGTCAATGCGCTTCTGGATACGCAGGAAGCGATGATGGGCAAGGCGAGGAAGCGCGCGGCCGACCTCGCCCACGGCCTGCGCACGCCGCTGACGGTGCTCTCGAACGATGTCCTCACTCTGCGCGACAAGGGTGAGGCGGCCATGGCGGACGAACTGGAGCACCTGGCGTCCGTCATGCGTAATCATGTGGAACGGGAACTGGCGCTTGCCCGCATCGCCGCCAGCGCGGACCTGCGCCGTTCGGACGCCGACGTAGCCATGATCGTCGGCGAACTTGTGCGCATCCTCAAGCGCTCCCCTTCCGGCGAGCGGCTGCGGTTCGAGATCGACGGCCCAAACACCGAGACCGTGCCCATGGACCCAGCCGACTTTCGCGAACTCATCGGCAACCTGCTCGAAAATGCCGTCAAATGGGCGACGGCCGAAATTCGCGTGCGCTGGAAGCGCAACGAAGACGGCCTGCGTCTGACGATCTCGGACGACGGTCCGGGCGTGCCGGAGCAAGAACTCGGCAATCTCACCCGCCGCGGCTGGCGTCTTGACATGGCATCCCCCGGCTCTGGCCTCGGTCTCTCCATCGTTCGTGAAATCGTCGATGTCTATCGCATCGGTTTTATGCTGCGGAACAGAAAGGCCGATAGCGGGCTGGAAGCCGAGCTTCTGTTCGCTCATACATGATGCAAACCGTCACGCAGATGGACGCCCCCCATCGACTCTCGCGCTTCGGCGTTGCATCCTGCCCTACAGAAACGACACGCGGTTCGTTCCCCACCGCATCCATAGCAATGTAAAATCGAAATGCTCATCCAAGAAGGCGACAAGAGGACTCCGGCAACAGACCTGATGCTGGCTTCAATTCTGGCGTTCGTCGCAGGCGGCGTGAACAGTGCCGGTTACCTTGGCTACCGCTATTTCTCAGCCAACATGACCGGCAATGTCTCGATGGCCTCCGATTTCCTCGCAGTCTCCCGGTCCGACCTGGCACTGGGATTCCTGACGATCGTCGTGATGTTCATCCTTGGTGCCTTCATCGCCTCGTGTCTCATCGAAGTCGGCAAGCGGCAGCTACGTCGTAACATCTACGCCCTCACATTGATCGTCGAAGCCGCGCTTCTGATGCTTGTCGGGCTTTTCATCACCCTGAGCGCACGCTCCCCGAATGGTGTGCTGGTGGTGGGCCTGTTGAGCCTGACCATGGGATTGCAGAATGCGGCATCGACGCGGATTTCCGGCAGTCGCGTAAGAACGACCCACGTTTCGGGTGTAGCAACCGATATCGGGGTGGGCATCGCCATGCTTCTGGGAAACAATTCCAGCTCCGACAGGCTGGCCATCGTGCTGCGCTTGAAACTCCACCTCGTCACGATTGTCTTCTTCGCACTCGGTGGCGTATTTGGCGTTCTTGGATACCAGCACCTCGGGGGATTATCCTTCTGCGCTTTGGCGATGCCTCTACTCCTGCTAAGCATCAGATATCTCCGGTAATGCAGATGGAGAAATGCTGCCCGCTCTGCCGGACGGCGCGCACTTGCAAATTGAGCAGACTGTCGGCTTTGAAGTGTCACAACTTTAGACTGAAGGACCATAATAAAGGCGCAAATATACCTCTACTCCAGCCGGATACCGGCCAGCACCGACACATCGCCATAGCAACCGTCGACTATCCCAAGAACACAATTCAAATCCGAATCTACTGTTATTCTGGCCCACGATCACCGTATTTGAGCAGCCCCTTCACCGCCTCGCCATCCAAAGCCTGCGCATCGAACAGCGCCGTGGTGAGCGCGTCGAGCTTGTCGCGGTTCTCACTGATGATTTCGACCGCCCTCGCAAATGCCCTTTCCAATCCCGCATGGATGCGGGCTGCGAGATCGGGATTACCGTCGAGCACGGCGGTCGGGTCCTTGTCATCGCGGTAGAGCAGCGGCTGAATCGCACCGAAGCCGAGGGAACGCTCCATGGCGAGCGCCATCTTCGTTGCCCTGGCGAGACCGCTTTCGTCCGAACCAGCGGACCCGGCGGACACCTTGCCGACCACGATCTGCTGGGCGGCGCGCCCCGCCATGAGCATGGCAAGCATGTCCTTACGGTACCCCAGCGTATCAGCATTTGCCTAAACCCGCAATCTTCCAACCTATCGGTCCCACCAATTGTGGGTTGCTATGATCCGGGCCGACTTCATGGCCTGAGTAAAGTCGTAGGAGCTACGGCGGTTAAGAAATTCCTACATTAAGCAACCTGTGATGAAATAAACAGCAGAGAGATCAGAAATTAAACTTGATAAATTTCAAAAGGTTAAGCGTGCAAATCCGCGCCTCTCACGTTCTGGCGCATTCTCCACATCAACTGTCGCGATATGAAATCTTGGGTTGAATGGAATTTGGAAGCCGATACGGGGTCCCGTTACAACGTCGATTGACAAGAATAGCTGGCCAAAGTCCAGCCACCACCAGGAGGCACGGCCATTTTCCGGTCCTGTCAGTCCGAATTGTGCGATTGCTTCAAACTTTGCCCATAAACCTCAGGAACCCTTCGACAGGTCTCCCGGCCTGCCGAAAAAAGAGGTCCTGTCGCTATCGGCCGGACTCCGCCCGAGGCGTCTCGCAGAAGAAACAGCACGTCTAGGCCAAGGTGCTGGGCAAGCTCGGTCCCGGACGTCGGACCGAGAACCGTCAACGCGGTCGCCCAGGCATCGGCTTCAGCGCAGGTTCGCGCGACGACCGTGACCGAAGCGGGCGACGACAGTAGCGGCGCACCGCGGCGCGGATTCATGGTGTGCGAGAGACGGCGACCGTTCACGACAGTCCAATGCCGGTAATCGCCAGAGGTGGCGACCGCAGCCTCCTGCAAGGCGAGGACGGAGTGCGGCGCTCGACGGGCCGCGTCGGGACCTTCTACGGCAATGTTCCACGGTTCACCATCGGGGCGCAGACCGAGCGCCCTCATCTCGCCGTCAATTCCCACGAGGCCGGAAGTTATGCCGAAGCGCCCGAGGATCGCGACCAGCCGGTCGACGCCATATCCCTTGGCAATGCCGTTGAGGTCGATCGTGATCGGCGCGCGCTTGCGCACCGCCGCGCGAACAGGATCGAGCTCGAGCGCCACATGGGCGGGTTGGCGCGATGTCGCGAGTGCCTTCCGGATCAGGGCCCGGTCGGCCGCTTGCGGGCCAAAACCCCAGGCAACGACCGCATCGCCCACGCCGATATCGAAAGCTCCGCCCGACGCACGGCCGATTTCGAGCGCAAGATGCAGAACGTCTGCCAGACGCGCCGGCACATCGATCCAGTCGCCGACGGGACCGGCGTTCAACCTCATCAGAGCGCTGTCGGGCTTCCAGGTGGACATCTGCGCGTCCACCTCGTCCATTTCCGCCTGAAGAGCGTGTCGAACCGGCTCCGGATCGAACCCTGCCTCCGTGTAGAACAGCGCGGACCAGCGCGTTCCCATGGTCGGTCCGTTGAGCGCGTGCCTCATCGGATCAGTAGACGTCTTCGACATAGCGTCCCTCCGCCTTGAGCAGGGCCGGCGTCAACCCTACCGGCGCGAGAATCTCGGCAAGCGCCGCCGAAACGCCGACGGCCATATCCCGCCCACCACAGACCATGATGCGCGCGCCGCTGCGGATCAGGGCTGCGATCTGGGCGGCATCCTCAAGAAGAGCGTGCTGGACATAGCGCGGCATCCGCCCGCGCGAGCAGGCCCCGACGAGCCGGTGAAGGCGCCCTTCGCGATGCCAGCGCGTCAGTTCGTCCTTGTAGAGGAAATCGCTGGCAGGATGACGCATTCCGAAGAACAGGTGGATCGGACGGCGGCGCGCATTGGCGCGCACGAAGCCCGCCAGCGGCCCTATCCCTGTTCCAGCTCCGAGCAGGATCAGCGGTGTCCTGCTCCTGCCGGCATGGAAGCCGGGATTGGTTCGGATGAATGCGCGAACGGCACATCCTGGCTCCAGATTGAAGAGCTGCCCGGAACAGAGCCCCGCCGGATGCTTCTTCACGACGATCTCGATGAAGCCATCGCGCCGTCCCGAAGCCAGCGAGTAGAACCGTGGAACGGACGAGCCCTCGGGCAGCACGCCGAGAAGATCGCCTGCCGAATATCGACCGAAGCCACGCCCGGCCAACCGATGCCAGAACGGGACTTTGGGCAGCACGAACCGCAGGATCACTGTCGGAGCTTGCACCTCCGCGCCGTATTCGCGTCGCGAAACGAGGGTCAATGGGGAGGCCGCCAGCAAGGCTGGCCGATGGACAAGCTCCAGCCCGATCCCTATTGCCTCGCCCAGCGATCGTCCCCAACGGGCAAAATCCTGCGGCGACTGCCGGTCGACGGTTTCGTATGGGATGAGCGTGCTCCACCCTCGCGCCTCGGCGGCCCTCGCAACGACCTGGGCAAAAGCGCAGTAGGCCGGGAAGCTGCGGTCACCGAAGCCGAGCACGGCGATCGGAATGGTTGGCTCTACCGGCAGGGTTTGCAGGCGATCGAGAAACCCCCGCGCCGAAGCGGGCGCATCGCCATCGCCATAGGTTGCCGCAAGAATGAGAACGCGCCGGGCATGCCGGTAGCGTTCAGGATCGAATGACGACATCGGCGCGGTGTGAACCGCCTGCCCGAGCTTCGTCAGCGCGGCGTGCAGTGTCGCAGCGAAGCTCCATGTGCTGCCGCTCTCGCTGCCGACAAGCAGGATCGTTTCCGCACGTCCAGCCGTTACATTGCCGTGAATCCGTGGCCGCCCGCGCCGACCCGCCAGCCACAGGATGAGGCCGGTGCCCGCCATCGCCGGCACGCCGAGCGCCATCATGCCGAGCACGAGGCCCAAGGTGGCCGCGCCTCGACCGGTATGCAGCATATAGATAGTCTCCGAGAGACGCTGCCATCCGGTCAGGTCGCTCCAGGCGAGCAGCGCGCCGGTGCCGTGATCCAGATAGCCCGTGCCGCGATCCGTCTTCAGCGTGAAGACATCCGTCGCATCGGCCGGATCGGGAAACGCCAGGCTGCGCAGTTCGGTGACCGGTGTCCGTTTCAGCAGATCCATATGCGATGCGGCCATGCCGGTCCGGCCGCTCGCCTCGATGTGGGCGACGGGAGATGTGGCCGCGTCGGGAAGGAGATCGAATGTCGATGCCGTCATCCACAATGCGGTGGCCGAGGACAAGACGAGGCCTGCGACGGCGACGCGCGCGATCTCGACATGCAATCTTCCGGCGAGCGGCCCGCGTATCGGCGCGAACCATCGCCGCCAGCCGCCGGCCCTGCGGGCGACGAGCATAGTGCCGGACACAGCCAAGACCAGCATGGCGGCAGCGCCCACTGCCGCTGCGATACGCCCGCCGTCACCGAGAAAGAGCGACCGGTGCAGACCGGTAAGCCACTGCTCGACGGCATTCGGATCGCTGGAGGCGACACCCAGCCCTGTTGCGGGATCGATGATGGCGGCCTGAGGCGCCCCACCCTCAAACCAGTAGGCGGTGATCTTGCCGGAGGGCGCGCGACGTATCTGTTCTATTTGAGGGTGGATGGCGAGGATACGTCCGGCCAGCGTCCCGACGGAAAGCCCTGCCTCGGCCTGCGGGGCGGACAACCGTTCGGCGGCGGGAAACAGCGAGAGTGCTGCACCGCTAAGGCTCAAGACCAGCAGAAAAAGAGCGGCCAGAAGGCCTGGCCAGCGATGGATGACACGGATCATGTCGTCCACCGCCTAGAAGGAGTAGGCAACGGTCGAGACGTAGCGTCGACCGCGAACGGTCGTCTTCGTGCCCGCAGTGGTCAGGGGAACGGCGACCTCGTTGGGGCTGTCACGCATGTCCTCCACGGCTGCGTCGACATGCAGCGTGTAACCTGCGTCGAAAAGCGCATCGGCAAGGTCGAGCGAGATCTCCAGCGTGCGCCCCGCACCGACGCTAGCGCCGGTAATGCCGTCGATACCGGCGCGGCCGCCAGTGGCGCGATACCAGCCCGATAGATGCTCGTAATATTTGGACTTGCCGCCAGCGACCCAGAGCGTGCCGGCATATTTGCCCTGGGGATCGGTGACGTAGAGCGCGAGATAGGCGCCGTCGCCGCCATAGTTGGTCAGCGTTGTGGTCAATGTCACCGGCCGGGCCATGGCGAGGCCAGGGAACGTGAGGGCGGTTGTCATGGCGAGAGCTGCGAGAAGCGATTTCATGTCGGCTTGCCTTCTGCGAGGAAACGGTGTCCGGGTCGTCGCAGAGCGCCGACCCGTCCTCGTCACTGTGGCGAAGCCGCCTGAGGGCTGCCTGACGGCCATCGGGATTTTCCGTCAGCACTTCGTCAGGAAACATCGGACACGGTCAGGTCCGCAGCAGATGCAGGAGCGACCGGCCTGTCGGCAGGCCAGCCGCGAAAGCTCCGGGGACTGAACAAGACGGCAGCCAGCCACGCTCCGCTCAGGCGCGTGGCTGGCTGCCGCTGCGTTAGCGCGGAGACATCCGCTGCAACGTCCCGTCGCGCAGGACGTACTGGTGCCAGACCGCCATCGCGGCATGCAGTCCGGCAAGGTAGAGGATGATCGTGCCGGCATTCTCATGAATGTCCGCGATCAGGCCCGGTGCGCCCTGCACCCGCTCGGTGATCGCCGGAAGCTGGAAGCCGAAGAAAGAAACGGGAACACCGAGGCGCGACGCCGCGTACCAACCGCTCAACGGCAGGGCAATGAGGAACAGATACAACAGCACATGTCCGGCTTTGACGGCAAGGGCGAGACGGCCATTGGACTGCGGCGCGTCCGGGGTTCCGCCCGCAAGGCGCAGGATCAAGCGCGGAAGCACCAGGACGAGCACGGCCAACCCGAACGAGAAATGCAGCAAGGGCGGGTTTTCGGCCATATGACGGCCTCCCGTCGAGGTCAGCCAGGCCCCGAGGATCAGCAGGGCTGTCAGCCAGTGGATGACGATCATGCTTCTGGAATAACGGGCCGGATCATGAGGCATGGCGGGATCTCCTTGCGACGGTCGCAGCGCTTGAGCGATAGCGAGATGGGATTGCTACTTGATGGTGGTCTTGGGCCGCACGGTCGTCCCGAGCAGGGTGTTGGAGGATGTTCCGCCTACGGTGTCGTTCTGCGAGGCTGGCGGCCGCTGACGCCTCGATCCGTGACGGTCGTCATCGCGATCCCTGTGCCGGAACTTGACGATTTCGAGGGTTTCCGGATCGACCTTGGCCTTGAAAGCCAGGCCATTCCGGTCGGTTCCCCGGATTTCGTAACAGCCGTCATCGATCTTGATCCTGGCAACGGTCCAGCCTTGACTGGCGGCCATTGTTTCGACCGCTTCCCGCGGCTTCCATCGATCCATCGAGACATGGCAATCGTCGTCGTCAGCCTTGGCGATACCGGGACCGGAGAACGCCAGAGCGAGGATCGCGGCCAGCAAATGTTTCATCGTTTCATTGTTCCTGATCAACGCGCTTTCGGGGGAAACCATGGCACGCTCTCCTGACGAACGCCTGAAGCGGCGATGGGCCGATCTTCAGCAAACCGACAGCATCGGACGCTAGGCAGGAGGATGGCGAGACGGGTGACCCTGGGATGAGAGTTCTACTGATCGAAGACGATGCTATCCTCGGAAAGGCCGTGCGCGAGCAGGTTGCCGCCCTCCACTCGGTGGACTGGGTGACACGGCTCGATGCGGCGCGCGAACATCTCCAAAGCGCGGCATACGATCTCATCCTGCTCGATCTGATGCTCCCGGACGGATTGGGCATCGCCTTTCTCAAAAAGCTTCGAGCCGAGGGCAGCGTGACGCCGGTCATCATCCTGACGGCGCTCGACCAGATCTCCGACCGCATCGCGGGCCTCGATGCCGGCGCCGACGACTACATGATCAAGCCGTTCGATCTGTCGGAACTCTCCTCGCGGCTGAATGCGGTGGCGCGGCGATACAGCGGCAACCCGAATCCTCTCATCGAGATCGGCGACCTGCGCATCGATCTCGCCGCCCGGACCGTGATGCACGGCGCGCGCCCTGTTGAGCTTACCGGTCGCGAATGGGCGCTGTTCGAAGCATTTCTGCAGCGGCCCGGCATCGCGATGACCAAGGCGCAGCTCGAAGATCGGCTCTATGCATTCGGCGCAGAGGTCGAGAGCAATACGATCGAGGTTCACGTCAGCAGACTGCGCAAGAAGCTCGGCCACGGCGCGATCGATACGGTGCGGGGCATCGGGTATCGTCTTGGAACGGCAAGATGAAGCGGCCCAGGAGCCTGCAATGGCGGCTCTCGCTATGGCTGGGGCTAGGGCTAACGGTGTTATGGGCACTTGCCGCGGTCGTGACCGCGCAGATGCTGCGCCACGAAATGGACGAGGTGTTCGACAGCGCCCTCGAAGAGACGGCGCAACGCATCCTGCCGCTTGCGGCGATCGAGATCATCGGCCGCGATGCCGACGACACCGAACAGCGCGTTGCCACGCTCCGCCAGCACGACGAGTATTTCACCTATGTCGTGCGCGATGCCGCGGGCAAGGTTCTGCTGCGATCGCACAGCGCCGATCTCGCGGCATTCCCGCCGTTTTCCGGAATGGGCTTTGCCACGACGCCGACGCACCGCCTCTACTCCGACGCGACCCTCCAGCAGAATCTGACCATCACCATCGCGGAGCCCCTGTCGCATCGCCGGATGACCGCCGGGCGACTGTTGCTCGGGCTGAGCCTGCCGCTGGCCGTCATTGTCCCGCTCGGCTTGATCGGCATCTGGGTCATTGTCCGGCTGTCCATGACCCCGGTTCGGACCTTCCGCTCGCAGATCGAGGCGCGCGGCGGCGGTGATCTGACACCCATCGACGCGGAGGACCTGCCCTCGGAGATCGGCCCCGTCGCCAAAGCGGTCAACCACCTCCTGGACCGATTGACGCGTACCTTGCAGGCCGAGCGCAGCCTGGCGGCCAAATCGGCCCATGAGCTGCGGACACCGGTGGCTGCTGCACTGGCGCAGGCGCAGCGCATGATCGCGCAAGCGCCGGACGACGCCACGCGCGAGCGCGCCGAGGATATGCAGACCGCCTTGCGGCGCCTTTCCCGCCTCACCGAGAAACTCATGCAACTGGCGAGAGCCGAGGGCGGACGCCTTCTCGCCGAGGCGCCGGTCGAGATCGGCGCCATCCTGCGGATGGTTGTGAGCGAATTCGACGGGCAGGCCGAGACTGCAGGGCGCATCGACCTGACACTGCCAGACGCGCCGGTATTCGCAAGCATCGACGCCGACGCCTTCGCCATCCTGGCCCGGAACCTGATCGAAAACGCCCTCAAGCATGGCGTGCGGGACGAACCGGTCGCCGTCACCTTGTCGGCAGACGGCTGTCTGCGCGTCACGAACGCCGGCCCGGTCGTGCCTTCCGCAGTGCTTGCGCGGCTGAGCGAGCCCTTCGAGCGCGGTCAGGCTCTGGTGCGGGGGGCCGGCCTGGGGCTCGCCATCGCCCGGACCATTGCTGCCGGAACAAATGGACGGATAGAACTCCAATCTCCCGCAAGCGGCAGGATTGACGGGTTTGAGGCAAGGTTCTTCATAGACAAATGATCATCGACATCGACGCCAGATGCTGAAAGGCAACTCGGGAGACCATGGACACTGACGCCCTGCTCAGCCGCCTTGCGGTATCGCTTTCGATCGGTCTGCTGATCGGCCTGGAGCGTGGATGGCGTACCCGCAACGAGGAAGACCATCTGCGCGCGGCAGGTCTACGAACGTTCGCGCTGACCGGTCTCACCGGCGGCATTACCGGCGCCCTGGCCCGGCAGTTCGACTCTGGCCTCGTGATCGGTCTTGTTTTCCTCGGGTTCACCGCGGCATTCGCCTCCTACCACTGGCTCGAAGCGCGGGCCGAGCGAAATTACAGCGCGACATCCGTCGTCGCCGGCATAGCCACGTTCCTGCTGGGAACGCTTGCCGTCGTCGGCGACCTTGCAGCCGCCATCGCCGGGGCTGTTGCCACGGCTGTGCTGCTTGCCCTGCGCGAGCCGTTGCATCGTTGGGTCGCGTCGCTGAGCTGGAATGAGATCCGGTCGGGCCTGACGCTTCTGGCAATGACCTTTCTCATGCTGCCGATCCTGCCGAACAGGCCGGTCGATCCCTGGGACACCGTCAATCCATATGAGATCTGGTTGCTGACCATCCTGATCGCCGCGGTCTCCTTCGCCGGCTACGTCGCCGTCCGCGTGTTCGGGGACCGGCTTGGCGTCCTGATGACGGCGATCGCGGGCGGGCTCGCCTCTTCGACAGCGACGACCTTGACGCTGGCAAGGCTTGCCCGCCGGCACCCCGAGTCCAGCACGCTGCTTTCCTGTGGCGTGCTTCTTTCCGGCTTGACCATGATCATCCGCGTTGCAGTCGTGGCGACGGCCTTGAACCCAAGCTTGCTTCCGCATCTCAAATGGCCATTGCTCATCGGCGGTGGCGTGCTCGCCATCGGCGCCGGGCTCCTGCTGCTACAAAGTCGCGGCTCCTCCGAACAGCCGGAACTTACGATCACCAACCCGCTGGAATTGGCGCCTGCCCTGAAAATGGGGACACTCATCACCGTGGTCATGGTGGTGTCGCATCTGCTTCAGCAGTCGTTCGGGAATGCGGGCGTTCTGGTGACCGCCGCCGCTTCGGGCATCGCCGATGTGGATGCGATTTCGATCTCCATGGCCCGCCTGGCGTCGCATTCGATCGAGCCCGGTCTTGCGGCAGATGCGATCCTGATCGCCGTGGCCATGAATACACTTGTCAAAGCCGTGATGGCGGCATGGGTCGGAGGCTCAAGGATCGGCGGGCCCGTCAGCGCCCTTAGCGTGCTCGGCCTTGCGGCCGGCATGGCAGCGTCTCTGTATCTTGGCCGTTCGTGAATTGAGGGGGAGATTGCGGCCGGGCATGCGGCCACACTCGGGCCTTGATGGGTCGGTCTGGTCGGCTGTAAGCGATGGTTTCGGGGAGAGTGGTGTCGCTGATCTCCCCGAAATCGGGTAATGCAAGCGGGGCAGCAAAACGCGGCCTCGCAGTCCCCTCACGCGTTGCGGAGCGATGCCACGATCTTGTCTTTTAACATCAGCCGCTGGCGGCGCAGATCGGCCTCGGCTGCTTCGGAAATGGCGTCGAGACGTGTCTCGGACCGATGAATCTTGTCGTTCACCGCGTCATATTCCGTCAAAACATGCGCAAACTCCGGGCTTTTCGCCTTCAGGGCATGAATGGCGTCCATCTGGTCTGGGAATTCGTCGCCAAGAGTGTGAGGTGTATTCGACAAGGTTCTTTCTCCTTTTCTGCAATTTCGCCCCGGCGTCAGGGCTTTTCGACGCGCGCGACCTGATAGGTGACAAACGCGCCTTCCCGCCCGACCGAGATGTATTCGCCAAGACGGAAGCACTCCTCGCCCAGGCGGAAACCGATCTCGTCGTCCCGATCACCCGGCTCGTAATCGAAATACCACTGCCCGCCGGGCTTGCGCCGCAACAGCCCGATGCGGGCCGTCTTACCGTCCCGAAAATATCGGACGCGACAGGCGTCGCGAGATTTCTTCCATTCCAGCGGATCAAGGAATCCTTCGTGGTTGAGCGGAACCAGAAGATCATAGCCTTCTTCCCGATCTCCCTCCGGATGGTCTTTGCCGCGAGCGAGAACCAACCGCACGTGGTGGAAACTTGAGGGTAGTTCTTGTGCCTTGACCACGATCCGATCCTTCATTTCCCCCCCTGATACACCATTGGCAAAGGAACGTTCTTGATCTGGCGCAAGTGAGACGAGGCATGTGTTATCCGATGCCGGCGACTATCCGGAACGGTCGAGATGGGCCTGCGTCAGGATGACCGCGCCGATCGCCGCAGGATGAACCGGAAGCTTCTCCCAGTTAAGCTCGCGCAGGTTCTTGAGCCCCTGGAACAGCCCGCAGTCGATAAGGATGCGGTGGCGCGCCGAGCGATGTCAAAGTCAGCATCGGTGTCCCTTTGCGGTTTTTAGGACAGGGAAGGTCCGGCTGCCGCCCAATCAGCACTGGGTCCAATCATGGTGTGGTGGGCGAGGTCGCCCGCGATCCGGACGTGCTGCCCGTTTGATCCTGGAACTCATATTGACGAGAATGGTGGAGATAGCCGTCGGTGGCGCGGATTCGGTCCGACAGGAGGCGTAGGCCATTCAGCACGACCAGAACGGTGCCGCCTTCGTGCCCGATCACCGCGAGCGGAAGCGGCAGGTCGAAGAACAGGCCGCCGGTCACAAGTACCAGCATGGCGCCGATCGCGAGGACGAGATTCTGTCGGATGATGACGGCCGTCCGCCGTGCAAGCCGGTGCGCATCGGCCAGCTTCTTCATGTCTTCCGACAGCAGGGCGACGTCGGCGGCCTGCAGTGCGACGTCCGACCCCGCCGCGCCCATGGCGATGCCGACGTCGGCGCGAGCCAATGCGGCGGCATCGTTGACGCCATCGCCGACGAAAGCGACCTTGCCATCACGCGCGAGGTCGCCGACCTGGAGCACCTTGTCCTGCGGCAGCATCTCGGCATGAACCTCGCCGGGCGCAAGGCCAAGTTCCGTACCGATGCGCAAGGCCACCGGCCTGCGGTCGCCGGTCATCATCACGATGCGGTTGACGCCACCGGCGCGAAGCGCGGCCAGCGCCGGGGCTGAGCTGGCTCTTGCTTCGTCCGCAACACTGACCGCCCCCAGAACGGTCGCACCGCGCCCAAGATAGACCACGGTCTGAGAACTGTCGGCGAGTTCACGGAACGCCGGATCATCGACGGAGGCGCCCATGTCCTCGACGAGGTGAGCGTTGCCGGCCCATATCGGGCCGAAGGAATCGTAGCCGACGATGCCGGCGCTCGGATGCGACGTAACGTCCACGACCGCCACCGGCTCAACGCCATGAACCAGGGCCTCACGACGGATGGCGGCAGCGATGTGATGCTCGGAATGCGCTTCCAGCCCGGCAAGGAGCGAAAGGAAACGGCGATCCTCACCATCCAGGGCGACAATGCGCGTGACCTCTGCACGTCCATTGGTCAGGGTCCCGGTCTTGTCGAACGCGAAGGTATCGACAGCGGCGAGCGTTTCGAGCGCACCGCCCCCCTTGAACAGCACGCCGCCTCGCGCCGCGGCGGAGAGCGCCGACAGGATCGCTGCCGGGACTGAGATGACGATCGCGCAGGGACTGGCGGCGACCAGGAGTGTCGCGGCCTTGTAGAGGGCCTGTTCCCAGTCGCGGCCAAGCCAATAGAAGACCGCAAGGGCCAGAGCGGAGCCCAGCAGGACACCGACCGTATAACGCTGGCCGAACCACGCGCTGAAGCGCTCGGACGGCGCCTTCGCTTCCTGCGCCTCGGTGACGAGCTGGATCATGCGCGCGATCGTGCTGTCGCCGACCGTCCTGGTGACGGTCACGTCAAGGACCCCGTCAAGATTGACGGTCGCCTCGAAAACCTGCTCGCCCGGTTCCTTGGAGACCGGCATCGACTCACCGGTGATATTGGCTTCGTCGATTCCGCCACGGCCATGCAGGATCACACCGTCGGTCGGCACGCGTGCGCCCGGACGCAGCACCACCACATCGCCGACGGCAAGCTCCGCAGCAGGAACCTCCACCGTGGTCCCGTCCTCTCCTTTGCGGAAAGCCGTCTCCGGCCGGAGCGCCATGAGCGCCTCAACAGCCCTGCGCGCGCGTCCCAATGCCTGGTGCTCAAGCGTGGTCGACACGCTGAACAACGTCAGCAACACCGCGCCTTCGAACGGCGCCCCGACGATCGCCGCCGCCACGGCCGCGACGACCATCAGAAGATCGATGTCGAGGATATGATCGCGCCACAACGCCGTCAGGGCGCTCCAGGTGGCGGGAAGCCCTCCGGCCAAATAGACCATCGCCAGACCGGGAGATCTTAGAATGGAAAGGCCTTCCGCCGGCGGCCAGGTCCCGGCGACGGCCAGCATCATCCCGAGGACCGCAATTGCCGACATGACGGTCTGGAAATCGAGCGACAGACGTTTCATCGTCACACCGCCCGGCCGATCACGGAGCCGATCAATGCGGTCGAGGCCATCGCGACAGCGCCCCAGAACACCACCCGGATAGTCGGTTTCCAGATGCTGGCGCCGCCCGCCCGTGCCCCGATTGCGCCGAGGATGGCAAGACCGATGAGGCAAGCAAGGGACACGGTCCATGCAGCCGTTCCGGCCGGCGCAAGCAGGGCGACGATCAACGGCAAAGCCGCACCCGCCGCAAACGTGACCGCCGAGGTCAGCGCAGCTTGAACCGGTCTTGCCATCACATGGCTCGCCAATCCGAGTTCATCCCGCGCATGGGCTTCGAAGGCATCCTTCGCCATCATCTGTTCGGCGACCTGCCGGGCCAGCTCTGGGGCCACGCCGCGCTGCTCGTAGATTGCCGCGAGTTCGGCCAACTCGGCCCCCGGCTGCGTCGCCAGCTCGTGCCGTTCCCGCGCCATGTCGGCTTCCTCGGTATCCGCCTGCGAACTGACCGACACATATTCGCCCGCCGCCATCGACATCGCCCCGGCCACCAGACCGGCAACACCGGCAACAAGGATCTCATGCGAGGCGTTGGTCGCCGCGGCGACACCGACGATCAGGCTCGACGTCGAGATCAACCCGTCATTGGCACCCAGTACAGCCGCCCGAAGCCAGCCTATCCGTTCGATGAGATGATTTTCCTTGTGAAGGGCGCGCATGAATGGTGCTCCGAGCAGTGATTGTGTGTGCAGCGGGATGATGCTGCGTCGACGCAACCTCATTCCGTGATGGAAGGAAAACGCAGAAAAATGTTCAGTTTAGAATTATTCTAACTAAAGGACTAATTCAAGATACAACCGGCCTTTGGAACCTCACTCGCCAACCACACGGTCTACGGCCATTGGGCGATCACCGGATCCCGGCAGGTCTGCGATCAAGACCAAGATCGCTCGCCCGCCGGACGACCCGGTGTCACCCACAGATAGACAGCTTCGAGGCTAAGCCTACTCGCAAGGCAACCATCGCTAGTCCAATTCCGTCTCCGGCGACGTACCGATGGTACTGCCATCGCCGAAGCGCTTGACGCTGCCATCGACGACCTCGAGCGTTGCGGGATCGATCTTCACCTTGAGGACGTTCCCGCTGGTGTCAGTGACCCGAACTTCGTAGCAGCCATCGTCGATCTTCATCTTGTCGATGGTCCATCCGAAGTCGCCCGCAAGCTTCCCGAGAGCTTCGAAGGATTGCCTCTTCTGAGGCGGAACGTCGCACGCCTCTCCAGCAAACGCAGCCGTTGCCGGAAGCACCGCGAGCAATGCAAGCACTGCCAATGTCTTTCTCATGATTTCTTCTCCTGGGCTGTGTTGTCGATGGAGGAAATCATGCACAGAGGGACTGACGGGCTACTGAAGATCGGCAGAAATTGCCGTCAGCTTCCGGTCAGCAAACACCGCCATCGTTGCAGCGGAAAGATAATCGTTCTCACGGGCCCGTTTCGAAGCCGCGCCCTTCGCCTGCTTCTTCGTGGGTGACCCCGTCGCGGATGTGGTAGATGCGCCTGAAGGTGGGGATGATCTTTTCGTCGTGCGTGACGACGATGATCGCCGTTCCGAATTTCACGGCCATGTCGTTGAGGATCCGGATCACGGTCAACGCGCGCACACTGTCGAGCGGGGCGGTCGGCTCGTCGGCAAGAATGACAGGCGGCCGGTTGACCAATCCGCGCGCGATGGCAACGCGCTGTTGCTCGCCGCCGGAGAGCTGCGATGGCATCGCATCGGCTCGGTGCTCGACATCGAGTGCTTTTAGAAGCTCTCGCGCGCGTTGGCGTGATTCATGATTTGGGATGCCGGCAAGCATGGGAAGCAGGGCGACATTGTCGGTCACGTCCAAAAAGGGAATGAGGTAAGGCGCCTGGAAGACAAAACCGATCTTGTCGCGCCTCAACGCACGCAGATCGCGGATCTTCCATCCATCGTCATAGATCAGCTCGTCACCAAGGGTCATCCGCCCACCGCTCGGGTCGATGACCGCCCCCAGAGCTTTGAGTAAGGTACTCTTCCCAGAACCCGACGGTCCAATCAAACCGACGACCTCGCCGGGCGCGACCCGCATATTGACGTCTTTGAGGGCATCGACGGCGGTGGAGCCGCTGCCATATCGCTTGCGGATTTTCTCGATCAGTATCCCGCCGCCCATCTCAGCCACCGATCGCCTCGGCGGGGTCGACCTTCAACGCCATCCGGATCGCGACGATGCTGGCGAGCGCGCATATGGCGATGACAACGATAACGCCGATGATCGTATCGGCGGAAAGAAGAAGGACGAATTTCGGAAACAACGGCGCTGCAAAGGTCGCCGTGATCTTGCCAACGACGAAGCCGATCAGCCCGAGCACGATTGCCTGCTGCAGGATCATGGATGCGATCGTGCGATTGCGGGTACCGATCAGCTTCAGCACAGCGATCTCGCGTATCTTGTCCATTGTCAGTGTGTAGATGATGAAGGCGACGATCGCTGCGCTGACAACGGCCAGGATCGCGAGGAACATGCCGATCTGCTTGGCCGAGGTGGCGATCAGCTTACCGACCAGAATCTCCTCCATCTGCGGGCGGGTGTAGACCGTCAGTCGCTTCCACCTCGCGATGTCTGTCGCGATCCGGTCCTGGTCGTATCCCGGTTTGGTGCGCACCAGAACGGCGTTTACATAAGGGTTGCTGTTTTGCGAGGCGATGATGGCGTCCAGCAAGCCGGGAACGCCCGGCCGATTGAACTCGGGATTCTCGCTAGTGCGCCGGCGCTGACGGACAATGGAGTCGTTGTCCTTGAGGAATTGCGCTTCCTGCGCGTCCTTCAGCGGGATGAAGACCATCGGGTCGCCGCCCGACGACACCGTCCGTCGCGTCAAACCCACAACGGTAAAATGGTTCCTTCGGACAACGATCCTGTCTCCCAGAGAAAAACCAGTGGCGACATCGGCAACCGCCTCGTAGTGGCTGCGCGTGATGTGCCGCCCGGCGACAAGGAAGGGCGGTCGGCCAGGTGTCGCCATGTCCCCTGGCGCAACGCCCACCACCATGGATCGCACGTCGGAGGTTCCTTTGCGGACCTGCATTGTAAGATAAGTCACGTTGGCGGCTCGCTCGACACCGGGGATCGCCAGGATCATGCGGTAAATGTCATCGTTGATGCTCGAGGACTCGGCGTATGGACCGAGCGTGTTCTGCTGGACAACCCACATATCGGCGCCACTATTGTCGAGTAGCACCTTGCCGTCATCGACCATCCCCCGATAGACGCCTGCCATGGTGAAGGTCACACCGATCAGCAGACCCAGACCGACACCCGTGAAGACAAACTTCCCCCAGGAATGCAAAATGTCGCGTCCGGCAAGACTGATCATTTGAGGAGCTCCGCCGGATTGTCAGCGACACGAATGCGGCTCGTGCTGAGCAATTTCGAGGCGCTGTAGACGACAATCTCGTCGCCAATTTTCAGACCCTTCGTGATCTGCACGGTTCCTTCCAGGTCGGCAGCCCCCAGTTGGACAACCGTAAACCGGATCTTCCCACCTTCGATCTTCCAGACACCCAACTTGCCGCCGAGGTTCTGGACCGCGGCATTCGGAATGGTCGGCGAGGCGGCGATCTCGGGCAGGGCGACCGATACTTCGGCCAACTCGCCAATTGAGGGCAGCGGCACGGGAAGCGTGTCGAAGTTCACCTTTGCAAGATTTTCTTCCGTCACCGCATCCGCAAGGACTTCCACCCGCGCAACGCTTCCCGGTAATCCCTCGCCGGCGCGTGAGCGCAGCGCGATCGTGGCGGGCAAATCCTGCCGCAAGCCCGTGGCGGCAATCTGATCGAACCTGGCATTGATCCAGAGATTTCTTGGATCAATCATTTCCACGACCGATTGGCCTGCGACCACGGTCGTTCCCGGTTCTGCTTTTCTTGCGGAAACGACACCGTCTACCGGCGCAAGCAGAACCAGGTTCTCCCGCTGCTTGACCAGACCGTCACGGTCGGCGCGGTTACGATGGAGATCCTGCTGCGAAGCGAGAAGATTGGACTGAGCGGCCGAGAGAGCGGCCTGCGCCACCTCGCTCTCTTGCCGCTTCGTTTCGACTGCGACCTCACTCACGGCGCGGGTCTTCCAGAGTTCTTCATACCGCTTCGCCTGAGCAAGTGCGTAATCCTTGCGCGTCCTGGTATCGACCACCTGCGCTTCGGCGACTTTGATCGACGCTTCCGCTCGGCCGATCGCCGCTTCAAGTGCCGCGATGCGGGCATCAAGGTCTACCGGGTCCATTTCGGCCAGGGTCTGGCCGGATCGAACCTGATCACCCACATCAACAAGAATCCTGCCGATACGTCCCGCGCTGGTGGGGCCGATCTTGTAGGAGAAACGCGCTTCGACAGTGCCAATGCCGAACAACGCCGGTGAAATCGAACGGGCCTCGACGACGGCAGTCGTAACGGACACCGGCGCGAGAGGGCCGGAGCGCAGGACCACATAGCCAAACAAGGCCGCGGTCACAGCTCCAACGCCAATGAGCAACAGTGTGCGGCGCTGCAATGAAGGCAGTTTCATCGACCTGCCTCCAGGCAAATCTGCGTCATTGAATGATCTGCGATGGGGGTGACGCGCCTCGCTGACGTCGTCTTGATCGAGCGAACGGGAGATTTCGTCGCCGAGGAATGCCGATCGATCATCTCGGCACCTCGACAGCGCGCCGATACAACGCAAAAACACCTGGGGCGATTGCACGTATCTGCGCAACATCGCCAACTAGCAGGGATTGCATGACAAGACCCTGGATCGCCCCGATGAAGAGCGCTACGGCGGCCTTGTCATCCAGCGTGTCGGCGAATTCACCCTGCTCCTTGCCGTCCGCGATGAGCCGCCCGAGACGCTCGCCGTAGCGTTGGATCAAAGTATGCGCCATTCGCTTGGCAAGGGTCTGCTCCGCGCGCTGCAGTTCGCCGAACAGCATCCTGGGCACACCGGGATGTTCCATGATGAACTCGATATGCGCGAAGAATGCCGCTTCCAGTGCGTCAATCGGAGAGGACGTCGCGGACGTGGCCTTGTCGATGCGCGCCAGAAGGCGCTCCGCTACCCACTCCATAACCGCCTGAAGAATGGCGTCCTTCGATGGGAAGTGCCTGAACAGGGCGCCTTGTGTCACGCCCATGCGCTGCGCGATCGCTCCAGTCGTAATGTCCGCAGGGTTTTGTTCGGCCGCCAGATCGATGACGGTCTCGACAGTCACCCTGCGTCGTTCCGGAGCTGAGAGGTTGGTCGAGCGTGGCATCGGCAACTACTCCAAAGATAGTAATTGCTCACTATCTTACAATTTGCACCATTTTTCAAGAGGCTATGCAAGCGCCAATCATTTCAGCGCCACGTAGATCGCCGGAATGACGAGCACCGTGAGCAGCGTCGAAGAGACGAGACCGAACAGCAGCGCGATGGCGAGCCCCTGGAAAATCGGGTCGGTCAGGATCACGCCTGCGCCGATCATCGCGGCGAGCGCGGTCAGAAGGATCGGCTTGAAGCGGACGGAGCCGGCCTCAAGCAGTACATCGACCATTGGCCTGCCCTGCCCCCCGGAATGGCGGATGAAATCCACCAGCAGGATCGAATTGCGCACGATGATGCCAGCAAGCGCGATGAATCCGATCATCGAGGTTGCCGTGAACGGCGCCGCGAACAGCCAGTGCCCGAGCATGATGCCGATGAAGGTGAGCGGGATCGGCGTCAGGATGACCAGCGGAAGCTTGAACGAGCCGAACTGCGCGACCACGAGGATGTAGATGCCGAGGATCGCCACCATGAACGCCGCCCCCATGTCGCGGAAGGTGACCCATGTCACTTCCCACTCACCATCCCACAGCAGAGTCGGACGGGTTTCGTCATCAGGCTGACCGTGGAGCGCGATCACCGGCTTCGGAACATTGCCCCAATCTGCCTTGGAAATCGCATCGTTCACGGCGAGCATGCCGTAGATCGGCGCTTCGTAAGCGCCGGCAAGCTCGGCCATGACCATCTCCGCCGCTCGGCCATTGTGTCGGAAGACAGGATACGATGCCGGCTGCTCGGAGACCGACACGACGTCGCCGAGCTCGACGACACCACGTCCGCCCGGCAGCGCGTTGGCCGGGACCGGCGTGGTAAGGGCGCGTTCGCCAATGACCTTCTCGCCCTTCGGCAGGGCGATGCGGATCGGGATCGGCTGACGGCCGCCGCCACGATGCGAATAGCCGACCGTGGCGCCGCCATAGAGATAACGCAACGTGTCGTAGACGTCGGACTGCTCGACCCGATAATATTCGAGATTGTCCTGGTCGATCGCGACACGCATACGCTGCGGCTGATTGTGGTAGCTGTCGTCGACGTCGACGATGAAAGGCACGCTCTTGAAGGCCTCGCGCACCTTTCCGGCGACGGCGCGGCGCGTCTCGGCGTCCGGTCCGTATATCTCAGCCAGCAGCGTCCCCAGCACAGGCGGGCCAGGCGGCGGTTCCACCACTTTCACCACGGTGCCTTGCGGCAACGCAAGGCCCTCGATGCGCTTGCGAATATCAAGGGCGATCGCATGGCTCGCGCGGCCGCGCGCGCCTTTGGGCAGAAGGTTGACGACGATGTCGCCCTGCTGCGGTTCGGCGCGCAGGTAGTAGTGCCGCACCAGTCCGTTGAAGTCGAAGGGCGACGCTGTTCCGGCATAGGTCTGGAAGGATACGATCTCCGGCATGTCGCCCAGCCGCTCCACCATTTGCTGCAATGCCCGGTCCGTATCCTCGACCGAAGAGCCCTTGGGCAGGTCGACGATTACTTGAAGGTTGGTCTTGTTGTCGAAGGGCAGCAGCTTGACGGTGACGTGCTTGGTGTAGAGAAGGCCAAGCGACGCGATCGTGGCCATGCCGACGACCAGCAGGAACGCCCAGGCTCGGGCGCGGCTCCGCAGGACAGGCCGCGCGACCATCGCATAGATTCTGCCGAGACGCCCTCCATCGGCCGCGGCATGGGCGTGTCCGCCCACTGCCTCCTTCCGGCCGAGCTTCATCATCAGCCAGGGCGTAAGGATCACCGCGACGAAGAAAGAGAACAGCATCGCCGCCGAGGCGTTCGCCGGGATCGGGCTCATATAGGGTCCCATCATCCCCGACACGAACAGCATCGGAAGGAGTGCAGCCACGACGGTCAGCGTGGCGACGATGGTCGGGTTGCCAACCTCGGCAACGGCGTCGATAGCGGCCGCGCTGCGCGATCGGCCGTCCTGCATGGCCCAGTGGCGGGCGATGTTCTCGATGACGACGATGGCGTCGTCGACCAGGATGCCGATCGAGAAGATCAGGGCGAACAGGCTGACACGGTTCAGCGTATAGCCCATGAGCCAGGACGCGAAGAGCGTGAGCAGGATGGTGATCGGAATGACGACCGCGACCACCATTGCCTCGCGCAGGCCGATGGCAATGGCGACCAGGAGGACGATCGAGACGGTTGCGAGCCCAAGATGGAACAGAAGCTCGTTCGCCTTCTCGTTGGCGGTCTCGCCGTAATCGCGCGTGACCGTCATCTCGACATCCTTCGGAAAGATCTGGCCGCGGGTCTGCTCCAAACGCTTTACGATATCGTCGGCAATGACCACGGCATTGGTGCCTGGCCTCTTGGCAATCGCAAGAGAAACCGCCGGAACCCTTTGCAGCCCATCTGCTGTCGAACGGACATCGGTGACACGGGCCTCCGCCGGCGAGGTGGCAAGGACCGTTTTTGCGACATCGCGCACATAGACGGGCCTGCCGTCGCGCGCGGTGAGAAGGATGTTGCCGATCTCGGAGAGCTCCTGCAGCGTCTGCCCGGCAACAATCGCGCGCTGCTGGCCGCCTTCGCGCACCGTGCCGACGCGGAAGGAACGGTTTGCCCCCTCGATCTTGGCGGCGAGTTGCTGAAGGGTGATGCCATAGAGCGAGAGCTTTTCCGGATCTGGCTCGACCTCGAACTGCTCGGGCTGCTCGCCAACGATGTAGGTGAGGCCGATATCAGGCAGCTTGGCGACCTCGACCTGCAGCTCGCGCGCCAGCCTTGTCAGCCCGTTGGCGGTCCAGTGCCCGGCGCTCTCCTGTGTTGGCCGCAGCGTAACGACGACGATCGCCACATCGTCGATCCCGCGTCCTACGATCAGCGGATCGGGAATGCCGACGGGGATGCGGTCCATGTTCGCCCGGACCTTCTCATGCACCCGCAGGATCGCGGCATCGGCATTGGTGCCGACCTTGAACCGCGCCGTGACGAGCGCACCATCATCCTCGGTCTGGGAATAGACGTGTTCGACGCCGTCGATCGCTTTGACGATGGTCTCGAGCGGTTCGGTTACGAGCTTGACCGCATCCTCGGTCTTCAAGCCGTTCGCCTGTACGCGGATATCGACCATCGGCACCGAGATCTGCGGCTCCTCCTCGCGCGGCAAGGATACCAGTGCAACCAGCCCCAGGACGAAGGCGGCCAGCAAGAAGAGCGGCGTCAGCGGCGAGCCGATGAAGGCACGGGTCAAGCCACCGGCCAGACCGAGATTAAGTCTTGGCGGCGTCATGGCAGCACGATCCGATCGCCGTCATGAAGGCCGGTGAGGATTTCGATGCGGGGCTGGCCGTTATCTTCGAAACGCTCGCCGATGATGACAGCCACATCGATCGCGCCCCCTATTCCAGCGACACGTACATAGTCGATCCCATGCAGCGTCCGCACCGCTTCCGGCGGCACAGCAAGCACGGAGCGCTTGCCCACCGGGATCGATACGAGGGTCCTCTCATTGACGAAATAATCGCCGATGCCGGCGACCTCGACATCGGCGGTGACACGTCCATCGACGATTTCTGGGTAGACCTTGACGATCCGACCCGGAAGCCTCGTTTCGGATTGATCCGGCGACCGTTTCAGGCCGCGCTCGCCGACTGTGACATTTGCTCCCTGCACGATATCGGCCGCATGGCGCTCTGGCAGAGAAAGACGCAGATAGTAGGGGCCGGGCGCAATGCGTGCGATCTCCTCGCCCGGCAGGACGACCGAGCCGAGCGTCACGGGCACGGTCAGGACACGGCCTGCGGCGGGCGCGACAACGGTGCCTTCCCGGGTGCTTTGCTCGATAACGGTCTTGTCGGCCCGAGCCGCCACCACCTGATTGGTCGCCACCTCGAACTGCATTCTGGCCTGATCGAGGCTGGCTTGCGTACCGGCGCCGCTTGCCCTCAATTGCTGCGCCCGCTCGAGTTGCAATTTGGTATTGTCGAGTTGGGAACTGAGAGCATCGATTTTGGCCTGAGCGGCGTCGAGCTGGAGCGCCAGCTTGTCATCGACGATGACGGCGATGGCGTCGCCTTCTTTGACTTCGTCACCCTGGCTGACGCGAAGTTCGCGCACCGAGCCGCCGGTGCGAACCCGAGCCGGCAGGACGATACGGCTTTCGACTTGTCCGAACACGGCCTTCATGTTCGGAACAGTCGTCGTTTTCACGATGAAGTCGGCTGCGTATGCGCCATGGCTCGTAAAAGCCAAGAGCAGGGCGAGCATGGCCGCGCGAGGGTAAGGGGTCGGACGATACATGAAGGGATTGCTTCCAAAGAAGACCGGCGTTCCACGCGACGGTCGCGAAAAAGAACACCTGACTGTTATTTGAACGCGACACCCGCCGGACAGCCGAGCTTCCTGAACAGGATCGCCGCAGGGCAAAACCCGGTGAGCGACGATTGGATCAGATTGAAACCGACAAAGACGTTCAGCAGATACCACCAGGGCGAGACATAAAAGCCGAGTGCCAGGGACAGCAGGACCATGCAGCCGGCAAACATCAATACGGCGCGATCGATCGTCATTTCGAATACTCCAGTGTTTGAACCGAGGGGCAGGACCTACTCGGTGATTTCGATTCGGATATCCTTCAATTTCCCGACGCCCAGCATGTTGAGCACGAGATTTTCGTAGAACGTGTCGGCCTTGCCCTGCCGCACCTTGAGCAGGAAGTATTTCTCAAACCCGATCTTGGCGGCATGGACCCATTTGCCGCGTGACGCCCAGTTCACGTTGCGCGGGGGAATTTGCGGCTGCGCGACGAAGGCAATGCCATCATCGCCAAAATCGGCGAGACAGACCGCGTTCCAGGTCGCGACGGCCCTTGGCTCCTCACCCTTCAGCAGAGCGGCAATATTTTCGGCCGTCGCTGTCACCATGGATTCGATCATGAAGCCGGTCTTCGGCACGCCGACCGCGAGCGGGCTCTTGCCGACCGGCGGAATGGCAACGCAGACCCCGATGCCGAAGACATTCGGGAAAGCCGGATTGCGCTGGTGCTTGTCTATGACGACGAAACCGCGCGGATTGGTCAGCCCTTCTATACCAGCGATCGCCGGCACACCGCGGAAGGCCGGCAGCATCATCGAGAAGGCGAAGGGCAGTTCGTGGGTTGCCTTGACGGTGCCATCGTCGTGGACCTCTTCGGCGATCAGCTTGCCAGGCTCGACCGTCGTCGTCCGGGCATTGGTGATCCACTTGATATGACGTTCGCGCAAGGCGCTTTCGAGCAGCCCCTTGGTGTCGCCAACGCCATCAAGCCCGAGATGGCCGATATAGGGCTCGGGCGTGACGAAGGTTATCGGAACCTGATCCCGCACCCGCGCATTGCGCAGCGCCGTGTCGAGGATGAAGGCATACTCGTAGGCCGGACCGTAGCAGGAGGCGCCTTGCACAGCTCCAACGACGATGGGACCGGGCCGTTTCACCAGTGCGTCGAATGCGGTCTTCGCTTGGGTCGCATGGCCGATCTGGCAGATGGATTGGGTATGAGCATCGGGTCCCAGGCCCGGCACCTCATCGAAGGCAAGGGCGGGGCCGGTAGCAATGATCAGGAAGTCATAATCGAGAAGGGAGCCGTCATTGAGTTCGACGCGGTTTTGCGCGGGCTGGACCCGACGTGCTCCCTCGGGCCTGAGTGCGATTCCATGCTGCTTCAGAACGGGAACGAGATCGACGGTTATGTCCTGCGGCTGCCGCCAGCCAACCGCGACCCATGGATTGGAAGGAACGAAGGAATAGCTGGAGCCGAGATTGACGACGGTCAGGCGATCTTCACGCCGGAGCTTGCGTTTCATCTCATAGGCCATGATGATTCCACCGAGGCCTGCGCCGAGAATGACAATATGAGTCATGGCTTTCGCTCCGCTGTTTCTATGATGGGTCTGCCCACTTCTGGTTGCCGGAGGCCATTCAATTCAGACGCTTCCAGGCTTTATGGCTTGCATCTAACATTCAAAGGTTTTAAATTCAAGAGTATGAATGTAGAGGAAATGATACCGGCCGCCGAAAAGGCCGCCGAATTGATGCGCAGTCTGTCGCACCCCCAGCGGCTGCTCGTTCTGTGCGCGCTGGTCGATGGTGAACGATCGGTCGCCGAACTGCGACAAGGACTGGCAATCGAACAAGTGCCGATGTCGCAACAACTTATGCGGTTGAGAGCGGACGGGCTGGTCGAGGCGCGGCGCGAGGGAACGACTGTCTATTACTCGATTGTCCGACCGGAAATCCTGACTGTCGTGCAGGCTTTGCACGACGCGTTCTGCCCGCCGAACAGAGGCAAGTAGCCGCGAAACGGTCGTGCGAATGGAGGAAATGATGGTGGAGCAGCGAACGGCAACCCAGTTCGAGAAAAGCGATCCCGGCACGCCGGATCGACCATCCTTCCTTCCAGACCTTCGACGCATTTGCCTTGCGCTGCCGAACAAGGATGAAGCTGCGGCTTTCCTGAAACTACTCGCAAACGACAAGCGCTTGAGAGGTGGCTCGGTTTGTCTGAACAGCTTCGGGCGTTTCGCTAAGTGGATTTCCGCCTCGATTATGCCGCCACCATC
>NZ_JARRIR010000003.1:326740-542298 GCF_029601685.1 Rhizobium sp. YJ-22 | reverse complement strand
CCCGGAACCGCCGCGAAATAGTTGAGGTGCACGACGTTGCTCATGTCGCGGCCCCCGGATAGGCGAGGGCGTGCGCCTGCTTGGTGGCCTCAATGGCTTCAAGGTTGGTGAGCTGAAAGCGATCGCGCAGCGCCGGGATAACAGGCCGGGTCAGCGTGGCGCGATGCTGGTGAAGCCAAAGAGCGGCTACCGTTATCCGGTTGGCCGCGGCGCCGATTTCCTCAGTCTTTTCAAATCCGCCTTTGCCGGAGTTGGACAAGGTAGCAGAATGATTTTCAAGGTTGCTCGCACAACCTCTCTGTCCGCCATTTTTCTCCCTATTGCGTAATGTTGCCGCCAAAAGCCGCGCTACACCAAGCGGCGCCTCAATGAATTGTTGCTTCTACGCTACGGCCAGCATTGCGCGGTTCGCCGTATCGCCTCTTCGAATTCCACGGTCAGAGGACCCGAAGGCCCATTTCGGCAAGGAGGGCTCCGGCCTGGTCGCGCGAGATCGTCGCTCCCTTGAACTTGCGCGCGTCATGGAGCCGGATGCCGCCGAGGTCAGCGCCGCGCAGATCCGCCCCTTCGAAGCGGGCATCGACAAGATTGGCCTCCCGGAGGCTTGATCCCGAGAAGGACGCTTCCCGAAAATCGCATCTGGCAAGGTCCGCCAGGCTGAAATCCACACGCTCGATCTTCACCTTGTGAAACGAAAAACCCGGAAGATATGCCGCAGACAGCGTGGTTTCCTTGAACAGGACCGCGTGTGCGCGCGCTCTGGTGAAATCGGCGCCGGTGAGTTTGCAGCCGACAAAGCTCGCCTGAGTGACCGTGGCGCCTCCGAACTTGCCGTTGTTGAAATCGCATTTCTCGATGGTCGCCTCGACGAGCTTCGCCGCCGTAAAATCCACGAATGCTCCCCGGCAACTGGCGAACGCGGCGTCGTCAAGCGTAGCGCCAGTGAAATTGGTGCGCTTCAGAATACAATCTTCAAAGCACCAGCCGGTCATGTCGAGGTTGGAAAGATCGACCTCGTCCAGGTCGCAATTCAGGAGACGCATCGGCTGCTTCTTGGCGGCCATAGCCGCAATCTCTGTACGGGAAAGCGCGCCACCATGGATCGTCTTCAAGGCTGCGCCCGGCGCTGAAGGTGTCGTCATGAGAACCTGCATTCCCCAAGTGGCGTGTCGTTTGAGGTGAAGATCGCCTGTATCCGAGCGCTAGACAAGGATTTTCTGCCGCAAGCGGCACCTGCGGTCGCGCAGACTGCTGGATCTGGACGGATCAGACCGCGAAGCCGCTGTTTCCTTGCCCAGGGGCGGCGTTTTTCAGCGCAGCGGACAGATCTGTCCAGCCGCTTTCGTTCAGTTTGAGCGTGGATCGCGATCATGCGCATAGCGGTGGCGCTCGCAATCGGCGGATAGCGGCGAGGATGGCGCGTACCATCGTGCCGGTGACAGCGACCTCGGCCAGCTGGAAGGTGATGGTGCGGGCGTGACGGACCACACGTGCCCCGATCTTGATCAGCTTCAGTTGCAGGCTGGTCAACGACCAGTCGGCCATGGCCTCGGGCAGCTCGATGCAGCGCAAGAAGGTGGCCAGGTTGTACGCCAGGGCGTGCAGTTGCAGCCGCACCTCATTGTCGCGGAACTTCCGGCACGACAGCCGCGTCCAGCGAAAGGCGTATTTGCCCTCTTTGATGTGCTGCTCGGCGGTGCCGCGCTGGTTGTAGAACCGCACCACCCAGTCCGGCTCCATCGGCAGGTTGGTGACGATGAAGCCGACACGCGGGAACAGTTCGCCCGGATGCCATTCGATCTTGGCGATCACCCGGCGTTCCTTGTCCCAGGACGCCGCCTGATACTCGAATTCCTCGAAGAACCGCTTGACCTTGGTCAGTGACGGCCGCCCGACAGGGCGCGTTAGCCGATGCGCGATCTTGTCCTTGAGGACCGCGTTTGCGGGCAGCCGGATGGCGTAGAAGAACCGCGCTTCTTCCAATCGCTCATAGATCGCCGGGATCGCGTAGGCAGCATCGGCCCGGAAGAACCTGCCACCAAGGTCGCGCTCCGCGTAGCGCGCAATTACGGGGTCGAGAACATCACGCCAGCCATCGGCGCTGTGGACGTTGCCATGGCGCAGGGCGCAGCGTTCCAGCATCCCGAACTGGTTGAACAGAAAGTTGGGGTGATAGCAGCTACAGTCGAAATGGCCATTCCAGGCGGACCCTTCCTGGTCGCCATGGGTCGGGCTGACCGAGCTGTCCATGTCCAGAACGATGTACTTCAGCCCGTTACGGTCATGGAACCGGTCGATCCATTGCCCGTTCAGGTCGGCCAGCGCGGCACGGTTCCCGGCCAGAGCCAGCGTCTCGGTCTCGAACCGTCCCATCTGCGATGCCGAGG
The DNA here is from genome assembly GCF_029601685.1 of Rhizobium sp. YJ-22. Classification (NCBI taxonomy): domain Bacteria; kingdom Pseudomonadati; phylum Pseudomonadota; class Alphaproteobacteria; order Hyphomicrobiales; family Rhizobiaceae; genus Rhizobium; species Rhizobium sp. YJ-22. The sequence continues at coordinate 539,911 of NZ_JARRIR010000003.1, read as the reverse complement.
CCGCTTGTGCATCGACCGCTCTGCCGCCGACAACTTGGCGCATGACCGGATCGCAGGCGAGACGGTTGGCGTCGTTGACATCCTCGTATCCGGCCAGCCGCCCAAAGACTGATTGCCGGAACAGGCCGTCGAGCCGATGGACCGTGTTCTTGCCAGAGCGAGTATCGCGCAGCGCCGCTGACGCCAAATCGGACAACCCGAGCGCGTCATCAAGCTCGCGCATCACCAGAAGGCCGCCGTCGGAACTGAGCTGCGTGCCGCGAAATTCCAGCCGCACGCGAGGGTCGAAATCCACCCGATCTGCCCGTTGCAAGCCCGCACCCTCTGGGTGATCCATGAAACGCGCCCCTCGCAGCCTTCAACACCATGTTTTATATAGGAAATATAATGGTCAGGACAGCGAAATCAGCGCCTTACTTGGGAAATGTGGGCTCATGTGCCGTTTCCCGCCGCATCACGCGGATGCCGTGGAAACCGCCGTTCCACCATCTTTCCTTACCGCCATGCGCGCAAGCCCGCTTTCCTCTCGGGTCACGTCGAATGGACTGGAAGGCATCTCATTTTTATTTGTATACAAATGATTATGAGCAGCAGTCTTTCCTTTGTCAAGCGACCGTTTCGGGGGCCGGAAGGTGCCAGATCGAAAGCCTCGCGCCGGCCACGGCGCCGGTCAGATCGAAGCGCGCGCCGTCGTCGGCAGGCAGTGCGGCCAGCGTGCGTTCGTCCAGCCGCGCCGCTATGACATGAGATGGACCGATATGGTGCAGGGCGAGGAACGCGCCATCCGCCGGGCTCCCGTCCAGCACACAGGAAAAGCGCCCCCTTTCGAACGCGATATCCGTCAATCGCCCGTGAAAATCGGTCGTCAGCACCGTCCGTTCGCCGTCGATCAGCGACAGCACGCCGTCAGCGACCTCGACGCGCACCGGCCCGAGCGGCGAAAGCACAGGCCCGGCCGAGACCGCCTGTCCGTCATTGGTCAGCGTCCAGCCCCGCCAAGGGTCGAACCCGATCGTTTCCTCAGACGCCATCAGGGGCAGCAGGCCGGCCCAGATATAGAAGGGATCGGTATCTCCCTGGTCCATCGCCTCGCCGGTCGTGGCGTTGTAGTTTTCCGCCGCGATGCGGTCCTTGCGCCATGACTGCATGAACAGATCATAGCTGGCGCGCGCAAGCGCGGCCGCCTGCGCCTCGAAGCCATATCGCTTCAGGCCCAGCCAGACCATGTAGTTGACGTTCGGCCAGATGCGTCCCCGCCAGTAGACGTTTTCCGAAAAGGCCGGATCGTCGCGCGTCGTGTTCGGCAGGACGAACGTGCCGGCAAAGGTGTCGGCGTCGGCAAGATGCTCCAGCAGCCGTTCGGCCTGCTCCTGGCTCGCCGCGCCGCATACGAGCGGATAAAAGGAGGTCGGCGACAGGGAGCGAACGAAGCCGCCGTCGCGCTGGCGGTTGGCGAAGATGCCGCGCGCCTCGTCCCAGAGTTCGGTGCGGATCAGGTCGCGGCTGCGCGCGGCAAGCGCTGCGAATTCCGCTGCCTCGGCATCGCGACCGAGCACCGCCGCCATCTTCGACAGCATTTCCGCATCCGTGGCAAGCGCGCAATTCAGGCCAAGATCGAAGGTCGACAGCGTGCGCGTGCGCGCATCGTAAACGGCCTCGTCATGGGTGGCGGAATTGTCCATGCCGGTTTCGTTGCGCGCGCCGAAAACCGTGCCCTTGTAGAGCCCGCCGCCGACATCGCTGGTGCCGCAGGAAATCAGGCCGACGCCGTCGGGATCGCGATTACGCCGCCACCAGCGCTGATTGCGCGACAGCGCCTCGTAGCTTGCCTCCAGCACCGAGCGTTCGCCCGAGCGCCGATAGCACAGCCAGGCGACGAGCGCGCCGGTCGGCGGCTGGCTGCGATCGACCCAGGCGTCGTTGGAGGTGACGATACAGGCGACGTTGCCCTGCGGCGTCGCGCCGGCCAGCGCCACCGCCAGGTTCTGGCGAGCGAGATCGATATCGAAAACGGAAGACAGCAGCCCCGCAAACGTCTGGTCATTGTACCAGACGGCGAAATCGCCGAGATTCCAGATGCGCGTCACCGCCGTATAGATGCGGTGGTTGACCGGATCCCAGATCGTGTTCCAGCCGACGATGTCGCGCACGGCGTCGAGAGCGCCTTCGAAGCGCCCGCGCTGCAATGGCGCGATATCGGCGGAACCGACGGTAAGCGCCGCCCGCGCCTTCTCGATCGCAAGCGCGGCACTGTCGGCAATCGCCAGTCCGTAGGCGCCGGAGCGCATCATCTCCATGTTGAAGCGCAAGGCGATGACGGGCGCCTGGTCGCCGCGTGTCGCGGTATAGAAATAGCCGTTCTGTTCGAAGTCGGCGCGCAATGCCTCGATGCTGTCATGCGCCGTCACCTGGATCGGCGCGTCGGCGGTCGCCACCGCCAGGAAGCGGCGGTCGATCTCGACGAGCGCGACCTGCTCGCCTTCATCGTACCGCACCGGCGCGCCGCTCTCGGCCGAAACCGCCAGCGTCAGCCAGAAGCGCGTGCCCCATTCGCCCATGGCCGAAGCCGACCAGGAACCACGCATCACGAAAGGATCGACCGCGCCGGCGCGAAACGAGATCGCGGTTCCGGCCAGTTCGGTTTCCAGCTCGATCAGGCGATTGCCGATCGCATGCCGGCCGAAACGCACGACGTCGGCGCGCGGCTCGATCAGGCTGGTTCGTCGAAGACGGCTGGAATAGAGGACCGGCGTTACCTTGAGACCGAGCGGCCGGTAGACCAGTTCTGCCGGCCGCGTCGACCAGCTGTTCCACGCACTCGACAGGGGTATGGTCGAATGTCCACGCATACGGTTTCCTCACCTCTTTCGCGGGCACAACAAGAGCAGACGCGGCGGCGCCGTCAAGCCGCTTTCGTCCGGCCACGGTTCGCCGGCGAAGGGTGTCCCGGCATAATAACGATTGGCGGCGGTGTTGCTGACCCGCAGGCGCAACATATGCTCGCCGGCGGCGAGCCGCCCGAGATCGAGCCGGAACGGCGGTCGCGCGCGCCGTCCGCAATCGCGGCCGTCGATATCGGCCTCGACGGCGACGCTGACGCCCGGAAGATCGAGATGCACATCCGCAGCCTCGGCAAGTGAAAAGCGGCAGGCATAATGGCCGGTGCCGGAAAGGGCGGCATAGCCCTGCGTCTGCCATCCCTGCCCGACCGAGATCGGACCGGGCTTTCCATCGGGTCCGGCCTGGAACGACCAGCCGTCGCCAAGCGCCCTGATCTCAACGACCTCGTCGCTTTGCACCAGATCGACATCGGGCGCGGACCCGGATCGGGGAAACGTCCTCAGGCAGACGATATCCTGCGGCGCCAGCCGCAAGCCGAGCCATCCGGCTTTGGCGATGGGCGATATCGCGCCGGTCCCGGCATCCCGGATTTCGTAGTCGCCATTGACGGCGACACGGACGGCCGCCGGCCGCTCGCTGTCGTTGAACAGGACCACGCGCCAGGCGCCGGCGCCGTCACGGCCGACAAAGCGCAGCACGACGTCGTCCGCCTCGATCGCCGGCGCTTCCGTTTCCAGCCCGGCGACGAGGCGATGCAGTTCGCCGGCATCCGGCGGCTGCGGCCACTGGCGGCAAAGACGGCGCGTCGCCTCGCCCAGCGCCGGCGCTACGGGACCGGAGAGCCAGACAGCGCCGCCAGCGGCCGCGAAGGCGGCGATCGTTGCCAATGCCGGGGCGGCGATCTGCGTGGCCGCCGGCAGGATCAGGGCACGGAAGCGAAGCCCGTTCGCCGCAAGCACGCCGCCGGAGACGGTCGCATCCGAAAGGCTGTCCTCATCGAGGATCATATGACCGGCCGACAGCGCCGCGAGCCCGGCGCACCAGGCGCCGAAATGGGCCGCATGTGCATGGCGCGGCCCTTCGACATAGGCGGTCGACAGCGGATAGAGGACGGCAACCGGCGTTTCGGGCACGGCTTCGTCGAGGAAGGCGGATAGCCGCGCAGTCTCGGCCGCGAGATCGCCATGATGGCCCCACCAGGGCTCGAAATTGATGCCGGGGGCGAAATCGAAACGCGGATTGACGAACAGACGCGGATCGTCATCCATGCCGTCGCTCTGATAGAGCGCATGCATGATCACCTGGCGCACCCCGGCCATATGCAACCGGATCGCCTGGGCGCGCAGGGTCGCCGGCGACAATTCCCACTGGCCGGCGCCACGCCGCTCCGTTCGGGTCGCGGTGGCGTAAATCTCGGCCATGGTGCGGCTGCGGCCATGGGCGCGCGCCACGGAATCGCCGAGCCTGGGCGAGAGTTGTGCGGAAAAATTGTTGACGTCGACCGCCGTCTCGTCGCGCAGGGCATCGATGCCGAAGAAATCCACCGCCGGGGCCACACGCGGATCGATGGAGGAAAAGCCGCCGTTCAGCGCGAAACCGCCAATATGCGGCAGGATCTCGTGACCGGTGAAGCGCAGGCCATGACGACGGCAGAAATCCCGCACTGGCAGGAAAAAACCCTCCGCCATCAGCCGCCCGTAGGCCTGGTAAAATCGCAGGCGAAGGGCGGCCGTCGCCGGCCCGAGTTGATGGACCAGCGCGAACAGGACGGCGGCGAACGGTTCGTCGCCCGCCGCCTCGACGGCGGCGCGCAACGGCGGCGCATAAAGCGGGCTGTTGCCGAGCGCGCCGGTTTTCTGCCTCCAGCTATAGAATTGCGGCCCCGGCTGGTCGTAGAACAGGAATGTGAGCGTCGTGCCCATATGGCCCGCCAGCGCCCGCGCGAACGGTTCGAGCCCGACTTCGACGAAGCGCGCGCCCGCCTCGGGCAGCAGATAGTTGATCAGGCGCGAGGTCCGACATCTTGCCGCGATGAACACCGTCAAACGCTCGCCCGGCGCCAGCATTCCGTCGAGCGTGAAGCGGCAACCGTCCCCTTCCGGCATCAGCCGCATATGCGCGCCGACATCACGCAGGGCAGAGGGATCGTCGCAGCATGGCGGATGGGCGAGCGCCGCCACAATCTCCCACTCGTCGAAGACCGGCCGGCCGGCCTCGTAGATCCAGCCGGCGATATCGGCGCCGATGCCGGTGGCGAAAGGCGCTTCGATGCCGCCGATCTCGCCCTCAAGACCATCGACCGTCGCCCAGAACAGGTGGCGTTCGCGAAGATGCGGCGCGCCCTCGACCGTGCGGCCGCCCGCTTGCCCGCTCGTCCAGTTATAATCGTCGTAAAGCCCGGCGACGAGGCCAAGCCGCTGCATTTCCTCGACCGCCCGGCGATAGCGCTCCAGAAAGGCCTCGCCGAGATACACATGTCGCGGGAGGGAAAGCCGCGCCTGGATGAGGATGGTGCCGTATCCCTTGTCGCGGAAGTCGCGCAACTGGCTTTCGATCTCGGCATCGTCCGGCAGGCTTGACCAGAACCAGTAGGCCGCCATTTTCATACCCGCCGGCGGTGTGCGAAAGCTTGTCTCCGCATCCGCCGCCATCTCGCCGCCCATCGACCCCTCCCCGAACGCTATCGCCAGCGCCGTCACGCGAAACCGCGTTCCGAATGCTCCCCCGTCACCTTAGCCATGAATTAATTTGTATACAAACTATTTTGCGCCAGACTTGAGACGCGGGCTTCGGCTCCCATACCGTTTTCCACACGACGGCGGCCGGGCGAGCGGCGCATGGCGCCATCGGGCAAGGAAAATTCCGTGCTTGTTGATCTTGCGCAAACAAAGGACCACGGAATGGCGTAAGGATCGGCCTGCATCTTTCGGTGTCCCGGTCTCCGCAGGCCGTTTATCCGGAAGCTGCCATACAGCATCATGCTGATATGTTTGCCGCATGTTCCGCCGCGGCTGCCCTTCGTGCCTCGACGGTGCTCGAAAGAGTATGTCTTTGCGCGCGGTGCGCTCTCCACGAACGCATGACGTATGCTTTGTATCGAGTTTATCCGTATTTCCCATGACCATTCTCACGCAAAGGGCCGCCCTGCCGGCGGACAGGAACGCGACCGACCTTTCGTGCCTGCTGGAGAGCATGGCATCGGCGCTGCATGCCGTCTCGCACTTTCGGCCGGAAGAAGATTTCATCCGCTATGCCTTGGACAGCTCCGCCATCGTGGCGGTGACCGACGTGCAAGGCACGATCACCTATGTGAACGGCAAGTTCTGCGAGATCAGCGGCTACACGCCGGCGGAGCTTATCGGTTCCAATCACCGCATGCTGCGATCCGGCCTGCATGACACGGACTTCTTCCGCGCGCTTTACCGCACGATCGCCAAGGGCGGGGTCTGGCATGGCGAGATCTGCAACCGCCGCAAGGACGGCTCGCTCTACTGGGTCGATACGACCGTCGTTCCTCATCTCAACCCACAAGGCAAGGTGGACAGCTATACCTCGATCCGCTTCGACATCACCGCCCGCAAGCAGCTCGAAGTCGACCTCAGGGCAAGCAAGCAGCGCCTCAAGCGCCTTGCCGATCTCGATCCACTGACCGGCCTGCCAAACCGGCGGCGTTTCCAGGCGCATCTCGAAATGCTGATCGCGGGGTTCGCGGCCACCGGCGAGGAATTCCACCTGGCGATGCTCGATCTCGACACGTTCAAGGAGATCAACGATTCCTTCGGCCACCACGCCGGCGACGAATTGCTGCGGACGGTGGCCGCCCGCCTGGGCGCGCTCGGCGAACATGCCTTCATATCGCGGCTGGGCGGCGACGAGTTCGGCATCGTGCTGACCGACACCCCACCGACGGCCGCCGCCGCCGGCTTCTTCGAGGCTGTGCTGAACGATATCCGTCAGCCGATTTCTCTTGGCGCAACGACGCGGCGCTGCTCGGCAAGTCTCGGCATCGCCCGTTTTCCGCGAGACGGAGATGATGCGGAGAGCCTGCTGAAGGCCGCCGATCTCGCGCTCTACCAGGCCAAGTCGCTGGGCCGCGACCGCTGCGAACTGTTCCATCCGGCGCTTCGCGATGCCGCCGAGCAGCGCTCGGAACTGTTGCGGGATATCGAAAACGGCTTGCGGCTGGATATGTTCGAGCTGCACTATCAGCCCATCGTTCCCGCCCGGGGAGACGGACCGGTCTCTCTCGAAGCGCTGATGCGCTGGCGCCATCCGCAGCGCGGCCTTCTCGCGCCGGGCGATTTCGACTACGGCTTTTCCGATCCCGGCATCCGCGCCGCGCTCGGGCTCTTCATGCTCGAGCGGGCCTTCAAGGACGTTGCGGCCTTCGCCGGCCAGGGAATGGCGCTCTGCCGCGTGGCGGTCAATCTCACCAATTCCGACTTCCGCTCCGACGTTTTCGTTGACCGCTTCCTGGAACTTTGCGCCGAAACCGGCCTGGAGCCGCAGCGCTTCTGCGTCGAGGTCACGGAAGGCATGTTCCTCGGGCTGAACCAGAAGCGCGTCCATGACGGCCTGCGCCGCTTGCACGATGCCGGCGTCGAGATCGCGCTGGACGATTTCGGCACGGGTTATGCTTCCCTCACCCATCTGCGCCACCTGCCCATCGATCGCCTGAAGATCGACCGCAGCTTCGTCGCCAACATGGCCGCCTCGCGCGAAGACCGGGCGATCATCCGTGGCGTGGTCGACATCGCCCACAACCTCGGCAAGCGGGTCACCGTCGAGGGCGTCGAAACCGCCGAGCATCTGGCGCTGCTTTCGCAGATGGACTGCGATCACTTCCAGGGCTGGTTCTTCAGCAAGGCCGTCGCCCCAGCCCGGCTGGCGCAGACCCTGCGCACGATGAGGCGCGTCAGAGCTTGACGACCGTCTTGCGCGCCAGCAGTCCCTGCGGGGCAAAAAGCAGGACGGCGATCACCAGGAGGATGGTGAAGGCATCCCGATAGCTCAGCAGGCTTTCCGGCAGGTAGGCCTGCAGGAAGACCTCGATGAAGCCCAAGAGGAAGCCGCCGGCGACCGCGCCGGACAGGCTGCCGAGCCCGCCGATGATCGCAGCTATGAAGGCCTTGAGCACCGGCAGGAAACCCATGAGCGGATCGACGCTGCCCCGCTGCGCCACCCAGAGAATGCCGGCGACGCCCGCCAGCAGGCCGGAGATGGCGAAAGCCGTGGCGACGACCGCATTGGCGCGGATGCCCATCAGGCGCACGATGGCGAAATCCTCGGAAGCGGCGCGCATCGCCCGGCCGGAGACGGTCGTGCGCAGGAAGAGATTGAGCCCGGCCAGCATCAGCACGGTGACCAGGATCGAAATCGCCTGGATGACGCCGATGTGCAGTCCGCCGATCTCGATCGTGCCGGACAGGCTCATCGGCATCGGCACGGGCTTGGGGCGCGCCGATATGAAATTCTGGAAGAGGACGCGCAGGATGGCGCTGACGGCGAAACTCGTCAACAGCAGGGTGGTGCCGCTTGCGCCGCGCACGGGCCGGAAGGCGATGCGCTCCATCAACAGCACCAGCACGACCGCAACGACGAGCGCGATGACGACAGCGATGCCGAAAGGCAGGCCGGCAAGCAGCGCGAAGCAGAGCCCGTAGCCGGCGGCCGTCATCAGTTCGCCATGGGCGAAGTTGATGAGGCCCATGATCGAGAAGACGACGGCAAGCCCGAGCGCGAGCAATGCATATGTGCCGCCGAGGCTGAGGGCGTTGACCAGTTGTTGCAGGAACATGTCCATGGATGGTTTTCCCTCTTGCCGGTCACGCGCCGAGATAGGCGCCCTGGATTTCAGTGGAATTGCGCAAATCGGCGGCGGATCCGGACAGGACGATGCGGCCGTTCGCCATGACATAGCCGGCATCGGCGATATCCAGCGAAAGCGCGACGTTCTGCTCGACCAGGAGGATCGTCAGGCCCCGCTGGCGCAGGCCGGCGATCAGCTCGAAAATCTGGTCGACGATCTGCGGCGCAAGCCCGAGCGAGGGCTCGTCGAGCAGCAGCAGGTCGGGCGAGGACATCATCGAGCGGGCGATGGCCAGCATCTGCTGCTCGCCGCCGGAGAGCGAGCCGGCCTTCTGGTACAGCCGCTCCTTCAGGATGGGAAAACGCGACAGCATGTCCTCGCGCACCGCGTCGAGCTGTCCCCTGCCCCCGTGCATGGCGCCGCCGAGGAGGAGATGCTCATCGACCGTCAGCGTCGGGAAGATGCGGCGCCCTTCTGGCGTCAGCGTCATACCCCTGCGCACGATCATCTCCGGCGGCAGGCCGGATATGTCCTTGCCGGCAAAGACGACGCGGCCGGCCTTCTTGGGGGCGAGGCCGACGAGCGCGTTCAACGTCGAACTCTTGCCCGCGCCATTGGCGCCGAGCAAGGTCACGATCTCGCCCTTGCCGACCTTGAGGTCGACGCCCTTGAGGGCCTCGACCGGTCCATAGGCGACCTTGAGGCCGTTCACCTCGAGCAAGGGGATCTGGTCGGGATTGTCACGCATCGTCGGGTTCGTCCGCCTCAGCCACATGGGGGATGAAAAAGCCTTCCGGCTGTCGCCGGGAGGCATTGCTCGAACATCAGGGGGCTGGAATATCGGCGGCCGCCGGCGTGCCCTTGCTGACCAGCGAGCGGTTTCCGCCCTCGATGCGCACCAGCGAGACCGACCGCAGGGGCATGCCCTGCGTACCGACATAGCTGATCTTGCCGGTGACGCCTTCGACGCCGTCGAGAGAGGCGATCGCATCGCGAATGGCGGTCGATTCGACGCTGTCGGCCTTGGTGACGGCGGCTTCGATGACCTTGCCGAGATCATAGCCGTTGGCGATGTAGACGGTATCCGGATCCTGGCCGTACTTCGCCTTGTATTTCGCGTTGAACGCGGCGAGCGGGCTGCCTTCGGCGGCGAAGCCGGCGGTGGTGAAGACCACGCCATCGACGAGCGGGCCGAGGCCGAAGGTGGTGGGGGAATCGATGCCGTCGCTGCCGAGGATCGGCGTGGCGACGCCCGCCCCGCGCAACTGGCGGATGAAGGCCGGGAAATCCGGCTCATAGGCCGCCGTCATGATGACGTCGGGCGCCGGGTTCATGGCCTTGATCTTGGTGACTTCGGCGGAAAAATCCTGCTGGCCCATGCTGTAGGTGCCCTCGCCGATCACCGCGCCGCCCTTGCCCTTGAAGCTGGTGGCGAAATATTCGGGCAGCTTCAGCGTATAGGCGGTGTCGGGAGACTTCAGCACGTAAGCCGTCTTGAAACCCTTTTCCGTAGCGTAATTCGCCAGAACCGCGGCCTGGACGTTGTCGGCGGGGTAGTTGCCGAACATGTAGTCGCCAACCGCCAGCGGCATGGTCGGCGTCGTGGCGCAGAAGGAGAAGGCCGGGATCTGCGCGGCCTGGGTGATCTGGCCGGCGGCGATCGAGGGATCGGCGTCGCAGGGCGTGATCAGGATCCTGATGCCCTCATCGACCAGTTCCTGCGCGACCAGCGCGGTCTGGGCGGCATCCGAACGGGTATCCTTGGCGATCAGCTTGATCGGGAACTTGCCGGCGATGCCGCCAGCGGCATTGATCTCCTCGACGGCCATTTCGAAGCCCTTCAGCGAAGGCTGGTCGTAAGGCGCAAGGCTTCCGGTCTGCGCGGTGGCGAGGCCGATGACGAGATCCTCGGCCAATGCCGGAAATGCAAGCGCGCCGAGCGCGGTGGACAGGAAAAATGCCTTCAACATCGTTTTCATTCTTATGCTCCTCTGGTGATTATGCGGGCTTGCCGGCGGCTTGCGGATCGAGGCCCGGCCGGGGCGCGGCGTTCGCAGGCGCCGCCGCCGCGCGGCGACGGCCGATATAGGCCTCGATGACAGCGGGATCGGCCTGGATTTCCGCCGGCGTGCCCATGGCGATCTGCTGGCCTTTGTTGAGCACAACGACGATGTCGCAGAGCCGCATGATGAGCTTCAGATCATGTTCGACCACGAGCAGGCCGAGGCGATGCCGGGTGCGGATGCGGTCGAGCACGGCCATCAATTCCTGCGTTTCGGCGGGGTTCATGCCGGCGGCAGGTTCGTCCAGCAGCAGATAGCGCGGCTTCAGCGCCAATGCCCGGGCGATTTCGAGACGCCGCTGGGCGCCATAGGACAGCGTTCCCGCAAGCTGGCCGGCGACCTCGCCGAGCCCGACTTCGGCAAGCGCCTCGCGGGCGATGTCGACCGGATCGCGGTCGCCGGCGACGGCGCTCGCGGCCACCGTCACGTTTTCCAGCACAGTGAGATTCCTGAAAAGGCGGATGTTCTGGAACGTGCGGGCGAGGCCGCTGACCGGCACCCGGTGGACGGGAAGCGACGCCACATCCACGCCGTCGATCATCACCCGGCCCGTCGAAGGCGGCACGACGCCCGAGACGCTGTTGATCAGCGTCGACTTGCCGGCGCCGTTGGGGCCGATCAAGCCGGTGACGAGGCCGGGACGAATCTCGAAATCCGCCCTTTCCAGCGCGACCAGCCCGGAGAAGCGCCGGCCGAGGTTTTCGACCCGCAGCGTGCCGGTTCCGGCAGGCGGGACCTGCGCCGGCTGCCGCTCATGCGGCTTTGCGGCGCCGGCCGAAAGACGTTTCAGGAACGGCACCTGCTCGTCGATCTCGCGCACGCCCAGAATGCCGTCCTGCAGGTGGTACATGACGAGCAGGATGGCAAGCCCGATGCCGATATCGGTGAGGCCGAAGACTGTCGGCAGGGCGAGGAAGCCGAGATCGACGCCGCCTTCGAGCTTGCGCAGCAGCTCCACGATCACCATGATGATCGCCGCGCCGACGACTGCGCCGGAAACGGTGGTGATGCCGCCGAGGATCAACATGGCGAGCAGCATGAAGGTCATGTTGAAATAGAAGTCCTTCGGCGAGAACGCACCGATGAAATGCGCAAACAGCACGCCGGCCGCGCCCGAAAGCAGCGCTCCCAGCACCCAGGCGAGGAAACGGTGCAGGCGCACATCGACCCCGACCGCCGTGGACGCGATCTCATCCTCGCGCGAGGCGCGCAGTTTCAGCCCGGCCGCACTGTCGCGATAGGCGCGGGCGATGGCGACGGCAAGAACCGCGAAAGGCAGCGCCACCCACAGGTTCACGGCCCGGGGAATCCCGAAAAATGTCTGGCTGCCGCGGGTGAAATCGCTCGACGCCACCAGCACGACATGGACGATGACCAGGAAGCCGAGCGTGCAGATCGAAGCCGACGAGCCGCCGAGCCTGGCGACGGGAACGCCGATGGCGACCGCCACCAGGACGACGACGACGAGCGCGACAAGAAGCGCCGGCAGGAAGGACATGCCCCAGCCCATCAGCCATTCCGGCAGGTGCGGCAGCGCCGTCTTCTGCACGAGCGGATTGATGGTCAGCAGGCCGGACGCATAGGCGCCGACCGCCATGAAGCCGACATTGCCGAAGGAGATTATGCCTGAATTGCCGCTGTAGACGCCGATGCCGAGAACGGCGACCACATTGATCAGGAACAGCGTCACCAGCCGCTCTCCCGCACCCGGAAAAAGGCCTTTCGCCACCAGGGCCGCGACCACCAGGGGGAGCGCCGTCGCGACGATCCCGACGACGGTTCCACGCCGTATGCGCACCATCAGCTATCTCCCGATTGACGGCTTCGTTTGTCGAGCCCGTTCCCGCAACAAACGTTAATCGAGAAAACGCGTATGTCAATCTTGTTTCATTTTTTATTGTCTGCTAGCAAGAATGTAACAAAATTAAAATCGCGCCACGAACGCCGATCATTGAGGGGAGGCAAGGAATGGCCATTCGGGATCGCCTGACGGACGGGCAGATCGCCTTTACCCGGGCGGAGCTGAAAATCGTGCGGCAGCTTCTGTCAAACTATCCGGCGGCCGGCCTCAACACGGTCGCGCACCTTGCCGCCGCCGCGGGCGTCAGCAATCCGACCGTGGTGCGTTTCACCAGCAAGCTCGGTTACGAGGGTTATCCGGAATTCCAGGCCGCGCTGCTCGGCGAGGTGCAGGAACGCATGAGCTCGCCGCTCTCGATGCTCGATACGCGCAAGCCGTCGCTCGAGCAGGAGAATTTCTACCAGTATTTCCTGCGCGCCAGCATTCACGCGCTCGAGTCGTCCATGCAGATGCTGCCGCCGCACGATTTCGAAGCCGCCGTCGAAGCCGGCGCGGACCTGTCCATGCGTGTCCACTGCCTCGGCGGACGCTTCAGCGGCTTCCTCGCCGGCCTTCTGTGGTCGCATATGAAACAGTTGCGCGCCGAAACCCACTGGATCAACGGTTCGCAGGCCGACCAGGTCGACCGTCTCGTCGATTTCGGCAAGCGCGACGTTCTGTTCGTCTATGATTACAGGCGCTACCAGATCGACACGATCCGCTTTGCCGGACAGGCCGCAAGGCAGGGCGCGCGCATCGTGCTCTTCACCGACCGCTGGGTGTCGCCGATCGCCGAATTCGCCTCCGTTACGCTGATGGCGCCGGTCGATACGGTCTCGCCATACGATACGATGGTGCCCGCCATCGCCCAGACGGAAGCGCTGATCGCCGGCCTCACCGCGCGCCTCGCCAACCAGTCGCGCGGCCGCATCGAGCGCATGGAGGAACTGCGGCGCGCCTACGCCATCACCGAGGACGCCTATGGCACGCCCGGCGACAGCAACAGATGACATTCGCCCGCATGGGCAAAACCATATCCATCGGAGGACAGGAATGAGTGCGATCGAAGTGCAATACGGCAAGGATCTGCTGCGGCGCGACAGCGCTTACGAAGCCGGCATGACGGCCCTTCTCTACGTCGACATGCAACGCATCTGGTGCGAGCCGAATCTCGACCCCACCCATCCGCAGGATGCCGACAGCTATTACCACCGGCGCCTGCGCGACATGGTGATCCCCAATCAGGTGCGCATCCTGGAGGCGGGCCGCAAGGCCGGCTGTAACGTGCTGCACACGATCATCGAGAGCCTGACGCTCGACGGCCGCGACCGCTCCCTGGACCACAAGCTTTCCGACATGCATGTGCCGAAGGGTGCGCCCGAGGGTCAGGTGATCCCGGCGCTGGCGCCCGCCGACAACGAGATCGTGCTGCCCAAGACCTCATCCGGCGTCTTCAATTCGACGAATATCGACTATGTTCTGCGCAACCTCAACACGCGTTACCTGATCATTGCCGGAGTCGTTACCGACCAGTGCGTCGACATGGCCGTTCGCGATGCGGCCGACCGCGGCTATCTGGTGACCGTCGTCGAGGACGCCTGCGCCACCTACAGCCAGGAGCGTCACGACGCGGCGATGCGCGCCTATTCCGGCTACTGCTGGATCACCGATACCGACACCGTCCTGCGCCGCCTCGCCGCGCTCGGCCAAGCCTGATCCCCGAGGAAACCATCATGAACGACAGCAGCACCGGCGGGGCCTTCGACGATCCGACCGAACTTGCAACCTTCGTCACCACCGATATTGCCGGCATCACGCGCGGCCGCAGCTTCGCCGCCGCCGACATCGAGGACTATCTGCGCAAGGGCGTGGGCTGGGTGCCCGCCAACCTGGCGCTGACGCCATTCGACCTGATCGCCGATCCGAATCCCTGGGGCTCCGCCGGCGACCTGCGCCTGATGGCCGATGCCGCTAGCCGGGCGCGCGTCACCTGCCTGCCGGACGTAACGCCACTTCACTTCTACCATTGCGACATTACCGACCTGAAGGGTGAGCCTTGGGATTGCTGCGTGCGCAGCTTCCTCAAGGCGACGCTTGCCGAATTCGAGCGCGATGCCGGGCTGAAGGTCGTCGGCGCGGTCGAGCAGGAATTCCAGATCCTCGGCGCAGACTGGCCCGCCGCCCCGGCCTTCGGCCTGCGCGCCCAGCGCCGCGCCGAGCCTTTCGGCCCGCTGCTGATGACTGCGCTCAAGCAGGCCGGGGTCGAGCCGGAAATGTTTTTGCCAGAATACGGCAAGGACCAGTTCGAGATCACCTGCCGCCCCGCTGCGGCCCTTGCCGCCGCCGACCGCGGCGCGACGATCCGCGCCGTCACCCGGGAGGTCGCCGCCCTCTTCGGCTGGAACGCCAGCTTCGCGCCCAAGACCGATCCGGACGGCGTCGGCAACGGCGTGCACCTGCATGTCAGCTTCACCGATCTCGACGGCGCCCCCGCAACCTTCGACGCCTCGCGCCCCGGCAGGCTTTCCCGGGTCGCCGGCGCCTTCGCCGCCGGGGTCATCCGCCACCTGCCGGCGCTTGTCGCCTTCACCGCCCCTTCCGTGCTCTCCTACATGCGCCTCGTGCCGCACCACTGGAGCGCGGCCTATACCTGCCTTGGCGAGAAAAATCGCGAGGCGACGCTGCGCATCTGCCCGACGCCGGATCTGCCCGGCAGCGATCCGGCCCGACAGTTCAACATGGAATATCGCGCCGCCGACGCCTGCGCGAGCCCGCATCTCGCTCTTGCGGTCGTGCTCAGGGCCGGTCTCGAAGGCATTCGCGCCGGGCTGGAACAGCCGCCGCTGATCAATTCCGATCCTTCCGCCCTCTCGGCCGACGACCAGGCCAGGCTCGGCATCCGCCGCCTGCCGTCAAGCTTGGGGCAGGCGCTCGACACGCTCGCCGCCGATACGGTGGTGACCGGCTGGTTGTCGAAGGACTTCCTCGATTGCTACTTCGCCATGAAGCGCAAGGAGATCGAGATTGTCGAGGGTCTTTCGCCCGCAGAACTCTGCGAGCGCTACGCGACTGTCTATTGAGCGGGAAGATCATGACCTCGAGCAAAGTCATTCCACGCACGGAAAACCGATGGCGGCACGATCCCGGCCAGCCGCTGCTGGCCATCGACGAGCCGCCGCCCTATGCGGCGATCAATCCGGACGGCATCTCGCCCTACCTGCTCCTGTGCGAGCACGCCTCAAACCGCATCCCGCGGGCGCTCGGCGATCTCGGCCTGCCGGCGGCCGAACGGCTGCGTCACATCGCCTGGGACATCGGCGTCAGCGCCCTCTCCCAATATCTCAGCCGCACGCTCGACGCGCCGCTGTTCATGACCAATTATTCGCGCCTCGTCATCGATTGCAACCGGCCGCTGGACGCCCCGTCGGCGATCCCGGACATCAGCGAGGCGACGGAGATTCCCGGCAATATCGACCTGTCCGCGCCTGAGCGCGAGCAGCGCATCAAAACCCTGTTCACGCCGTATGCGAACGCAATCGCGCGGCGGCTCGACCTGCTCCAGTCGCAGGGCAAGCGCCCGATCGTCATCGGCATCCATTCCTTCACCCCGGTCTATCTCGGCCGGCAGCGCCCGTGGCATGCGGGCATCCTGTACGGCGCAGCCGCCGGTTTCGGCCAGACGCTGATCCGGGAGTTGCGCAGCGAGGGAGACCTGACGATCGGCGACAACGAACCCTACACCATCCATCCGGACGAGGACTATACGGTGCCGGTCCATGCCGATGCCCGTGGGCTCGACGGCGCGCTGATCGAAGTGCGCCATGACCTGATCGACACGCTCGCCGGGGTCGATGCATGGGGCGATCGCCTCACCCGCTGCCTGCTGTCCGCATCGAAGGAGCATGGATGATGGCGCAATCTCTCTACGACCGCGATGCAGAGGCAATCGGCAACCTGCAGAAGCTCCGTTTCTTTCCGCTTGCCGTGACCGGCGGAAGAGGCACGCGGCTCGTGGAGGAAGATGGCCGTGAACTCATCGATCTCTCCGGCGCCTGGGGTGCCGCCAGCCTCGGCTACGGTCATCCGGCCATCGTCGAGGCCGTAGCCCGCGCGGCCGCGAACCCGGCGGGCGCCAGCATCCTTTCCGCCTCGAATGCGCCGGCCGTGGCCCTGGCCGAGAGGCTGCTGGACGGTTTTCACGGCCGTGGAACACACAAGGTCTGGTTCGGCCATTCCGGTTCGGACGCCAACGAGGCCGCCTACCGGGCCATCGTGAAAGCGACGGGCCGCGCCGGCGTCATCGCCTTCATCGGCGCCTATCATGGCTGCACCGTCGGATCGATGGCGTTTTCCGGCCACACCGTCCAGGCCGATGCCGCGAAGGCAGACGGGCTGATCCTGCTGCCCTATCCCGACCCCTACCGGGACGATGCGACGGGCGAGGCAGTGCTCAAGCTGCTCGAGGAGCGGCTGGCCGCCGTTCCGGCGGGCTCAATCGGCGCCGCCTTCATCGAGCCGATCCAGTCGGATGGCGGCCTCATCGTGCCGCCCGATGGCTTCCTGCGCAAATTCGCCGCGATCTGCCATGCGCATGACATCCTCGTGGTCTGCGACGAAGTGAAGGTCGGCCTTGGCCGCAGCGGCCGCCTGCACTGCTTCGAGCATGAAGGTTTCGTTCCCGATGTCCTCGTGCTCGGGAAGGGGCTTGGAGGCGGTCTGCCGCTTTCGGCAGTCATCGCGCCCGCCGCCATTCTCGATTGCGCGAGCAGCTTCGCCATGCAGACGCTGCACGGCAACCCGATCTCCGCCGCCGCCGGCCTGGCGGTGCTGGAGACGATCGACGCCGAAGGCCTCTTGGCGGCAGCCAACCGCAAGGGCAGGCTGCTGCGCGACCGCCTCGCGACGCTCGCGGAACGCCATCCGCTGATCGGCGACGTGCGTGGGCGCGGCCTAGCCTGCGGCGTGGAACTCGTCCGCGACCGGCGCAGCCGCGAACCGGCAAGGGCCGAGACGGCCAGGCTCATCTACCGCGCCTACGAACTCGGCCTCGTTGTCTACTACGTCGGCATGAACGGCAACGTCCTCGAAATGACACCACCCCTGACGATGACGGAAGCCGACATCCACCAGGCGGCGGACTTGCTCGACAAGGCTTTCGCCAGCCTCTCCAGCGTGCCCGACGCCGTCCTCTCCCGCTTTGCCGGCTGGTAGACGCGGGACGCGACGGGCGAACTACCGGATTTCCCGAAGCGGGTTTCCTTACAGCGGCGCGGAGCGGGGTTGACCGATCGACTTCAACGCGGCGGTGGCGGCGGCCTCGATATGCGCGACGCAAAGCCGGTAAGCGAGTTCCTCGTCCCGCGCCTCCAGCGCGTCGAGGAACTCACTCAATTCGCGGATCGACTGCTTTGCGCGCGAGGCGCTCGACAGGGACACGACTCGAAGCTGCGAGGCGCGCGTATGAATGCGCTTGAGCATGTCGGCGGCAACCTCGTTACCCGCCCCCTCAAGAAGAATGTCGTAGAAACGGGTCTTTGCCGCAATAAAGGCATCGGCGGAGAAGTCCTGGTACACCTCCGCCAGGCGATCGACGCTCTCACGCAATGCCCGGATCTGCTCATCCGAGGCATGACGCGCGAACAGGCGCGCCGCCAAACCCTCGAGTGCAGCGCGAACCTGATAGATGGATTGCGCAATTTCAGGCGTGACGACGCTGACGCTGAGCCCCTTGTTGGGCTGCAACGTGATGAGGCCATCCGTCTGGAGTTCGCGCAAGGCCTCCCGCAGCGAGGTTCTCGATACGCCAAGCATCTCGCATAGTTCACGCTCGATCAGGCGTGCTCCAGGTGGAAAGCGGCCGGTCGCGATAGCCATTCTGAGGCGCTCGGCAACCTGTTCGCGCAAGCCCGGAAGGCTCTGGATACGCAACGACTCGTCTGCGCCGCTTTTGATCACGGACATCTAGGTACTCCGCACCGGCGTGAAGTCTCGCCTCCCGCTTCCCTGCGCGACTCAAGCGCTGCATTGCCAGGAAGCATTTCATACTGTCATGTTGTATGTCAATAAACATCAACCGGAATTATAAAGTCGCCCTCTAGCGAAAGTTGAACACCCAGGCATTTCCGGTACACACGAGTTCATCGGAAATGATCTATCCGTGTGTTCTTATGCCATTGTCCAGCGCCGAAGCGATGCCCTTAGGCAGGAAATGCTCAGCCGCCAAGTACCGCATCAAGGGCATGTTGCGCGCAGGCGATATCGGCCTCTTCCGGACCGCCCGACACCCCGACGCCGCCGGCAATCTGGCCATCCACGCCAGCCGGCACGCCGCCGCCCCAGACCAGGAGCCGCGACCGGCTGATCAGGCCCAGCCGTAGCGCCGGGCTGGAATCGATGTGCTCGAAGAAATCCTTCGTCTTCGCGCCGGTGACGGCCGCGGTATAGGCCTTGTCGAGCGCGAATTCGGCGATCGGCGCCGGCACGCCGTCCATGCGCAACAGCGCCAGCGGCGCGCCTTCCTGATCGACGACCGCGACCGCGATATTCAGACCATCCTGCTCCGCTCTGGCGACGGCCGCCTCGGCGATCCGTCGCGCCGCGTCCATGGTCAGGCTGGCTTTCTGCAACACAAGCGCCATTCGTTTTCCCCTATCGGTCAAGGTTTCGTGGGTTCTGCCCTTCAGGCAGGCGAGAGCGGCGTCTTTCCCCGGATGAGATCGGCCGCGCGCTCCGCGATCATGATCGTCGGGGCATTGGTGTTGCCGCTGACGATGGCGGGCATCACGGATGCATCGACCACATACAGCTTGTCGAGACCGCGCACGTGAAGCTGCGGCGTCACCACCGCGTCGGGTCCGGTCCCCATGCGGCAGGTTCCGACGGGATGGTAGACCGTCTTCACGTAGTTGCGGACATAATCCGCCAGGATGTCGTCGGCGTCGTCCGGCGTGCCGCCAATGGCGTATTCGGCGCCGAGATAGGCCGAAAGCGCCGGCGTCCTGGCGATTGCCCGGCAGAGCTTCAGGCCTTTGACGAGGGTCGCCACATCGGCCGGATCGGCAAGCGCGTTGGCGACGAGCCTGACCTGCCGGTTCGGATCCTTGCCATCGAGCAGAACCTCGCCGCGGGATTTCGGCCTGAGGTCGCACGGGCTGATCGAGAAGAAATGCCCATCCGGTGCGGGTCTCTCGTGATCGGGCACGAAGACCGGGAAGGAATGGATCTGTACATCGGCCCGCCCATCGCCATCGAGATCGGCGAAGGCCGCTGCCTCACCGACGTTCGAGGTCAGGAGGCCGCTGCGGAACAGAAGCCATTGCAGCCCGTGGCGGATCGCGTTCAGGCCCTTGTCCTGCCCGAGAAGGCTGATCGGCGCGCGCGTCGCGTAGTAATTCGGGATTTGCAGATGGTCCTGGAAATTTCTGCCGACGCCCGGCAGGTCGTGCAGCACGTCGATACCCTGCTCGGACAGATGCGCGGCCGGGCCGATACCCGAAAGCATCAGCACTTTCGGCGAGCCGAGGGCCCCGGCGCACACGATGACGCCACGGGTGGCCTGCGCCTCGTGCGTCTCCTGCCCCTGCCGCCAGCGCACGCCTTTCGCGCTGCCGTTTTCGAGAACGACGCGCTCGACCGTCGCTTCCAGTCGCAGTGCGATATTGCCGCGTGACAGGGCGGGCCGGAGATAGGCGCGCGCGGTGCTGGCGCGCTCGCCATTTTCCTGGGTCACCTGGAAATATCCGACGCCGAGTTGCGCGGCGCCGTTGAAGTCATGATTGTAGGCAATGCCGGCCTGCTGGGCCGCCCGCACGAAGGCGCTGTTGAGCGGATGGTGGTGGGGTATGTCCGTGACGGAAAGAGGCCCGTCGCCGCCATGGAAAGCGTCGGCGATACGATCGTTTCGTTCGGACTTGCGGAAATAGGGCAGCACGTCCGCATATCCCCAGCCCTCGCAGCCCTGCGCCGCCCAGTCGTCATAATCCTTCGCGTCGCCGCGAATATAGATCATGCCATTGATCGAGCTGCTTCCGCCCGGCATGCGCCCCTGCGGCACATGGATATGGCGGCCACCGGCATCCTGCTCGCGTCCAGAGACGTAGGGAAAGACGCGGTTCGTTCCGAAAAGGCGCACGAAGGCGGCAGGCGCGCGGCTGGCGAACACCCGCTCGTCGGGCCCCGCCTCCAGCACGAGGATTTTCGTCCCCGCATCCTCGGAGAGCCGATTGGCCAGGACGGCCCCGGCAGAGCCTGCTCCGATGACGATATAGTCAAACTGTCCTGCCGATACCACGCTCATGCCCGACGCGCCTCCTTGGCAAACTCGGCCGCGCGCTCACCGATCATGATGCAGGCCGCATTCGTATTGCCGCTGACGACGCGCGGCATGACGGAGGCGTCGGCGACGCGCAAGCCGGTCACGCCGCGAACCCGCAGCTTTTCATCCAGAACCGCGTCCGGGCCGACGCCCATGGCGCAGGTGCCGCTCGGATGGAAGGTCGTGCCGCCGGCGGCTTTCAGCCAGGCCCGGAAGTCGGCGTCCGACTCGACGCCCGGTCCCGGCCATATTTCCCTGCCGCGATAGCCGTCGAATGCCGGCTGCGCAATGACCTTCCGCATGGCGCGGACACCGGCAATCGTCGTTTCCACATCGTATTCCGCATCGAGATAGTTCGCCTGCATGAGTGGCGCGACACGCGGATCGGCGGAACGAAGCCGGATCGATCCGCGACTTTCCGGACGCAAGGGCGACACGCGGACGGTAAAGCCGTGCTTTCGTTCCGGCCGGCCGCCGGCAAGCAGGTGAACCCGCGCCGTATCCTCGCGGCCATGCATGAAATGGATCTGGATGTCGGGATCATGCGCGCCCGGCTGGACTTTGATGAAGGCGCCGCCCTCATAGGGGAAAACCGTCGCCGGGCCTTTTCCGGTCAGCATGCCCTGCGCCAGCGAAAGCGCGACGCGGTCGATGCGGAGCTGCCGGTAGAGCGACACCGGCGCGGGAGATTCGTAGACGAGCGCGCAGTCGAAATGGTCCTGGAGGTTTCGCCCGACGCCCGGCAGATCCACCACAGGCGCAATGCCAAGGGCCCTGAGCTCATCGGCCGCGCCGATGCCGGACAGCATGAGGATTTGCGGCGAGTTGATCGCGCCGCCGCACAGGATGATCTCGCGGCGGGCCCGGGCGATCTGCCGGGTCCCGCCCCGGATATATTCCACCGCCGCCGCCCTGCCGTCCTCGATGACGATGCGGGAGGTCAGGGCGTGGGTGACAAGCCTGAAGTTCTTTCGCGCCATGGCGGGGCGGACGAAGGCGCGGGCCGTGCCGAAACGCTTGCCGTTCTTGATAGTGAAATCGTAATAGCCGAAGCCCTCCTGCCGGGGGCCGTTGAAGTCGTCATTGACCGGATAACCGGCCTGGCGTCCCGCTTCGATGAACACCTGCGCCAGCGGATTGCGGCCGCGCGCCCGGCCGACATTCAGCGGCCCTGCCGTTCCGTGGTGGCTGTCGCGCCGGTCCTCATGCCCCTCCGACTTCCGGAAGAAAGGCAGGACCTCGTCCCAGGACCAGCCCTTCAGGCCCATTTGCGCCCAGGTGTCGTAATCCGACGGCACGCCCCGGATGTAGACCATACCGTTGAGCGTCGAGGAGCCGCCGATGACCTTGCCGCGCGGCCACGGAATTTTCCGTCCGCCGAGATTTTCCTCAGGCTCGGTCTCGTAGTTCCAGTTGTAGACGCCCGACTTGATGAACGCCCCCATCAGAAGCGGCAACCGGAAACCGGGATGCCAGTCCATGCCGCCTGCTTCCAGAAGCAGAACGCTGACATCGGCGTCCTCGGCGAGCCGCGCAGCGGCGGCCGCGCCGGCCGAACCGGCGCCAATCACGATATAGTCGAACTGCTCGGATTCTGTCTGCGTCATGATATCTGGTCCGCCTCAGTTATAGACGCCGCCATCGACGGAATAGGCCTGCGCCGTCACGTAGGAGGCCTCGTCCGACAGAAGAAAGGTATAGAGCGGCGCAATCTCCTGCGGCGTCGCCTGCCGGCCGAGCGGCACCCAGGCCTTCACGAGCTTTTCCTGCGCCTCGCGACCGCCGAGGAAAGCGATCGCCGGATTGTTGAAAGGCGTATCGATGAAGCCGGGGCAGATGGAATTTGCCCGGATGTTGTCGGCGGCGA
The DNA here is from genome assembly GCF_029601685.1 of Rhizobium sp. YJ-22. Classification (NCBI taxonomy): domain Bacteria; kingdom Pseudomonadati; phylum Pseudomonadota; class Alphaproteobacteria; order Hyphomicrobiales; family Rhizobiaceae; genus Rhizobium; species Rhizobium sp. YJ-22. Next base: position 517,177 of record NZ_JARRIR010000003.1, on the reverse strand, counting down.
GTTCAAGGGCGCAGGCGGTCGTGAAGGCCATCACCGCTCCCTTGGAAGCGGCGTAGGCGCCCACCCCCGGCCCGCCGCGCTTTGCGGCCAGCGATGCGGTATTGACGATGGACCCGCCGCCGGCGGCCTTGAGATGCGGGATGGCTTCGCGCGTGGCCAGAAACACCCCGCGCGCGTTGACGCCCATCAGGCTGTCCCAGTCCGCGACGCTGAAGCTCTCGACCGGTCCCGCCTTCTGCAGGCCCGCATTGTTCACCAGGCCGTCCAGGCCGCCGAGGAAGGCGATCGCCTCCTCGAACAGCGCCTTGACGCTCGCCTCGTCCGAGACGTCGCATTGGACGAAGCGGCAATCGGGGCCAAGTTCCTCCGCCGTGCGTGCCCCGGCCTCGGCGGCAAAATCGCCGATGACGACGCGGGCACCCTCGGCGATCGCCGCTGCCGCCGCCGCGCGGCCGATGCCGGTTGCGGCGCCGATGACGACGATCCGCTTGTTGTCGAGCCTGGTGGCCATGGTGGTTCTCCTTGGATTGGATCAGGGCTTGTTCGGCGACGGCCGACGCGTCGCGAAGGGTTCGAAGCCGTATCGTTTCGTCACGATGCCCCAGAGCCCCTTGGAGGCGACGAGCATCGTCACCACGGCGGCCGCGCCGAGCAGCATCAGATAGAGGTTGCCGGTTCCCGACAGCCAGGCGCGCAGCAGGAAGTAGATCGCCGTGCCGATGATCGGTCCCTCCACGGTTCCCACGCCGCCGATGATGACGATGAAGAGCATGACGACCATCCAGTTGGGGTCGAAGGCTCCGCCGGGCTCGACGTGGAAGACCGACATGTAGTAGGTCGCGCCCGCGACGCCGGCGAAGCCCCCGGCGAGCACGAAGCCGAAGAAGCGGGTCCACCAGACATTGATGCCGACGGCCGCGGCCGTGCCCTCATTGTCGCGCACGGCCGCGAGCGCCAGTCCGATTCGGCGGCGGGCGAGCCAGTAGAGCCCGAAGACGCCCAGGAAGGCGAGGCCGGCGGCGACATAGAAGTTGCTCACAGCCACGACCGTCCGGTCCATGTCACGCGTGACCATCAGCGGAAGGCCGCTGACGGAACCGAGCGAATCCTTCTGCGAAATGTAGAGCCGGACGATTTCCGCGATCACCCAGATGCTGATGGCGAAATAGGCATCGCGCAGGCGGAAGACGAAGGGCGCGACCGCGGCTGCGAACAATCCGCAGAGCACGAAGACCAGCGGCAGCAGCCAGAAGGGATTGATGCCGTAGGCATTCGACGTCACGAACAGGAAATAGGCGCCGAGCCCGATGAAGAGCTGCTGGCCGAACGACATCAGCCCGACATAGCCGGCCAGGAAATTCCAGCTCTGCGCGAAGGCGAACACCGTGAAGATCTCGATCATCAGCCGCAGGTTTCCCTGCGAGACGAACATCGGCGTCACGGCGAGCGCGACGAAGCAGACGGCGGCGGCGATGGCCACATGGCGCGTGCGGGAGGGACCGGAAGTGTTCATTTGCGGAATGCCTTGATGCTTAGGATCGACGACAGCCCCTTGGGCGACAGGATGAGGATGATGAAGAACACGATGTGCCCGTACATCAGCCCGCCGGCGGGATCGAGTTTCAATGCCACCAGCTGGGTGACGCCGAGGACGATGCCGCCGATGAACATGCCCCAGAACGAGCCGAGCCCGCCGATGACGACCACCTCGAAGGCGATCAGCAGTCGGTCGGCGCCCGAATAGGGCGTGAAAGAGCCGCGCATGGCGAGCAGCACGCCGGCGACCGCCGAAAGAGCCAATGCGATGCCCATGGCGATCGCGTAGACGTTGCGGTAGTTCACGCCGAGAAGCTGCACCACCTGATGGTCGTCGGCGGTGGCGCGGATGATCCGGCCCATGCGCGAGGTATTCAGCCAGAAACGCAATGCCGCGAAAAGCATGATCGCGATGACCAGAACCAGGACCGGCAATACGCCGAGGCGCATGCCGAGAAAATCGAAGCCCCAGAAACGCATGTTGCCGACATTGATCGACTGGCTGTTGGCTCCGAACCAGGAGACCATGCCGTTCCTGAGGACGATGGCGAGGCCGAAGGTCAGCAGAATCTGCGGGATCTGGTCATGACCGAGCACCCGGTTGATCAGCACCCGCTGCAGGAGGATGCCGATCCCGAAAGCGATCAGCGCCACCGGAACGATGACGAGAATGGGGTGCAGCGGCGTCCATGGGTAGAGATAGAGGCCGATGAACGCCGCCGCGACGATGAAATCGCCCTGGGCGACGTTGACGACGCGCATGACGCCGAAGGCAAAGCCCAATCCAAGCCCGATCAGCGCATAGAGGCCGCCGAGAAGAATGCCGTTGGCGATGGTTTCCAGCCAGATCATGCGTGCTGCTCCGTTCCGAAATAGGCGGCGGTGATGTCGTCCATGGCCAGTTTGCGCGGATCGCCCTCCAGGCTGATCCTTCCCTCCAGCAGGCAATAGACATGCTGGGAGGCATTGCAGGCCTGCGCCACGTTCTGCTCGATGATCACGATCGAAACGCCGCTTTCGCGAATGGCGTCGAAGCACCGGTAGATGTCGCCGATAATCTTCGGCGCGAGGCCGAGCGATATCTCGTCGCAGAGCAGCAGGCGCGGATTGGTCATCAGGGCGCGGCCGAGCGCCACCATCTGCTGCTGGCCACCCGATAGCGTCGAGGACTGCATCCTGCGAAGTTCGCCAAGCCGCGGAAACAGCCGGTAGACCGCCTCCAGCGTCCACGGGCCCTTGCGCCCGCTCGAGCCGCCGACGAGGAGATTGTCCTCGACCGACAGCGAGCCGAACAGGCGGCGGCCTTCCGGCACCATGGTGACGCCGTTGCGGGCGATGAGATCGGCGCGCATCCGGCCGATATCCTTGCCGTCGAAGGTCACCGCGCCGCGTTTTTGCATGTTGAGGCCGGTAATGGCCTGAAGAAGCGTGGATTTTCCCGCGCCATTGGCGCCGATGATGGCGACCGTCTGCGCTTCGTCGACCTTTAGGCTGACCCCGCGCACCGCGTGGAAATCCCCGTAAAAAACGTCGAGTTCGTCAACCTTCAGAAGGGACATCGATGATGGCTCCCATGTAGATTTCCTGGACGGCGGCATCGGCCATCACGGCGGCGGGCGCGCCCTCGGCGATGGCCTTGCCGGCGTTGACGGCGAGAATCCGGTCCGCGACGGCCGAAAGGGCATGGGTGACATGCTCGATCCACACGATCGCCAGGCCGGGCTTGATGGACAGGATGAGCTGCACGAGATGGCGGACTTCCGCCTCGGTGAGCCCGCCCGCGATTTCATCGAGAAGCAGCACCTTTGGTTGCAGCGCCATCGCGCGAGCAAGTTCCAGCCGCTTGCGATCGAGAAGCGGCAAGGAGCCGGCCAAGGTGTCGGCGCGGGCGGCCAGACCACAGCGCTTCAGGGTTTCAAAGGCGAAATCGGCCGCCTCCCGCCCGGATTTGCCGCCGCCGAACGTCGCGGCCGCCAGCACGTTCTCATAGGCGGACAGCAGCCCGAAGGGTTGCGGCACCTGGTAGGTGCGCCCGATGCCCAGTCGCGTCCGCTCGTATTGCGAGCGGTGCGTCACATCGTTGCCCGCCAGCAGAACCCGTCCCGAGCGGGGCCGGATAATGCCGGCGAGAATGTTGAAGACGGACGTCTTGCCCGCGCCGTTCGGCCCGATGATGCCGAGGCATTCGGAACGCCCGACGGAAAAAGTCAGGTTGTCGGCAACGGTAATCGAGCCGAAGCTTTGGCTTACGCCTTCGGCAAGCAGAACGGATTCCACCCTGGCCTCCATGAATTAAAAGCGGCGAGAGCCGGGCGCGCAGCCCAGCCCTCCCTCGGCGTTCCGCGATCAGCGGAACTTCGACAGCGGCAGGAATTCCTTCTGGATCGGAACCTGCGGAGCGGTGACGTTGTTGGTCACGTAGAGTTCGTAGGGGAATTTGCTGCCGGCCGGATTCTTATGCCATTGCCCCATCGTAACCCAGGTATTGGCGACCGACTTCATGCTGGAATTCCGGAAGTCGACCTTGCCGATGATCGTATCGAGATCGAGATCGGCAATGGCGTCGCGCACGGCGGCCCGGTTCTTCGGGTTGCCCGAGGCCTTGAGCGCGGCAAACGCCACTTCCCAGATCGCATGTTCGTAGCCCATGGGCTGCGCCCATTGCTTGCCGCTCGCCTGCTCATAGGCCGTGCAGAATTCGTCGGCGCTCTGGCCGTTGAGGCTCGACTTGAAGGGAAGCTGACGGTTGAACCAGATCTCCGTCGACATGCCCGCGCCCTGGTCGCCAAGCACCTCGACGCCGCTCGGGAACACGAAGGCGGCGGCAATCGTCGCGGCCTCCAGCTCCAGCCCGGCCTGCTGGGCCTGACCCCAGAAGGTTGCGAAATGCTGCGGGAAGACCAGACCGGTCACGATCTTGGCGCCGCCCTCGCGGAAGGCAGCCACCTGGTTGGAAAAATCGTCGACCTGCTCCTTGAAGAGGCCGCCGGGGACCTCCTTGAAGCCCGCGCCCTGCAGGGACGCGGTCATGCCGCCCGAGAAGCTGCGGCCGAAATCATTGTCCTCGTAGAACGTGCCGACGACCTTCTCGATGCCGGACGCGTCCCACATCCCGGTATAGTTCTTGATGATGTCGGCGCCGCTCCAGAAGAACAGGAAGCTCCACGGATAGCCCTTTTCGGGGCTCGAGCCGCGCGCCGCATAAAATGGCTCCCATTGAAGAATCGTCGAAATGCCCGGCGTGCCGTTCTGGTCGCAGATTTCGAGGGCCGGCGCAGCCAATCCGTCGGCGATCAGCAGCAGGTCGACGTCTTCGCGCAAAACCAGTTCGTTGCCGAGGCTGCCCATGCGGTTCGGGTCGGACTGGCTGTCACGGGACAGGATTTCCACGGCATAGGTCTTGCCGCCGATAACAAGGCCATCCTTGGTATGGGCCTTGATCTGATCGATGACCCAGGGGGCCGTTTCGGCGAAATTCGCGCGCGCCCCAGTGAACTGGTCGATATAGCCGATCCTGATCGTGTCATCCGCCGCATAGGCGCGATGCACGTAGGGCGCGGCGAGCACCGCGGCCGCCCCGCCGACAATGCTCTTGATCGCCTGCCGGCGCGTGGCGACAAATCCGGGCCTCGAAATTTTCTGCATTTCCAATCCTCCCATGGATAGCATTCGAAGACGTCATACGGACCGTATGACGGTCGTTCATCACCGCGGCATGATCACTGCTTTTCGTCCGCCCGCGGGGAAATCACGTTCATTTCCACCAGGATCTCGTTGGCCGCCTTGAAGGCGTCCAGGCCTGCCGGAATGCCGCAATAGACGGTGGCATGCAGCAGGACCTCGCGGATTTCCTCGGCGGTGACGCCGTTGTTGACGGCGCCGCGAACATGCAGCTTGATCTCGGCGGCCCGGTTCAGCGCCGTCAGCATCGCCAGATTGAGCATGCTGCGGGTCTTGAGTTCCAGTGTGTCGCGCCCCCAGGCATAGCCCCAGCACCATTCGGTGGTGATGCGCTGGAAAGCCGACATGAATTCGTTGGCGTTGGCGATCGACTTGTCGACATATTCCGGCCCGAGCACCTGCCTGCGAAGCGCCAGGCCGCGCGCGAACATATCGTCGATGGTTTCGTTTCCGGATTTGCTAGACATGTCCACTTCCCTGCCTGAACCGCTTCGGCTCGACCTTCGCGCCGAAGAATTTTGGGTAAAACCGACCTTCGCGGCGAAACCTGCTGCGCCACGCGGATGATGAGAATTCGAATGAGGCCGGCCGGGTCTTCCTCCCGGCCGCGAGTGCCTTACATCGACCTGACGGAGATTCCGCCGTCGACATGCAGGATCTCGCCGGTCACGAAGCTCGCATCCGGACCGATCAGGAATGCGATGCCGGCCGCGATCTCCCGCTCCTCGCCCAGGCGCCCGAGCGGCGTCTGCCTGCGCCGGATCGCATAGCCGTCCTCGTTGACGATGGCGCGCGCGCCGGGGGTCGGCACCGCGCCGGGGGTCACCGCATTGACCCGGATGCCGCGCCCGCCCAATTCCACGGCAAGCTGCCGGGTGAGCGCGCCGATCGCACCCTTCACCGCCGTATAGGAGGCGGTATTGGCCATGCCGAGATCGGCGACCGGAGAGCAGATGTTGACGATAGCGCCACCCTCGGCCGCTCCATGCGCCAGAAGCGCCTGCGTACCCCAGAAAGCCGCCTTCACGCCCACCGCCAGCATGCGATCGAGAACGTCTTCCTCGACGCCTTCGACGGCGCCGTAGCGGATCCACATCGCGTTGTTGACGATCCCCGTCAGCGGACCGAACTGCCCGGCAAGGCGCTCGGCCGCAGCCAGCACGGCCGCCCTGTCGCTGACATCGGCGGGCAGCGCCAGCGCCCTGCCACCTGCAGCCAGGATCGCATCCGCGACCGCAAGCGCATCGTCCGCATTGACATCGACGACCCCGACGGCAGCCCCGCGCTGCGCGAGAAGTTCCGCTGCCGCGCGGCCGATGCCGCGACCGGCCCCGGTGATCAGCACGACCTGTCTTTCAAGTTCACCCGTCATTCATTCCTCCCTGCGCGCAACGTCACCGGCTATCCTCAGAACGCCGCTTCCGGCACGCCGCCATACATCGACCAGAGCTGCGAAGCGAGAACGCCGGCATCCACCGACAGCTCGATACCCGTGATCGCCGAAGCCTCGCTCGACAGCAAAAAGGCAATGGCATTCGCAACTTCGACCGGGCTTACCAGACGCCCGAGCGCTGTCGTGCGGATCATCGTTTCCGGGCTGCGCTCGCCGCGCGCATAGCTTGCCTCCACCGCCGGCGTCCGGGTCGGGCCGGGGCAGACGGTATTGACCCGAATGCCGTTCCGTCCCCAGGCGACCGCGAAATTGCGCGACATGTTGATGATGCCGGCCTTGGTGGGGCCATAGGCCTGAAGCGGCGACGAATTGAACGCCGTAATCGAACCCACATTGACGATCGAACCCGTCCGGCGCGCCAGCATGCCGCGACCGAACTCGACCATGGTCCGGAACGTGCCCGTCAGGTTGACGCGAACAATGTCGTCCCATTCGACGGGATCCTGCGCCTCCGGCCGATGCGGGTTTTCGAGATGCGCCGCCACGCAGGCGAGCCCCGAGACCGGTCCGACATTGTCCTCCACATACCGCGCGGCGGCGGCGATGCTCTGCGCATCGCCGATATCGATGCCGTAGCCAACCCCGCCATACCGGCGGGCGACGTCGATCGCCTTGTCGGCATCGCGATCGAGCACGGCCACTGTCCAGCCGCTTTCCGTCAGCTTGCGGACACAGGCTTCGCCTATCCCACCCGCACCGCCGGTCACGGCCGCTATCTTGCGATTGTCGCTCATGACAGGCCCGCTCACAGGATGTTGTAGACGGCTTCGATAATGCGGCGCGCGCGCGGACCGTTATCCGGGCGCGTGTGCATCTTGTTGCAGGCATAGGAAAAACCGATCTTCGCATCGGGATCGCCCATGCCGATCGAGCCGCCGAAGCCGTGATGCCCGAAGGCGTGCGGGTTCGGTCCCATCCACACGGATTGCTCCGTGTTGAGAAGAATCCCACGGCCCTGGTGATAGGGGCGCTGCTGCATCTGCTCGGTCTGGTTATGCTGCTCGGCGAGCATGTCGCGAACCGTTTCCGGTTGCATGATACGCACACCGTCCAGTTCTCCGCCGCGTGCGACCATGCCGTAGATCGCGGCAACCGAGCGCGCCGTGCCGTGGCCATTGGCGCTGGCGATTTCCGCCGTCCGCCAGCCATGCGAATTGAGCGTGACGTTGATCGGCTCGCGCGGATGCTGGAGAAAACCCTTGGCGAGAAGCGAATCCGGGTCGCTGTCCTTGCGGGCGAAAAGCGTACCTTCGACCGTCGGCACCAGATCCGCGCAACGCGCGATATCGGCCTCGGAAAGATTGCCGATGCGATAATCCAGCCCCAGAGGCGCGATCAGTTCGTCCTGGATGAAGCGGACATAACGCTTGCCGGTGATGCGGCGAACGATTTCCCCGAGAATATTGCCCTGCGTATGGATATGATAGGCCGCGACCGTGCCCGGCTCCCAAAGCGGCGCCTGCTTCTCGAGCGCGGCGACGATGGTGTCGCATTCGTAGATCGCGCCGGGCCAGAGCGGATCGAGAACGACCGGCAGGCCGGCGGTGTGATCGAGCACATGGCGCACAAGGATGCCTTCCTTGCCGTTCTGCGCGAATTCCGGCCAGTATTTCGCAACCGGCGCATCCGGATCGACGAGCCCCCGGTCGATGAGGATATTGAACGCGATGCCCGAAATGCCCTTGGCGACCGACATCATGCAGACGATGGTGTCCTGCCCCCAGGGCTTTGTCTTCGCCTCGTCGCGAAAGCCGGCCCAGATATCGAACACCTTGCGGCCGTCGACATAGAGCGCCGAGGCAGAGCCGATCTCTTCCTCGACCTCGTAGTTTCCGATGAAAGCGTCGACTGCGGGGCGGAATTCCGGCTCGTATTCGCCGGCGAAGACAAATGTCGTTCCCCGCGCCGTGACGGTCTCATTCAATTGCATTGTCAGGCACTCCCGTTCCTCTTGAAGGGCTTTCTACATATTGTATGACAAGACGTCAATACGATAATCATTCATTCTGCGGTTTTTGGCGGGAGATCGAGCCTGACGATGTCGAGGGCATCGCCATCGAAGGACGGCCAGCGGCGGCGAACCTCAGGATCGTGGCCGGGAATCAGCAGGGAGGCGTCGTTGCCGGCCAGTTCCTCGCAGCGGACGAACCCCTCCAGCATTTCGCCGAGGTGATGGACGATCGGGAAAGGCGCTCGCCGCAACCGGTTCTCATTGAAATGAAAGGCATCCGACGCCAGCACCAGCCGGCCCCGCGCGGTGGAGACGCGCACGACCTGCAATCCGCCGGAATGCCCCCCGACACGGAATAGCTCGATGCCCGGAAAGATCGCCGCGTCGCCGTCGTGGAAGATCATGCGGTCGGCGAAAACCAGTTCGACGGCCTGGGTGACATCGCGGCATTCGAAAGGCGCGCGCAAACATGCATGCCGCATGCTGCGCCCCGTCGCAAAGCGCATCTCATCGTCCTGAAGATGAAAGCGGGCGGACGGGAACGCCGACAGGCCGCCCGCATGATCATAATGCAGGTGCGTCAAAACCACATCGGAGACTTCGGCCGCATCGACGCCCGCACGACGGAGCAGGTCGGCAGGTTCATGCAGCAGGATGCGTCCGCGCATCCGCGCGGCCTCCGCACCGAAACCGGTATCCACGACGACGACCCTGCCCTCGCCCCGAATGAGCCAGATATAATAATCGAGCGGCATGTCCCCTTCGTGCAGATCCATGCCGGGGAAGAAGTTTTCATGGCGTGGCCGCTTGAGGTCCGTCGTCGCGTAGCGCAGGGCCAGCACCTCGTAATGCGGTTGTCGCGTGTCGTTCATGGTGAACCTTCCTTGCGCGTGAATGCGCTTGCTATGTCATATCGTCATGCTGTAATACAATTTTAAAAACCCGGCCACCGGTTTTCCCGAGGAGCCGGCGCATTCGCGAGCGAGGAGAATGAAGAAAAGATGAATCAGCAACAGCAACTGCCGAAAATCGGCTTTATCGGCCTCGGCGCCATGGGCGCCCCCATGGCGCGCAACGTCGCCGCGGGAGGCTACGCCCTTACCGTGCTGGATTCCGACGCCGAGACGACGCACAAGGTCGCCGCCGATATCGGTGCGACGCCCGCCGCATCGGCGGCGGAGGTCGGCGCGCGGTCCGACATCGTCGTCACCATGCTGCCGACGAGCCGTATCGTCGAAACCGTTCTCTTCGGCGCTGACGGCCTTGCCGCTTCGCTGAAGCCGGGCAGCATCGTCGTCGAGATGTCGAGCGGCGCCCCTTCGCGCACACGCGAAATCGCCGAACGCCTCGCCGCTCTGGATATCGCGCTGGTCGATGCGCCTGTTTCGGGCGGCGTGCCGCGCGCGAAGACCGGCGATCTCGCCATCATGCTCGGCGGCGAGGCCGCGACCCTCGAAACGATCCGCCCGCTGGTCGCGCGCATGGGCTCCACGCTGACGGTGGTCGGCGGCGTCGGCGCGGCGCACGCCATGAAGGCCTTGAACAATCTCGTCAGCGCCGGCGGCTTCCTCATCGGCATCGAGGCATTGCTCATCGGCAGCCGCTTCGGCCTTTCCCCCGAAACCATGGTCGACGTGCTCAACGCCTCCACGGGCATGAACAACTCGACCCAGAAGAAATTCAAGCAATTCGTGCTGTCGCGCCGCTTCGATGCCGGATTTGGCCTCGACCTGATGGTGAAGGATCTGGGGATCGCGCTGGACGTGGCGTCGGAGACCGATACGACGACCCCGTTCTCCTCCCTCTGCCTGGAGTTATGGTCCGCCGCCCAGAAGACGCTGGGGACCGGGCAGGATCATACCGCCGTCGCCCGCTTCCAGGAAATCATCGCCGGATCCGAGCTTGGCCCTCGCGGCTGACATCAGGCCGCGACGACCGCCACGTCAAACTAGGCGGCGTGAGCCGGACATGCCGCCCGCTCAATTGGCGGGCATGGTGCGCGAGCGGACAAAACGCACGGGCAGCAGCTTGTAGGACGGGGTTTTTGCCTTGGGGCTGTGGTGGCTCAAGGGAAACAGTGGGTTGGTTTCCGGATAATAGGCCCCGCAGCATCCCTTGGGAATGTCATAGGCGACGATGCGGAAACCACGGACGATGCGTTGTGTTTCCGGTTCAATGGCCGTGACCATGTCGACGATATCGCCATCGGCGAAGCCCAGCCGGCCGATATCCCCGGCATTCATGAACACCACCTGCCGCGTGCCGTCGATGCCGCGGAAACGGTCGCTATAGCCATAGATCGTCGTGTTGAACTGGTCGTTCGAACGCAGCGTCGCAAGATGCAGGACATCGTCGCCAACCGCCTCGGCCGGAAATTCGGGAAAGAGACGGTCCGGCGTGATGAAATTGGCCTTGCCGTTGCCGGTTGCCCACTTGCGTTCCCGCGCCGGCAGGGGACGCGCAATACCGCCCGGCTGGAACAGCCGGCGATTGAAATCCTTGAACGTCTCGGGATAGGTCCGCTCGATCGCATCGCGGATCTCGCTATAATCGCCCACCCAGCGATCCCAGGGCACGTCGCCTTGCGAGAGCGTTGCCTTGGCGAGGCCGGCGACGATGGCCGGCTCGGACAACAGTTCGGGGCTGGCCGGTTTCGCCCGGCCGCGCGAACCGTGGAAATGCGCCACCGAGCTTTCCATCGAGACCGCCTGCGGGCCGCCGGCCTGCTCGTCGCGCTCGATACGGCCAAGACAGGGCAGGAGATAGGCGATCTCGCCATGGATGACATGGCTGCGATTGAGCTTGGTGGCGATCTGCACCGTCAGGCGCAGCTTGCGCCAAGCGGCTTCCATCGCAACCGTCTCCGGGGCGGCGCGCAGGAAATTTCCGCCGAGGCTGATGAAAGCCCGTGTTTCACCCTTCAGGATGGCCTGGCAGGCATCGACCGTCGTATGCCCCTCCCAGCGCGGCGGCTCGAACCGGTAGAGGTCACGCAGCTTGTCGAGCGGCGCGAGGCCCGGCTTTTCGGTGATGCCGACGGTGCGCTGGCCCTGAACGTTCGAATGGCCGCGCACCGCGCAGATATTGGCGCCGGGCTTGCCGATATTGCCGCGCAGCAGCGCGAGATTGGCAACCATATGCACATTCTCGACCCCCATCAGTTGCTGGGTCAGCCCCATGCCGTAGACCATCAGCACGGCATCGGAGGCGGCGTAGATGCGGGCCGCCTCGACCATCTGTTCACGCGTCAGGCCGGAAACCCGTTCCAGCTCCTCCCAGCCATACGCCCGCGCCGCCTCGGCGAAGGTTTCGAAACCGGCGGTATGCTCGGCGATGAAGTCGTGATCGAGCACATGCTTCCTGTCGGCGGCGGCCACCGATGCGGCAAAGGCGACGGCGGCGGCATTCGACGGATCGCGCGGTTCGGAGTCCGAACCCGAGACCTTGCTGAAATGCACCGCATGCAAGGCATCGTCGGCCTCGATCAGCGCCTTGGCGATGCCGAACAGCGCTGCGGTATCGCCGCCGTTCCTGACCTGATAATAGTTGGAGGAGATGTGTGTTTCCTTGCCGGTCAGCATCTGGCCGGGCGCCTGCGGATTGACGAAGCGCTCCAGCCCGGGCTCGCGCAGCATGTTGAAGGTCACCACCTTGACGCCGCGATCGACCGCATCCTGGAGGTCGTGCAACAGGCGCGGCGAGGATGTGCCGACATTCTGGGCGATGTAGAAGATGCAGTCGCAATTCTGGAAATCCGAGAGAATGGCGGTTCCGACGCTGGCGCCGATGCTTTCCGGCAGGCCGACCGACGAGCTTTCGTGGCACATGTTGGAGGAATCCGGCAGGTTGTTGCTGCCATAGATGCGCGCGAAGAGCTGGTACATGTAGGAGGTTTCGAGCGAGGCGCGCCCGGAGGTATAGAATTCCACCTGCTGCGGCGCGATGGCGTTCAGTTCGCGGCCGATCTCGGCGAAGGCGTCTTCCCAGGAAACCGGCACATATGTGTCGTTTGCCGCATCCCAGCGCATCGGATGCGTCAGCCGCCCCTGCTCCTCGAGATCGTGATCGAGCCAGCCTTCCAGTTCGCCAAGCGTATGGGCTGCAAAGAACGCCCTGTCGGCACGCCGGCTCGTCACCTCCCAGGCGGTCGCCTTGGCGCCGTTCTCGCAGAATTCCAGCGGATGGGTCTTGGCCGGCTTCGCCCAGGCGCAGCTGACGCACATGTAGCCGTCCGGCTTGTTCTGATGCTTGAGCAGCGACGGGCCGGCCACGGGAATATGCTCGCGCAGCAGCACCTCGCCGACCGACCGGGCGGAGCCCCAGCCTCCCGCCGGGCCGCTGTCGAAACCGATGCTGGGAGATTTGTTCGGCCGAGCTGTCATGATGCTGCTCCAGGAATTGAGGGTCAAGCACTTAAACTTCCGGGAAAGCACATGGTTTCCATGCAAATCGGAGAGGGAGCGGATTTGGCCTTCCCATCGTTTCAGGCGGCCATCGGACGCGACCGGCGCATGCCATCTGCAGTTGCCGGCCCCGCCTTCGCGGCGGGTCGCCTCGGCCCTGCCAGCAATTTCGCATACGGGCTGGAACTAGTTCTCCCTCAAGGGGTTAATCAACGCAATCTTGTATTTGGAGGACACCAGAATGGGTCGCGGAATTCTACTTTGGCTGCTCGGCGTGCCGATTCCGATCATCATCCTGATCGCGCTGTTTTCTCACTAGGGCATTTGCGGTGAACACGGGTTCACCGCAAATGTTCTCCCTTTTTGTTTTTGACGCATTGTCCGATGCCGAAGCGATCACGCTTCGGCTGGAAATGTTCTGGGAGCTTTATCCATGGCAATCATCCAAGAGGATATCGGTCGCCTTCCCTCCGGGGCGGGCGACTCGCCGTCTTCCGCCGTCCGCTGGGCGCCCGTCTTTGCCGGGGCGGTGGGCGCGACGGCGCTGACATTGCTGCTGACCATCCTGGGCACCGGCCTGGGCCTGACCATGGTGTCGCCGTTCTCGGGCGAAAGCTATTCTTCGGGAACCGTGGCGATTTCCGCCGCCATCTGGCTGATCGTCATCCAGTGGCTGGCCTCGGCCTTCGGGGGCTATCTCGCCGGTCGGCTGCGCACCCGCTGGGCCTCCGTTCATGAGGACGAGACCTTCTTCCGCGATACCGCCCATGGCTTTCTTTCCTGGGCGTTGGCCACCGTCTTCGTGGCATCCGTCCTTGGCTCGACGCTGACCTCGCTCATCGGCGGCGGCGTATCGGCAGCGACGTCGGTGACATCGGGCCTGGTCCAGGGCGCGGCACAGGGGGCAGCCTCGAACGAGCAATTGACGTCCAGCGCCGCCAATGCCGATCCGAGCGCCTATTTTCTCGATATGATGTTCCGTCCCGCCGAGAACGCCGCGCCCGGTACGCCGCCGGCAAATCCGGCCGATGCCCGCCAGGAAGCATCGCGCATCCTGCTTGCCGGGGCCGCCGCCGGTGAAATTCCCGCCGCCGACAAAACCTATCTGGCGCAGATCGTCGCCCGCAACACCGGCCTGCCGCAGGCGGAAGCCGAAAAGCGGGTGAACGATGTGCTCGCCCAGGCGGACGCCGCCGCGCAGAAGGCCAAGGAAGCGGCCGATACCGCCCGGAAGGCTGGAGCAACCATGGCGATTATGACCTTCATCGCCCTGCTGATCGGCGCCTTCGTCGCCTCCGTCGCCGCCGCCATCGGCGGCAGGCAGCGCGACGACTTCGAAAGCGCCAATCCCATCTAACATATCCCGCTTCCTGACGCCCGGTCTGAACGACCGGGCGTTTTCATATGGGTTTCCGGTGGAAGCAACGCATGTGTTCGCCGCTGGAACCTCCTGGAGGATCCGGGGTTAGCCAGGCAGTTCATTTTCTCCTTTGGCAAACGAAAGGCCCCCGGCCATGTCTCAAACCGTTGGCGATTTCCTGGTGTCCCGGCTTCATGCATGGGGCGTTCGGCGCATGTTCGGCTATCCCGGCGATGGGATCAACGGCGTGTTCGGCGCGCTCAATCGCGCCGGAAACAGCATCGAATTCGTGCAGGTGCGCCATGAGGAGATGGCGGCCTTCATGGCGGCCGCCCATGCGAAATTCTCTGGCGAACTCGGTGTCTGCATCGCAACCTCGGGGCCGGGCGCCGCCCATCTTGTCACCGGCATGTACGACGCGCGCGCCGATCACCAGCCGCTTCTGGCCATCGTCGGCCAGCAGGCACGCACGGCGCTGGGCGGGCACTACCAGCAGGAAGTCGATCTCGCCGCGCTGTTCAAGGATGTCGCCGGCGGCTTCGTGCATCAGGCCTCCGTGCCGGCGCAGGTGCGCCATCTCGTCGACCGCGCCATACGCATCGCCCTGGCAAAACGCACCGTCACCGCCCTGATCCTGCCCAACGACCTGCAGGACATGACCTATGAAGAGCCGCCGCATGTTCACGGCACGCTTCATTCCGGCGTCGGTTATCGTGCGCCGCTCGTCATCCCGCATCAGGACGACCTGCAGGCGGCGGCCGATATCCTCAATGCCGGCGAGCGCGTGGCGATCCTCGTCGGCGCCGGCGCCCTCGGCGCGACGGACGCTGTCATCGAGACCGCCGATCGTCTGGGCGCCGGCGCGGCCAAGGCATTGCTTGGCAAGGCAGTGCTGCCGGATGACCTGCCCTGGGTCACCGGCTCCATCGGGTTGCTCGGCACCGAGCCGTCCTGGGATCTCATGCGCGATTGCGATACGCTGCTGATGATCGGCTCGGGCTTTCCCTATTCGGAATTCCTGCCGGAGGAGGGCCAGGCGAAAGCGGTGCAGATCGACATCGACCCCGGCATGCTCTCCCTGCGCTATCCCATGGACGTCAATCTCGTCGGCGATGCCGGCGCAACCCTGAGGGCGCTGCTGCCGCTGCTGGTTCAGAAAGGCGATGCCTGGCGCAAGACCATTGCCAAATCGACGTCGCGTTGGTGGGAACGGCTGGAGGACCGCGCCAAGGCCGACGCAAACCCGGTCAATCCGCAGCGCGTCGCATGGGAACTGTCGCCGCGGCTTCCGGACGGTGCGATCGTCACCAGCGATTCCGGTTCCTGCGCGAACTGGTATGCTCGCGACGTCAGGCTTCGGCGCGGCATGATGGCGTCGCTGTCGGGCGGGCTTGCATCCATGGGTGCGGCGGTTCCCTATGCGATCGCGGCGAAATTCGCCCATCCCGACAGGCCGGTGATAGGCCTGGTCGGCGACGGCGCCATGCAGATGAACAACATGGCGGAACTCATCACCGTCGCCAAATACTGGAAGGTCTGGGCCGACAGCCGCTTCGTCATCTGCGTCTTCAATAACGAGGATCTCAACCAGGTCACATGGGAGCAGCGCGTCATGGAAGGCGATCCAAAATTCGACGCCTCGCAACGCATTCCCGACGTGCCGTATCACCGTTTCGCGGAGATGATCGGCCTCAAGGGCATCTTCGTCGACTCGCCTGACGCCCTGGGCGCAGCCTGGGAGGAAGCGCTTGCCGCCGGCCGGCCGGCCGTTCTGGAGGTGAAGACCGATCCCGAGGTGCCACCGCTTCCCCCGCATCTCACCGTCGATCAGGTGAGGAACCTGACGGCATCGCTGATCCGCGGCGAACCGGAACGGACAGGCGTGATCCGCGGCACGGTGCGGCAGGTTCTGTCCTCGATCATGCCGGGAAAGGGCAATTGACGCGAGACACGGCCGGGCAATGGACGAACCGGCGGTCGCGCCGATCACCGCACCCGGCGGTGCGCCGGGCGTGCGAACGCCCCCGCGAAAATGCCCTATCCGAACAACATCCTGAGGTGATCGTTGAGGAAGCGTCCCCCGGGATCGAGATCCCGGCGAAGGGCGCGGAAATCGTTGGCGCGGGGATAGAGATGCGTCACGTCTTCGGTATCGAGGAAGTGCATCTTCCCCCAATGCGGACGGGCATTGTAGCCGCGCAGGATCTGGTCGACATCCCTCAGGAACGGCCAGTAATCGATGCCCGGCCCGCCCGAGACAGAAAGCGTGATGCTGTCCTGGTGATGGAAGGGGCTCATCCAGGCGGGATCGCCGGCCGTGAAGCGGTATTCGATCGGATAGATGCAGTTCGTATGCTTGTTGAGCATGAGGTCGCGCACCGCCCGAACCGAGGGCTTGGCGTGTTCGAGCGGCACCGCATATTCCAGCTCCACGAAATTGGGAACGTATTCGATGGGATAGACTTCGGAACTGTAGGCGATCTTTTCGAATTCGCGCTCCATCGGCGCGGCATCGGTAATGTCCATCACCTTCATCTCGCAGACATCTGCCAGCTTGTTCGTGGTCGAGATGGCGGACGTGTCAGGCAGGCAATAGAGATGGCGGCTTTCCGGCGTCGGGCACCAGAAGAAGCCGAAATGCCGATGCTGCGCGGCCAGTTCGTCATGGCGCTCCATGCAGGTCTCGAAATCGTCCCGCCAGAGCCGTTCGTGCAGATTATACGCATCCATGACGTTCAGCGTCATCGAGGAGATGATGCCCAGCGTTCCGACCGAGACCTGGGCGGCATGCAGCAGATCCCTGTCACTGCCGTCGATGTCGAGAATGTCGCCGTTCGCCTTGACGATGCGCATGCCGGCGATCGACGAGGCGAGGTTGCCGAGCTTGAGCCCGGTGCCATGGGTGCCGGTGGTGAAAGCGCCGGCGACGGCCTGGCTGTCGATATCGCCCTGATTGGTCAACGACAGGCCATGCGCCTTGAGGGTCCTGCCCACCTCGCTGATCCGGGTTCCGCCGGCAACGGTGATCTGCCGGCGCTCCCGGTCGACGCTCTGCACGCCGCTCAACTTTTCCAGCGACAGCAGCAGGCCGCTGGTGCCGACCACCGGCGTGAAGGAATGCCCCGAGCCTGAGACACGAATTCCCAGATCCCGCCGGTCCGCCTCGCGCACCAGTTCGGCCAGTTCGGCCTCGTTTTCCGGCGCTGCCTTGTATTGCGACACGCAATACTGGTTGCCGACCCAGTTGCGCCAGACGCCGCCCTTTTCGAAAGCCATGCCCGCCCCCTCACACCGCAGTGAAACAATTGTCGACGAACAGATGCGTGCCGCTGACGAAGCTGGCGTCGTCGCTTGCCAGGTAGAGCGCCGCCTTCGCGACCTCGTCGGGGCGGCACATGCGGCCTTGCTGCGCGGCGATCGCCGCCTCGGAGACATCGACGCCGTAGCGCGTCAGTTCCTCGACCTCGCGCTGGCCATGCGGCGTCTGGATGAAGCCCGGGCAGACCGCGTTGCAGCGGATGTTCCGATCGCGGAACTCGACGGCGATGGAGCGGGCGAACATGTGGCACGCGCCCTTCGTGGCATTGTACAGAACCTCCATGGGCGTCGCCGCCACGGCGGAGATCGAGGAGGTGCAGACGATGGAGCCTCCGCCGGCCGCGATCATCTGCGGCAGCACGGCGCGGGTCATCAGGAACATGCTGCGCACATTGATGGCCATCAGCCGGTCCCAATCCTCCACGGTGGTTTCGAGGAAAGGGCGGATGACGATGGTGCCGGCATGGTTGAACAACACGGTGATCGCGCCGAGCGCGCCGGAAATCGTCTCTACCGCCTGGCTCACCTGCGCCTCATCCGACACATCGGCCGGCGCGAACGCCGCGCTGTAGCCTTCGTCGCGCAGGCGGGCGGCCACGGCCTCCCCCTGGCTATGCGGCAGGTCGACGATGCCGACCGCCGCGCCCTCGCGCGCAAAAAGCTCGGATGCGGCCAGGCCGCAGCCGCCCGCCCCGCCACTGACAAGCGCAATCTTGCCGTTCAACCGACCAGCCATGGGTTCCCTCCGGTGGGGCCGCCTTCACGGATAAGGGGACGGACGGTTCTCGAGACGTCATCCTGTCCCTACCGGATACGAGCAGCCATGATTCTCGTTCCACGCTCTCACCCTGAAGGAATGCAATGGTCCGGTCCAGAGCCAAAAAAAGGATAAATCGGCCGCATTGCTGCGGCATACGCTTTGAAGGCCCGTGTCAACCGAGCAGAGTTTCCACCACGCACCCCGCGCCGAGAAGGCGGTCGTCGCTGCCCCTCGGCCCGGAGACGAGAAGCCCGACGGGCAGGCCGCCGTCGCCCGCGCCGCAGGGCAGCGAAACACCGCACCAGTCGAGGAAATTGCCGATCAGCGTGTTGCGCAACGTCTTGCCGTTCATCTGGAAGAACAGGTCCTCGTCATCGACGAGCGGCTGGAGCGCCGGCGCCACATGCGGCAATGTCGGGCTCAACAGGAACTCCCCCGGCCCCAGCCGCGCCTCGAAGGCGGCCGTCAGGCGCTCACGGGCGGCAAGGGTTTCCACATAATCGGACAGCGTGATGTTTTCGCCCGAAAGCGCACGCTTGACCACACGCGGATCCATCTCGGCGGCCTCGGGGCCGGTGATGCGCTGGCGGTGGAGCACGAAGGCCTCCGCAGTGACCAGGGCGCCGTGTTTCGCCATCAGTTCGAAGATCGACGGGAATTCCGGGAAAACGGTGCGGCGGATTCGGGCGCCGGCGCGGGCAATCCGCTCGACGGCGGCCTCGAAGGCGACAACGACCGCCGGCTCCGCACCGTCGAAGACGACCGTCTCAGGAATGACGAAGGACAGATCGGCCGGATCGGGGCGCTGTGGCGCATCTACCGCCGGCAGGCCGCGCATCGCCGCGTCGATCCAGACGGCGTCCTGCACAGTGCGGCAGAGGGGCCCGAGGGAATCGAGGCTTTTCGCCAGCGGAAATACCCCTTGCATCGCATAGCGCCCACGGGTCGCCTTGTAGCCGACGACGCCGTTGAAGGCGGCCGGGATGCGGATCGACCCGCCGGTATCCGTGCCGATCGACACCGGCACGAGCCCGGCCGCGACCGCCACCCCCGAACCGGAGGAAGAGCCGCCGGGAATACGGTGCTCGCCGGCCGGCGACGCCGGATTGCGCGGCGTGCCGTAATGCGGATTGATGCCGAGGCCGGAAAAGGCGAACTCGCTCATGTTCACCCGCCCGATGCTCACCATGCCCGCACCGGCAAGCGCCCGGACCACGGCGGCATCCTTCGATGCCGGCGCACTTGCCCGCAGCACGCGCGAACCGGCGGTCGTCGGCAGTCCCTCGAGATCGAACAGATCCTTCCAGGCGACGGGAATGCCTTCCAGAGCGCCGCGCGAGCGGCCTTCACGCAGCCGCTTGCCGGCCGCGTCCGCCTCGGTTCTCGCCCGCGCCGTCGTCATGACGGTGAAGATCGCCTTGTCCGGATGAGCCGCGATCTCCGCCAGCGTCTCCTCGGCCAGGTCGCGCGGATCGAGCGCGCCCGATTGCAGGAGAACGGAAAGCTGGGCGATCGAACGGGCCGGCATGGTCAGATGTCCTTCTCTGCGCGTCCGACGAGCTGCATCCAGCGGCGGACGAGATAATTGTGTTCATCCATGGTGGTGTTCCAGACGGCGATGCCGTTGGCGCGCTGCCAGTAGGAGCCGCCGCTGCGCACGGCGCCGCGCTTGATGCGAAGCGCGCCGTCCGGCCCCGGCAGATCCTCGCGCGCCGGGAGGCCTTCGTACCAGTAGTCCCATTCAGCCGCCGTCATGTAGCGGCGCGAGCGCTCCGGCGTGGAAATATAATAGCCCTGGCGGGCGACCACTGCGCCCGGCCAGCCGGAAATCCACCAGTTGAGATACTCATACGCGACGTCGAGCATCCGGCCCGAAAGATGGCGGGAAAGGCACAGGCCCCCGTGCCAGGCGCGATAACCTTCCACCGGCGCGGCCTGCTCGACGGGAAAACCCTGGCTGTTGAGAATGCCGATGCCCGTGGACCACATGCTCTGGATGTCGGTTTCGCCGTGGATCATCAGACGCGCGGCGTCCTCAGCCGTGCGCCAGAAGCTGCGGAAGAAACCCACCTTGCGCCGCGCTTCCAGGATATCGACCAGCTGGTCGATCTCGTCGACGGTCATGTTGCCGATATTGCCGAAGCTCATCAGCCCTGCCGCCTGGGCCGCCAGCGCCGCATCGAAGATGCCGATGGCCGGCTCGTCGACGAGGGCGGCCCGGCCGCTCCAGCGCTCGTCGAGCAGCGCCGCCCAGCTGGTGATCGGCGGCGCATGCGCCGGCGCATCGCCGCGATAGGCGAAGCTGTCGAAATTGTGAGTCGTCGGCAGCATGGAGATGCGCCCGGTCGGCGTATCGCCGAGCGCGAGGCTCGGCTGCACGTAAAGCTTGCGTGCCGGCACATCCCCCTGCCCCATGCGGGCACTCGGGCCGATCTGCCCGATCTTCGTCAGGTCGTTGATCTCGTCCCAGAGCGCGATGCGCGCGATATCGATCGGCTGGATGGCGCGCCAGTACCAGACGATATCGAGATTGTGGAAACACTGGTCGTAGATGTCGTAACTGTCGGGCTCCTGCGCGGCCTTGTGCTGGGTGACGATGAAATCGTTGTTGTCGAAGCAGACGTCGATGCCGAGATCGGCCTGCGCCTTCAGCCGCAGTTCCTCCAGCAGCGAGATCGCCGTTCCGAGCACGCGCAGCCTCGGGCGTCCGGCCGTATGGACGGCGGGGGCTGCGGGGACCACTTTCGGGGAATGCTTGTTCATCAAGGGTTCTGGGCGTTGCGGGTCTGTGACGCTGCCTCGGGCTGCGGGCGGGTCCTGGCCCTCCCGGCAAGCGCGAAGGCGTTGAACGACCGTTTCAACAGGTTCACATCGAGGCCGTCAACAATAAAGACGAGGCGCGAGGACCGTTCCGCCGAAGGCCAGCCGGCAAGGTGGACCGGCGGATGAACGAGATGCTGCACACCATGCACCGCGACCGGACGCTCCTCGCCCGCCAGCGCCAGAATGCCCTTCACCCGCAGCACGCGGGCGCCATGGCGGTTGAGAAGCATGGTCAGCCAGACGCCGAAACCGGTCCAATCGACGGGTTCGTCGACGGCGATGACGAAGGAGGAAATGGCGGTGTGCCGCGTCACGCCGTCCGCCGTCACCTGCAAGGCCGGGGCATCGCAATAAAAGCCGCTCGGCGAGTGGAGCCCGGCCGCCCGTTGCGCGTCGTCGTCGCCAAAGAGCGTTTCCGCGTCGGGGCCGTCTTCGCCGGCGATCAGGCGCGGAGCGTCCGGGTTGAGTTCGCCAAGGCGCGACAGGAGCGCAGAAAGCTCCGCATCGCCTTGGCGCAGATCCGTTTTCGTGATGACCAGCCGGTCGGCGATGGCGGCCTGGCGGGTGGATTCCACATAAGTGGCGAGCTGCGAAAACCCGTTGACGGCATCGACGGTGGTCACGACGCTGCCGGCGCGAAAGTGGTGGCGCAGCACGGGATCGGATTTCAGCGTCGAGAGCACGGGGAACGGATCGGCAAGTCCGGTGCTTTCGATGACAACACGGGCAAAGGCCGGGATGAGGCCTCGCTCCCGCCTGGAATGCAGATCGCGCAGCGCATCGGCCAGCTCGCCGCGCACCGTGCAGCACACGCAGCCCGATTGCAGCAGGACCATGGTCTCGTCGATGCGCTCGACGAGGTGGTGGTCGAGGCCGACATCGCCGAACTCGTTGATCAGCACGGCGCAATCGGACAGCGCCGGATCGGCGAGCAGGCGCTTCAGCAACGTCGTCTTGCCGGAACCGAGAAAGCCGGTCAGCAGATGCACCGGCGTGAAGACCGGCGTTTCAACCATTGTCCGCCTCCATGCGCGCGATCACATCGGGATCGAGCGGATCGCAGGCCCGCCCCGAGAGCTTTTCCGCCGCCGGCCAAAGATGGCCGAGATCCTCGACCATCTCGCTCTTGCCGGTGCGGGTGGAGAGCACGAAGGACGAGCCTTGCCAGTCGGACAGGCTCATGCCGAAGGCGGCGAGCACCCGGTTGGCGGCACAGACGCGCCGGGCGCGCTCGCGGCGCCGGTCGATGCGCTCGACATTGCGGGTGAAGACGCCGGGCCGGGCCGCCGCATCCGTCCAGTGCTCGTTTCCGCCGAGAACGCCGCATAGCGAACACATCGCGCTTTTCCTTTCGTTGAAAGGGAGCGGACGCGCCGCCCCCGTCCGGGTTCATTTCTTGCGCGGAAAACGCTTGGCGAAGTCGTCGGCCATTTCGTTCATGGTGACGAACTTCACGCCCGGATGCTTGATCATATGGGCATAGAGGCGTTCGAGCATCATCAGCACCTGCGGCCGGCCGGCGACATCCGGGTGGATGGTGATCGGGAAGACCGCGTAATCCATCTCGCGATAGACCCAGTCGAACTGGTCGCGCCACATCTGCTCGATATCGTGCGGATTGACGAAGCCGTGGCTGTTGGGCGACTTCTTGATGAACATCATCGGCGGCAGGTCGTCGAGATACCAGGAAGCCGGGATCTCGATCAGATCGGTTTCCTGCCCGCGCTTCAGCGGCACCATCCAGTCGGACGGTTTGCCGGCGTAATCGATCTTGGTCCAGCTATCGCCGACACGCACGTAATAGGGCGTGAAGTCGTTGTGCATCAGCGAATGATCGTACTTGATGCCGCGTTCGAGCAGCAACTCGTTGGTGACGGTGGAGAATTCCCACCAGGGCGCGACATAGCCAGTCGGGCGCTTGCCAGAGAGCTTGGTCACCAGATCGATGCACTTGTCGAGCACTTCGGTTTCCTGCTCGCGCGTCATGGCGATCGGGTTTTCATGGGTATAGCCGTGAATGCCGATCTCGTGGCCGGCATCGGCAACCGCCTGCATCTGCTCCGGGAAGGTCTCGATCGAGTGGCCGGGGATGAACCAGGTCGTCTTGATTCCGAAGCGTTCGAACAGCTTGAGAAGCCGCAGGCTGCCGACTTCGCCGGCAAACAGGCCGCGCGAGATGTCGTCGGGCGAATCCTCGCCGCCGTAGGAGCCGAGCCAGCCGGCAACGGCATCGACGTCGATGCCGAAACCACACAAAATCTCTTTCGCCATTGGGTATCTCCTTCGTTTCGTTACGTATTTTTATCGATGATCAACCGGCCGGAATGACCGTCGCCTCGGCGGGGTTCCAGCTCAGCAGCACGGGCGTGCCGGCCGGGAATGCGCCCGGGCGGTATTTGTCGACATGGGCCTCCAGCGATACCGCCCGACCGTCGTGAAGCCGCGCCGTCAGATGCGCGATATGGCCGACGACGTCCGAGCGCTCGATGAGGGCGTCGATGCGGTTCTTCGCGCCGGCAAGCACCCCTTCGCCCGCCGCATGCACCTCGATGGCCTCTGCCGGCACGACGAGATTGACGCGGCCTTTGCTGGCGAGCGCGCCGTTGGCGCGGCCGGAAAGCGTGCCGATCCCGGTGGTCACCACCACGTCCTCGCCCTCGCTGCCGGCAACTTCGCCCGACAGCACCGTGTTGCGGCCGATGAACTGCGCCACGAACGGCGTGTTCGGGCGGGTATAGAGCTGGTGCGGCGGGCTCACCTGCTCGACGCGGCCCTGGTTCATCACCACGATGCGGTCGGACAGCGCCAGGGCTTCCGACTGGGCGTGGGTGACGAAAATGAAGGTGACGCCGAGGCTCTTCTGCAGGAGCTTCAGCTCGTTCTGGATCGCCTTGCGCAGGTTGGCGTCGAGCGCGCCGAGCGGCTCGTCGAGCAGCAGGATATCCGGCTCGACGACGAGGCCGCGGGCGAGCGCGATGCGCTGGCGCTGGCCGCCGGACAGCTTTTCCGGCTTGCGCTCGGCAATGTCCTCGAGGCCGAGCGTGGCCAGGATGCGGTCCACCTTCGCCTCGCGCTCGGCGCGGGCGATGCCCTTGACCTCCAGCCCATAGCCGACATTGCGGCGCACGCTCATATGCGGGAAGAGCGCATAGTTCTGGAAGATCATCGAGGTCGGCCGGCGCTGCGGCGGCACGTCGTTCATGCGCTCGCCACGGATCAGCATGTCGCCGGAGGAAATGCCCTCGAAGCCGGCGATCATGCGCAGCGTCGTCGTCTTGCCGCAGCCCGAAGGGCCGAGAAAGGCGATGAACTCGCCCTTTCTGACGGAAAGGTTGAAATCGATGACGGCGGGCGTGCCGTTGTCGTAGACCTTGCCGACGGAGTTGAGCTCCAGGTCGAAAATCATGGGGAAATCTCCCGAATTGCCGGTCAAGGACCGGGGCAATGGCTGCCCCGGCCCGCTCGTCCTTTGATCAGGCGTTGAGGAACTCGTCCCACTTCTGAATGAGGTGGTCGTATTCCGACGGCCACTGGTGCCAGTAGGCGACGTTCTTGGCGCGTTCTTCCAGCGAGCCGCCGTCGCGCAGGTCGCCTTCCTTGATGCCGCGCTCTTCCGCGCCGACCCAGGGCTTGCCCTCGTACCAGAAGGCGTATTTCTCCGGCGCCATGACGTCCTTGATGTTGGTCGAGGGCGAATAGTAGCCCTGCTCGGAAACGGTGATGCCCGGCTCGCCCGACAGCCAGTAGTCGGCATAGGCGATGACGGCGTCGCGATTGGTGGTGCCTGCGATCATCGAGGGGCCGATGGCCCAGCCGCGATAGCCTTCCTTCGGCACCGCATAGCGGCAGGGCTTGCCCTGCGCCTTGACGGCCATCACCGCCGGCTGCCAGGCGTCGCAGACCACCATCTCGCCCGAGGCCATCAGATTGACCAGCTCGCCGAAATCGCCCCAGAGCGCGCGGAACTGGCCTTCCTTCTTCTTGGAAACGAGGAAGGCGGCGGCGGCGTCGATTTCGGTGGTGCTCGGGTTTCCGGGGTTCTTCACGTCGGAAAGGCCGAGCGTGTTCATCGCCATGATCGCCTGGCCGAAAGCGATGAGCGGATCGGTGTTGAGGCCGGACTTGCCCTTCCACTTGGGATCGAAGATCGCCGTCCAGGTATTGGCTTCCTCCTCGGACAGCACGTTCGGGTTATAGCCGATGGAATCGTAATTGTAGACGGCGGGCACCATGTTGAGCACCGTCTGCGCCTCGTCGGCCCAGATCTGGCCGACGATCTGCGCGGAGCGGTCCCATTTGTCGCCGGGCTTGGTGAAGGTTTCTCGGATATTGGCCCAGTTCTTCAGTGAGGCAGCCGGGATCGTCTCGACATTGTTGGTCATGACGATGGACGGCAGGCGCTCGGCGATGATTTCCCAGCAGTCGTAATCCTTCGAGCCGGAGAGGATTTTCGTCTGGGCATCGGGGAAGGTCGCGGCCGTGCCCGAAGTGCTGCCGACGCCGGAGGCCTTCTTGAATTCTTCCAGGATGCGCTCCTGCACCGTCACCGAAAGGCCGATGGTGCGCAGTTGCTGGCCGGCCAGATCGGCGGCCTGCGCGAAGGCATTGCGCGAGGACAGGAAGGGCGTGCCGCCACCCATCGCCAGCGCCATGGCCCCGGCCGAGCGCTTGAGGAGCGAGCGGCGATTGATTTCCGACTTGAACATGTCTCTTCTCCAGTTTGCTTGTCGTTCCCCGAAGCCGCCTTGCGGCTCCTTTTTCCCCCGCCTTTTCGAGGCGGTCAGTATCGGCCCACCAGAAGGCCGCCATCCACGACCAGCACCTGGCCGGTCATGTATCTTGCGCTGTCGGAGGCGAGGAAGGTGGCGACATCGGCGATGTCCTCCCCCGTTCCCAACCGTCCCATCGGGATGAATTCCGCCGCCTTCTCGGCCCCGGCGGGACCGAGAGAGTTTTCTTCCGACAGAAGCTGGGCAGTGCGGATGTAACCGGGCGCGATGCCGTTGACGCGCACGCCGTCGCGCGCCATCTCGACGGCCAGCCCGCGCACCAGGCCGACGACACCGGACTTGGCGGCCGAATAATGAACATGCTCGTCCCAGCCATAGGCGACGCCCATGATCGATGAGAGCGCGACGACGGCGCCGGATTTGCGGGCGCGCATGCCCGGAGCGGCGGCGCGCACGAGGCGGAAGATGCCCTTGAGGTCGATGTCGAAGGTCAGATCCCACTTGTCGTCGGTGAGATCGGCCAGCGGCGTGCGGTGCGCGATGCCGGCATTGGCAACGATGACGTCGATCCGGCCGTGGCGCGCCGCGACATCCGCGACCAGCGCGTCGGTCGCCGCCGTCGAGCGGACATCGTAGAGATGGAACTCGGCCGAACCGCCGGCATCGGCAATCGCGGCCACCGTCTCGCGGCCTTCCCTCTCCAGAATATCGGTGACGACCACATGGTCGCCGAGTGCGCCAAACGCCTTCGCGGTGGCGGCGCCGATCCCGATGCCGGCGCCGGTGACGATGACGATGCGTTTCCTGTCTGCGGTCATTGTAATCTCCGGGTTCAAAGCATGACGTCGCCGGA
The DNA here is from genome assembly GCF_029601685.1 of Rhizobium sp. YJ-22. Taxonomy (NCBI): domain Bacteria; kingdom Pseudomonadati; phylum Pseudomonadota; class Alphaproteobacteria; order Hyphomicrobiales; family Rhizobiaceae; genus Rhizobium; species Rhizobium sp. YJ-22. The sequence goes on along the minus strand of NZ_JARRIR010000003.1, from coordinate 490,309 downwards.
ATTGGGTCCGAGCGTTTGTCCGACGAAGAGGCTGGCGGCGGGGGACGCGAGGAAGGCGACGGTTTCGGCCACCTCCTCCGGCTCTCCGAAGCGGCCGAGCGGAAGGCCGGCCCGCTTGGCGGCGCGCCATTCTTCCGAAAGCTGCATGACAAGCGGCGTGTTGATCGGGCCGGGCGCGACGGCATTGACCCGCACCCCGCGCGCCGAAACCTCGCGGGCAAGCGCCTTGGTCATGCCGATGATGGCGGCCTTGGCCCCGGAATAATGCACGAGTTCGACGCCGCCGATCTGGCCGAGCTGCGAGGCGACGTTGACGATGACGCCTGCCCCGGCTTCCAGCATCGCCGGCAATACCGCCTTGGTCATCAGGAAGGTGCCGCGCACATGGACGGCGAACATGCGGTCGAAATCGCCGACCTCGAGGTTCTCGAACAGCGCCTGGTGGGCGATGCCGGCATTGTTGACGAGCAGCGTGACCTCGCCATGCGCCGTCACGGCGGCGCGGTGAATGGCGGCGGCATCCGCCTCGCTGGAAACATCGCCCGCCACGGCGACGGCCCGGCCGCCGGCGGCGCGGATTTCGTCCGCCACCGCCTCGGCCCGCTCCGCCGACAGATCGTTGACCGTGACCGTATCGCCGCCGACGGCCAGTTTCAGGGCGATGGCACGGCCGATGCCGGAGCCTGCGCCGGTGACCAGAGCAGCGCCCGCCATCACGCTTCCTCCTGGATCGCCACGCGCTTGGCGCGGCGCACCGAGAGGCCCATCAGCACGGCATAGGTTCCCAGCAGCGCGAAGGAGAACAGCGTCGTGAGCACGCCGAAGGCGAAGACGTTGGGATGCACTTCCACCGAGAAGGTGCCGTAGATGGCGAGCGGCAGCGTCAGGTCGCGGCCCGAGGCGAAGAGCGTGCGTGAAAACTCGTCATAGGACAGCGTGAAGGCGAACAGCATGGCCGAGAGCACGCCGGGGAAGATCAGCGGGAAGGTGATCTTGCGGAAAGTGCGCGCCGGGGTGACGCCGAGCGACCAGGCCGCCTCCTCCACGCTCGGATCGAAGCGATTGAAGATCGCCAGCATGACAAGGAAGGCGAAGGGAAAGGTGTAGACGACATGCAGCACGAAAGCCGTGCCCCACCAGTGCCGGTCGATGCCGAGCGTGTTGGCGACCAGCGCCATTCCGAGGCCGACGAGCACGCCCGGAACCATCATGCCGAGCACGATGAGATAGAAGACGACGCCCGAGCCGCGGAATTTCCGGCGGAAGGCCTGGGCGGCGGTGACCCCGAGCACGGTCGAGACGATCATCGTCATCACGGCGAGCGCCAGGGAGCGCACCAGCGCCTGTTCGATCGGCAACGGGGCGATGCGCGACGGCGGGGTCAGCCCGAACAGATGCTTGTACCAGTAGGTCGACCATTCGATGATCGGAAACTGCGGCCCGCCCTCCGGCCCGGTCTGGAAGGAGAGGATGGCGAGGACCACGAGCGGGCCATACAGGAAGACGATGAACAGCGCCGTATAGAAACCGAGGCCGAGCTTGATGCCGGATGCGTTCATGGTTCAGAGTTCCTTCCTGAGATCGACGACCCGGAGCATGGCTGCCACGACCGCGCCCATCAGGATGGTCAGCACCACGCCGGCGACGGCGGCGAAAGCCCATTTCAGCGAGCCGACCTGCGTGACGATGATGTTGCCGAGAAGGTTCACCTTTCGGCCGGACAGCGCGGCGGAGGTTGCGAATTCGCCGAGCACCATGACAGAGACGAAGATCGCGCCGACCACCACGCCCGGCATGGAGAGCGGCAGGATGATGGTGCGGAAGATGCGCCAGAAACCGGCGCCCAGATCCTGCGCCGCCTCGATGACCGAACCGTCGATGCGGCCAAGCATGAAGGCGATCGGCCCGACCATGAAGACGCAATAGATCTGCGTCATGCCGATGATGACCGAGAGTTCCGAAAACAGCAGCACCTCGATCGGCTGCGTGATGAGCCCGATCTTCATCAGGATCATGTTGATGGCGCCCTCCTTGCCGAGCATCGGCCGCCAGGCGAGCACGCGGATGAGGAAGGAGGTCCAGAACGGAATGACGCAGAGCACCAGAAGCGCCGTCGAAAGCGTCTTGTTCTTGACGAAGAGCCCGACGAAGAGCGCGGCCGGATAGCCGACCAGCAGCGTCGACACCAGCACGATCAGCCAGATCCGGATCGTCGTCCACAGCGCGCCGAGATAGGTATCGGAGGAAAAGAAGGTGATCCAGTTGCTCAGCGTCAGCGTCGGCTCGATCTTGAAGGTGGTCTGCGTCCAGAAGGAGACGTAGACCATCATCAGGATGGGCGCGACGAGGAAGAGCAGCATCCAGAGGACACCGGGGGCGAGCAGCAGCGCCGTGCGGTTCGGCTGCCTTGGGGTGGAAGGCGCCGCCGTTTCGACGGGCTTGTCATGGCTGGTGGCGGCCATCGTCATCTCTCATTCTCCGGGTGGAAAGGGGCTGGACCGGCGACGGGGGGCTCAATCGAAGACAAGGGCGTCCTCCCGCTTCCAGACGAGGGCATAGCGGGCCTTCTCCTCGAAGGCCTCGGGCGCGGAATGGCTGAGATGGGTCTCCACCTCGAAGACACGGCCGTCGTCAAGCGTGAAGAAGGAATTGATCGCCGCCCCGGAGTACTCGCTGGCGACGAAGCTCGCCTCGATGCGCACTTCGTCGCCAGCCGCCGCCGCGTCCCGGGGACGGATTGCAACACGGTCGTAGCGGATGGCATAGGCCGGCGTGCCCGAGGTCTGCCGCGCGCCGCCCAGCGCCAGCCGTCCGACGGAGCTTTCGAAGGCATCGCCTGAAACCGTACCAGGGAAGATGTTGTAGCAATTGAGAAACCGCGCGACATCGGCCGAGGCCGGGCGGCTATAGAGCGTGCCGGCATCGGCGGATTGGGCGATGCGGCCGCGATCGAGCACCAGCACGGTATCGCCCATGGCCAGCGCCTCGGTCTCCGAGCCGGTGACATGCAGGAAGGTGACGCCGCAGCGCTCGCGGATGGTGCGCAGTTCGCCGCGCATGCGGGCGCGCAGATTGGCGTCGAGCGCGCCGAGCGGCTCGTCGAGCAGCACCATGCTCGGCTCCGTCACCAGCGTGCGGGCAAGCGCCACGCGCTGCTTCTGGCCGCCGGAGATCTGCGTGACCGCCCGGTCCTCCAGCCCGGAAAGACCGACGAGACCGACCATGTCGCGCACCTTCGCGGCCACGGCCCTGGTATCCGTCACCGGATCGACGGCGCGGTTTTCGAGGCCGAAGGCAATGTTCTGCGCGACGCTGAGATGCGGGAAGAGGGCGAAATTCTGGAAGACGAAGCCGATACCACGCGCATGCGGGGCAACGCCGTCGATGCGCCTGCCGCCAAACAGGATCTCGCCGCCATCCGGCTGCTCGAAACCGGCGATGACGCGCAGCAGCGTCGTCTTGCCCGATCCGCTCGGCCCCAGCAGCGAGACATAGGAGTTTTCCGACAGCGCCGCATCGACGCCGGCCAGCGCCGGCACGCCGGAGAAGGCCTTGTGCACATTCTTCAGTTGAAGGACGGATGACACGTCTTTTCCCACCAGTTCAGGCCCGGACTTTTCGCGCAAGGCTCCGCCATCCACCGGGCGCGCGAAGGCGGCCGAAGACGGCAAAATATTCCTGTCCGCACCTCTGTCAGAGGTCCGGCATAGCGTCGATCCTGGGCATTTCGTTCGGTTCCACCTGCGCCGTTTGTTCCGGGCGTCTTGTTGTCAAAACCATGACATGAATGATTTTTGTATTCAATAGCCTTTTTAGAAATTTCTCTCTTATGGAGAAACTCCCCAGCCAGCCGGAACATTTCAGCGGTGACCACGCGACAATCATGATCACTTTCACGCCTTCATTTGTTCATTTTACGCGCATTACGCACAAAAATCAGCACTGCAAGGCTATCGCGATTGCAGCAGACCGCAGTCTGTCCACCTCACCCTTTCAGGTCGATTCTATTCAATCTTTGTATTCAATAATCATTTATTCCTTCCTTTCCTTGCGACGGAGAATGCGTCAAAGTGCAGCTCTCCAAGATTCAGACGGATACGGAGATCCATGAAGGACGAGCAGGCAGCCACCAGCACCCAGCGGCGCTACGCGATCGCCGAAGACGTGCTGCGCAGCAACATCGAAACGGGCACGCTGCCGCCCGGTCTCGTGCTGCTCGAAGGCCCGATCGCCGACATCCTGCAGACATCCCGCGCGCCGGTTCAGAGGGCGCTGCAGACGCTGGAGGCCGAGGGGCTCGTCCACCGCTTCTCCGGCCGCGGCTTCCTCGTCGGCCCGCCCGGAGCGGCAATCGAGCCGAACCGCACCGACATCAAGGCGCTCGGCCTGATCGTGCCGCGCCATGCGGACGAGGCCCTGCAAAGCCGCTCGTCCTGGGAACGCATCTACAACCAGGTCGAGGCCGATGTCGCCGGCTGCGTCGTCTTCGGCCGCTACCGCATCGTCGAAATGGAGATCGCCAACCATTTCAACGTCAGCCGCACGGTCGTGCGCGATGTGCTGACGCGCCTGCGCGAACGCGGCCTGGTGCGCAAGAACCAGAGTTCGCACTGGATCGCCGGCCCCCTCACCGCGCAGACGGTGAAGGATCATTTCGTGCTGCGCACGATGCTGGAGCCGCCGGCGATCCGCCTGGGCGCGCGCGCTGTCAGCCAGTCGCGGCTGGAGGCGCTGCTGAAGCGCCTGCGCGCCGCCGAGGAAGCGAGCGCCACCGGCTCTTTGCGCGAAAGCGAAGCGATCCAGACCGAATTCATCGAGTGCTGCGTGCTCGCCGCGCCGAACGACCGGCTGAAGGATCTGGTGCGCAACAACCTCCTGCCGGTGACCGCGACCGACCGGCTGCTGCGCCGACTCGGCCTGCCGGGCGATCCCGCCAACATCACGGAATTGCGCCTCGTGGCCGAGCTTCTGCTGCGCGGGGCAACGGAAGCGGCGGTTTCGATGATGGAAACCCATCTCGAAGCCTCGCTGAACCGCACCATCGCCCAGATGAAGATAGTCGCGATCATTCCAGGACCAGGGGTGACGGCGGCGTACCTCACCCCCGTTCTCGATTGACGGGAAGGATGCGCCCGAAGCCTCCATGCGTGTCGCGCGAACACGGTTTTCCCCTTTCTAGGCCAGCGCCGCGCGCAGCCGTTCGAGCCCGACCTGGCGCTCCTTGCGCGCCGAAAGCGCCTCCTCCATCGTCACCTTGACGAAACGGGTGGGCGTATGCGGCTGCAACTGGCCGATCAGATCCATGTCGGCCGAAATCACCGTGCCGACCATGAAATAGCCGCCGCCGGAAACGGCGTCCCGATGCAGGATGATCGGTTCCGTACCGCCCGGCACCTGGATCGAGCCGTAGGGATAGCAGCTGTCGACGATGTTCGAGGGATCGGATCCGGCCCCGAAAGGCTGCTCGCGCTCCACGAAATCGAGCTTGCGGCCGCCCTTGAAACGATAACCCATGCGGTCGGCCTCGTTTGCCACTTTCCACTCGTCGGCGAAGAAGTTCTGTTGCGACTCCTCGGTGACCCGGTGCCAGTAGAGGCCCGGAAGCACGCGCAGCTCCGCCGGCATTCCCGGCTTGCGGCGCAGCGCCTCGGGCACGCTCCGGCCCTCGCCGGCAAGGCTGCCCTTGCCGACCGGCAGTTCGTCACCGGCCGCCAGCTGCCGGCCCTTGTAGCCGCCGAGCGCGCCGATCGGATAGGTCGAGCGGCTGCCCAGCGCTTCCGGCACGTCGATGCCGCCGGAAACGGCGATGCAGATCCGCGCCCCGGATTTCAGGAAGTCGAAGGTCAGCGTCTGGCCGGCCCTGATCTTGAAGGCGGTCCAGCCGGGCTGGGCGACGCCATCGACCTTGGCCGGCATGTCCGCACCGGTGACGGCGACCAGCGCATCCTCGGTGAATTCCAGCTTCGGGCCGATGAAGACGGCCTCCAACCCCGCCGCCCCCTCGTCATTGCCGACGAGCAGGTTCGCCGCGCGCATGGCAAGGCGGTCCATCGCCCCGCCGACGGGGATGCCGAGATGGAAATAGCCGGGACGGCCGAGATCCTGGACGGTGGTCGCAAGACCGTGATGGAGAACCTTAATGGCCATTGAGCATCCCCTCCAGCCTGGCGTTGGTGCCGTCGATGTCGTTCTGGAATGCGCGCAGGTCGAAGCTCACCTCGCGGATCGGCGGGGCAAAGCGTCCCTTGTCGACATCCTCGACGGCCTGGTCGTAGGCGTCGCGGTCGATCGGCTTGAACTTGACGATATCGCCCGGACGGAAGAACACCATGAAATCCCGCAGATAGCTGGTGGTCTGCGTCGGATCGAAGATCGGCATGGGCGTGATGCCGAACATCTGGTAGCCACCGGCGCCGCGCACCGAATAGATGCAACCGAAGCAGCCGCCATGGCCGACCGTCAGGCGCGGCGTATCGGTGCGCGGCCGCAGGTATTTCGGCACCTGGATCTGCCGCTGGCGCTCGACCATCTGGTACATGAAGGGCAGGCCGGCGACGAAGCCGACCATGGACACGAACCAGGGCGAGCCGGAATGCGCGGCGACGAAATCGTCGACCGAACCGTAACCGTTAATGCGCGCGGCATAGTCGAGATCGGTGCCGCCGGGCTCTTGATGGCGCTCGCGAAAACGCATCAGGGTCTCGTTCGTCCAGGGATCGTTGTAGAAGACGGGGATCTCGACGATGCGCGTCTTCAGCACCGGCTCGGCCCGTTCCGCCGCGCCCTCGATCGCCTTCACCTCCTTCAGCACGTCATCGGGATGGATGACATCGGGATCGAATTTGATCTGGAAGGAGGCATTGGCCGGGCAGATCTCGGTGACGCCCCGGATGGCGCTTTCCTTGACGCCCCTGGCCATGGAGAGGCTCTTGAAAAAGGCCTCCAGCGACATCTCCTCGCTGCATTCGACGAAGAGATGCTCGTCGCCCCCGAAAGAATATCTGGTGTTCATCAGGCAACCTCCGCAGTCGCGCCGGCTTTTGCGGCGAATTCGGTCTCAAGCCAGTGTTCGAGGAAGCGGGTGTCGAAGGACGCGCGCCGCACGCTGTCATCCGCCGCAAGCGCCAGATGCAGGGGAATGGTCGTCGGGATCCCCTCGATCACGAGGCCTTCGAGCGCGCCCTTCAGCCGCGTGAGGCAGGCCTCGCGGGTCTCGGCCCAGACGATCAGCTTGCCGACCAGCGAATCGTAGAAGGGCGGGATCGTGTATCCCTCGTAAAGCATCGTATCGAAACGCACGCCCTCGCCGTCCGGCACGCCGAGTTTCGTGATCGTGCCCGGCGCGGGCATGAAGCCTTTCGCCGGATCTTCGGCATTGATGCGGCATTCGATGGCATGTCCTCTTGCGACGACATCCTCCTGGCGGATCGACAGCGGCGCGCCGGCGGCGATGCGGATCATTTCCTCGACGAGGTCGATGCCGGTGATCATTTCCGTCACCGGATGCTCCACCTGGATACGGGTGTTCACCTCGATGAAATAGAATTCTCGCGTCGTCTCGTCATAGAGATATTCCACCGTGCCGGCGCCGCGATAGCCGACCTCGCGGGCAAGCGCGACGGCGCTGTCGCAGAGTCGGGCGCGCACCTCTGCCGGTAACAGGATGGAGGGCGCCTCTTCCCAGACCTTCTGGCGGCGGCGCTGCAGCGAGCATTCCCGCTCGAAGCAATGGATGAAATTCTTGCCGTCGCCGAGGATCTGCACCTCGACATGGCGTGCTTTGGTGATGACCTTTTCCAGATAAAGCCCGCCGTCGCCGAAGGCGGCGAGCGCTTCGGCCGAGGCCTGCGGGAAATGGCGTTCGAGATCGGCGAGGTCGCCGGCGATGCGGATGCCGCGCCCGCCGCCGCCGGCCGCAGCCTTGATCATGATCGGAAAGCCGGTTCTGTCGGCGACGGTCCGGGCTTCCTCGATCGTCGCCAGCCGTCCCGCGCTGCCGGGAACCGTCGGCACGCCGGCCCTCGCAGCCACCTCGCGCGCCGCCACCTTGTCGCCGAGCAGGCGGATGGCGTCGCCCTTGGGGCCGATGAAGATCAGGCCTGCCGCTTCCACCGCATCGGCGAAATCGGCGTTTTCCGACAGGAAGCCGTAGCCCGGATGCACGGCGTCGACGCCGGCTGCCTTCGCCGCATTCACCACGGCCTCGATGTTGAGATAGGATTTCTTCGGAGCCGGCGAGCCGATATCGATCGCCTCGTCCGCCATCTTCACCGCCAGCATGTCGGCATCGGCGGCGCTGTACACCTGCACGGTGCGAATGCCGAGCGCGCGCGCCGCCCTGATGATGCGCACCGCGATCTCCCCGCGGTTGGCAACGAGGATCGAGCGGATCGTCATGCCTCGACCTCGGCGATCACCTGGCCGGCCATGACGGGCTCCTCGTCATCGACGAGGAAGGCGATGTTTCTGCCTTCGACGCCTGCCGGCACTTCCTGGAACGTCTTCATCACCTCGATGAGCCCGATCGCATCGCCGCTCGCGACACTGTCGCCGTTGGCCTTGAACGGTGGCGCATCCGGCGAGGACGCCCGGTAGAATGTGCCCGGCAGGGGCGATCTGATCTCGATCTTGCTCATATTGTCTCTCTCCACTGTATAAAGTCAGCGCGCGGCCGCCGCCTGGACCGGCGCAATGCGAATGCCTGCCCCCACCAGAGCCTCGCGCATCTGGCGCACGATCTCGAAGGCGCCGAGCGTATCGGAATGGAAGCAGATGGATTCAAAGGCGATGTCGATGTCATGGCCCTTGACGGTCCGCACCTTGCCATCCCGGCAGGCGCGCAGGACCTTGCGGGCAATGGCGGCCGGATCGGGCCGCCCGGCATCGCGGGTGAAGACGATCGAACCGCTGTCGTCGTAATCGCGGTCGGCATAGAATTCGCGCACGACCGGCTGTCCCGCCTCCCGGGCCGCCTGGTAGGTCGCCGAGCCGCCCATGCAGAAAATCGCCGCATTCGGCTCGACCGTGCGCATGTACTGCACGAAGATCTGCGACAGCTCCGGATTGACCGCCATTTCCATGTAGAGCGCGCCATGCGGCTTCACATGCTGCAGGCGCACGCCATGGCGGTGGGCGAATTCCCTGATGGCGCCGACCTGATAGATCACGTCGTTGACGAGTTCGCGGGCGGTGCCGGCGATCTTGCGGCGGCCGAAGCCCTGAAGGTCGTTATAGCCGGGATGGGCGCCGATGCCGACGCCGTGCTCGGCCGCCAGCCGCACCGTCTCGTCCATCAGGTTCGGGTCGCCGGCATGAAAGCCGGCGGCGATGTTGGCGGAACTGATCAGCGGCATCAGGCTGATGTCGTCGGTATCGCCGACGCGCCAGCGGCCGAAAGCCTCGCCCATGTCGCAATTGATGTCGACGACCTCACGCACTGCCTCTTCCCCACATGCTTTTCCTGATGAAGGCCACGCTAGGCCGTTTACCGCCTTTTGAAAAATTCTATTTTCATATAGACGAATTCTGAAATTCAGAATGAACGCCTGTTTTTATCGCGCGACAAACCCGATAGGAAACAAAAGCATAGCTTGAGCTGCCTGAAACGGGGCAGCTTTCTGCCGGTTTCGTGATCAGGCGTTCTGATTTTTCGATACCCGGCCGCAACAAAACAGAAGGCCCTGGACAGCCGTGACGCTCAGCTTCCGACAGATCCGCTACTTCGTCGCCACCGCCGAACTCGGCCAGATATCGCAGGCGGCCATCGACCTCTCCATCTCCCAGTCGGCGATCACGACGGCCATCAAGGATCTGGAGCGGATCGTCGGCGCCAGCCTCTTCCTGCGCACCTCGCACGGCATGGACCTGACGCCCGCCGGGCGGCAGTTCCTCTCGCACGCCTACGAGATCCTCAAGAAGGTGGACGAGGCGACGCATCTCAATGTCGTCAGCAGCGAGATCGAGGGCACGCTGACGGTGGCCGCGACCTACACCGTGATCGGCTATTTCCTGCCGCTGCATATCGAGCGGCTGCGCCGGCTGTTTCCCCGGCTCGAAATCCAGCTCTTCGAACTCAACCGCGAATCCATCGAGGAAGGGCTTCTGAGCAACCGCTACGACATGTCGGTGCTGCTGACCTCCAACATCCTCAACCCGGCGCTGGTGACCGAGAAGGTGCTGAGCTCGACCCGCCGGCTCTGGCTGCCGGCGCAGCATCCGCTGCTGCAGGCCGAAACGGTGGGCCTGAAGGAGATCGCCGACGAGCCCTACATCATGCTGACCGTCGACGAGGCCGCCCATTCCGCCCTGAAGTACTGGAGCGCGACGCCCTACCAGCCGCGCGTCATCCTGCGCACCTCGTCGGTGGAGGCGGTGCGCTCGCTGGTCGCCAACGGCCAGGGCGTCGCCATCCTCTCCGACATGGTGCACCGGCCCTGGTCGCTGGAGGGCCGGCGCATCGAGACCGTCAATATCAGCGATCCCGTACCCGCCATGGACGTCGGCCTCGCCTGGCGGCGGAGCATGGATCTGACGCCGCCCATGCTCGCCTTCCGCTCCTATTTCCAGCAGGCCTTCCACCTGCCGGAACGCTGACCGGCCGTGTCCCATCCCTATTGCCGTGTCAGCAGGTAGCTGCCGCTCTCGTGCAGCACGCTCGTCCAACCGGGCTCGATGACGATGGTGGTCGTCACCTCCTCGATGATCGCCGGACCGTGGACGATGGCGCCCGCGCCGAACTTCGCGCCGTCATAGACGGGTGTGGACGTCGCCTTGCCGGACTGATCGAAGATCGCGTTGCGATGCCCCTTCAGCGCCTGTTCGGCCGTGCCGCCGGCGGCAAGCGTCGGCGGGCGCACCTTCTCGATGCGGCCGTAGAGCGTCGATTCGAGGTTCACCACCTCGACCGTGCTGTGACGCTCCGCATAGGTGTAGAGCTCTTCGTGCCGGGCGTGGAACGCGTCCTTGACCTGCTCGATGGTGGTCTCGTCGATGGGGAATGTGCCGATATCGACGGTGCATTCATGCACCTGGCCGACATAACGCATGTCGATCGAGCGCCTGATGTCGATATCCCCGGGCGCGAAACCGTCCGCTTCCAGATGCGCCACGCCCTTCGCCTCGATCTCCTGGAAGAGGCCGTCGATGCGCGCATAGGCCGCCGCATTGTCGAGACGCACGGGCGCCGGGGCCATGTAATTATACTTCACGTCGGAGATGATCTGGCCGAAGGCGCAGAGACCGGAGGCCAGCTTGGGCAGGATGATCGTATCGATGCCCATGTCGCGTGCGAGCGCCGTGATATGCGCCGCCGTGGCGCCGCCGGCCCCGACCAGCACGAAATCGCGCGGATCGTAACCGCGCTCGACGGAGACGCGGCGAATGCCGTTGACCATGTTGTTGTTGACGATGGCGAACATGCCGTAGGCTGCCTGTTCGACGGAAATGCCGAGCGGCTCGGCGACGCGCGCCGCCGCGGCCCGCGCCTTGGCGACATCGAGCGGCAGCTTGCCGCCGAGCAGCCCTTCCGGGTTGAGATAGCCGAGCACGAGATTGGCGTCGGAGGTGGTGGGCTCGACACCGCCCCGGCCGTAGCAGGCCGGGCCCGGCTCCGAGCCGGCCGATTGCGGGCCGACCTGCAGCAGGCCAAGCGGATCCACCCAGCCGATCGAGCCGCCGCCGGCGCCCAGCGTCTCGACCTGGATCATCGGAACGCCGATGCGGTAGCGCAGGAAGTCGATGTTCTTGTTGAGGTTGGTCTGGCCCTCGCGGGTCAGGGTGATGTCGAAGGACGTGCCGCCCATGTCGACGGTGATGACATTCCGGTGACCGAAGGGCGCACCGGCATAAAGCCCGGCCTGCGGCGCGGAGGCCGGCCCGGAATTGATGGCGTAGACTGAGCGGTCGCTCATCACCTGGCCGATGGCAAGCCCGCCGTTGGACTGGAAATAGCGCACCGGCTGCCTGGCGCCGAGCGCGCGGAAATAGGCATCCACCGCCGCGATATAGCGGCGCATGACCGGCGCCAGATAGGCATTCGTCACCGCCGTCGAGGTGCGGGTATATTCGCGCACCTGCGGATAGAGCTCGCTGCCGACGGTCAGGATCGTCTCCGGCATCATCTCGCGCACGATTTCGGCCGCGCGCCGCTCATGGCTGGGGTCGAGCACCGACCAGACGAAGGAAATTGCGACCGTCTCGACGCCCTCCTTCAGGAACAGCCGGCAGGCTTCACGGACATCGTCCTCGTCGAGCGGCGTGCGCACCGAGCCATCGGACAGCACCCGCTCGCGCACGCCGCGCCGCAGGTAGCGCGGCACGAGCATGGTCGCGGCCGGATAATCCGGATCGTAGCGAAAGCCGTCTTCCTTGTGGCCGTTGCGGATCTCGATGGAATCCTCGTGGCCCGCCGTGCAGATCAGCCCCGTCCGCCCTCCGCGATGGGTGATGAGCGCATTGAGGCCGACCGTGGTGCCGTTGATGCAGAGGTCGCAATTGGCGATGATGTCTTCGATCGGCTTTGCGAGATCGGCGGCGATCAGCCCGAGGCCGTTCTCGATCGCCCGGGTCGGGTCGGAGGGGGTGGACAGCGCCTTGAACAGCTTGACCTCACCGGTCGCCCGGTCGGCGATGACGAAATCGGTGAAGGTGCCGCCGGCATCGATGCCGAGGCGATAGGAATGCATGGTCATGTCTGGTCTTCCTTGAAGCATTTCCAGCGGGAATGCGCAGCGCACTTGCGTCCGGAAATGCGGTAGAACAAAGAGTTAGCAGGTGGCGCGGAGCCGTTCTGTCTCGGCGGCATCGACCGCAAGCGTCTCGGGATCGGCGATGGCGACGCCGTAATCGCGCCGGGCGCCCTCAATGGAGACGAGGCCGTTTCGCACGTCCGTCACGACCTTTTCCACCGGCCGCTCGAAGGGATTGCCGAAGCCGCCGCCGCCGGGATTGAGGTTGGTGATCGTCTCGCCTGGCCGGATGGTCTCGATGATGTTCTTGCGCTCGACCTCGACCTTGCCGCCACGGCGCAACTCGACGCGCCCCACCTTGGTATCGACCATGGCGGATGTCGCGCCGGCCGCGCCCATCGCCGGAATGCGGCGACCCTCGCCGAAGCCGATGCACAGCATGTCGCCGTTAAGCGGCTCGACCTCCCAGGCCGTGCCCGAGCCGCCGCGGAATTTCCCCGCGCCGCCGGAATCGGTCATCAGCGAATAGCGATGGATGACGATGGGATAGGAATATTCCAGAAGCTCCACGTCGCCGGAGGTCAGCGCCCCGAAGCAGCATTCCGGGCCGACGGCGTGCCAGCCGTCCTGCTTTGGCGTCGCGCCGCCGCCGGAGATAATGGTGGCGAGAACCATGGTGACGAATTCCTCGCTGGTGCGGGAATCGCGGCCGGCGATATTGAGGCCGTTGGCATGGCCCCAGGAGGCCGAGACCTTGGAGGGCACCGCCTTCTCGAAGGCCAGACGCACGGCATCCGTCAGCGTCTCCATCGGCGTTGTCGTGCAGTTCATGTGCGGGGCCGGCTCCTGCGCGTTGCAGAGCGTGCCCTTCGGCCCGAAATCGACGCTGACGCAGCGATAGAGCCCTTCATTGTAGGGCGGCGGCAAGGCGGCGAACATCATCAGGCCGAGATAGACGCCGGAATGGGAATTGCCCTCATAGGAATTGATGAAATAGGGGATCTGCGGCGGGCTGGCGATGGCGATATGGCAGGCGTCGCCGGTGATCGTCACCGTCGCCCTGATCTCGAAATCGCCGAAACCGTGGCCGGCGTCCTCCAGGATGGCGGCGCCCTCATAGGTGCCGTCGGGCACGGTGGAGATCAGCGCCCGCATATGCCTGTCCGCCATGTCGAGCAGCGTGTCGACGCAGGCATCCACCTGCTCCTTGCCGTATTTGTCGAGCATGGCGAGGAGGTTGCGCTCCCCCACCTGGCAGGCGCCGATCAGGGCGCGGAAATCGCCTTCCTGGTCGCGGCGGGCGCGCATGTTGGTGAGGATCATGTTGAGCACGTCATGGCGCGGCTTGCCGCGATCCCAGATCTTCACCGGCGGAATGCGCAGGCATTCGGCATAGATTTCGGTGGCGTTGGGGTTGTAGCCCGCCGGCACCGGGCCGCCGATATCGGTAAGGTGTCCCTTGCAGACCGTCCAGTAGACCAGTTCCCCCTTGTAGAAGACCGGCTTGTACATGCAGGTATCGATGGCATGGCTGCCGCCGAAGGCCGGGTCGTTGTGAAGGATCAGGTCGCCTTCGTGGATGTCGTCGCCGAAGAAGGCCGCCACCGCCTTCATGGCGGGAATGAGCGAACCGAGATGGATGGGGATGTCCTGGCCCTGCAGGATCATCTCCGGCCGCCCGTTGAAAAGCGCCGTCGAATAGTCGTGCGCCAGGTTGAAGACCGACGAGCGCGCCGTCTTTTCGAGCGCGAGCGTCATTTCGCGCTGGGTGGTCTCGAGCATGCCGCGCACCACCGAAAGGGTGATCGGATCGACCTTGGAAGTCTGGGTATGAAGCATCGTGTTCACGCTGGTTGAGGGCGAGAACCGACGGCCTGGAAACCGGTCGTATCGCTGAAATATCTGTTCCCTGGGCCGCCGGCATCTGTCGCGCCGTTGAAGCCGGGATCAATCTAGGCAGAGTTTTTCGTGGCGGTCTTTGCAGCCGGGGAACAATGAATTGCGCAAGCGCGCACAAGCTGCCATTTTCGTTGCCTGGCAGATTTCCTGTGCGTACCTTTGCCTGAAGAGGGGAAGCCGCATGAAGACGAGCATCACCACGAGCGCGACACGCGCCCCGGACCGCAGCCGCCACTGGCACGAGGCCATCGCCTCGGCCTATTTTCCGCTCGACCTTCGTTTCCGCGATGCAGACCAGTTTTCCGGCGACCTGACGACCTGGCAATTCGGCGGCGTCTCGATCTCGCGTCTGACCTGCGACGCCTTGCAGTATCTACGCCTGCCGCACCATTTTCGCGGCGCGCGCGAAGAGGAATTCCTGGTAACCGTACCGGCCAAAGCAGAGGTTTTCTTTTCGCAGTGCGGGCGGGAAGTGAATTGCCGACCGGGTGGGTTCTTCCTCGAGCGCAGCAGCGAGCCGTACCGGTTCAGCCATGCCGAGGCGGCGGACATGTGGGTTTTGAAGGTGGAAGCGGATGCGCTGGGCGGGCGCATGCGCGCCCCGGATCGCTTCTGCACCTTGCAATTCGAGGCCAACAACGGCGCCGGCGGCCTGTTCACCGACATGCTGCATCTCCTGCCCGGCCGCTTCGACGGCATGACGCAGGAAGCGAGAACGACGGTGGGCCGCCAGCTTGTCGACCTGCTGGTTCTGGCGATCAAGGCCGACGACCGCGTGCTGACGTCCGGCAACTCCACCGTGCGCAGCGCCCACCTGGCCCGCATCGAGACCTATGCGCGCGCCCATCTCCAGGACTTCCGCCTCGACCCCGAGCGCATCGCCCGTGCCTGTGGCATCTCCACGCGCTACCTGCATGAGCTCTTCAGGGATACCGGCGACACCGTTCGCAACTGGATCCGCGACCAGCGGCTTTCAGCCTGCCGCGAAGCGCTTGCCGACCCGAACAACATCCAGACGGCCGCCGAAATCGCCTATCACTGGGGCTTCAGCGACCAGACCCAGTTCTCCCGCGCCTTCAAGGCACATTTCGGCGTCCCGCCGGGAGAGTTCCGCGAAAGAGCACGCGCCGACGCAGCCTGCGCATAACCGTATGGCTTCATCGCCCTCTACCCCTTCGTGACGAATGCGATCTTGCGCACGGGATAGGCGTAAGCTTCACCGCTCTGGTAGACGAAGCCCTTTCGGGACAGGCAGGCGCGCATTGCAGGTGAGCCATAGGCGCCGGCATGAACGCGAACGGCGCCGATCGATCCGTTGGCGTACAGACTGCACCAGGCGCGCGCATTGTCGTAAGCGATCACGAGCCGCGGGTCGGCGGCCACGGGGACCGCGCCGTAAAGATACAGGGACCGCGCCTGCGCCATCTCCGCCGTGCCGATCAGGCCCAGCACCACGCCCAATGTCAGCGTCAATTTCATCCGTTTTCTCCCGCCAGTCGATGTCGCGGGTAACGGGACAGGGATCGATTTGTTCCCGGATTCCCCGGTGTTTTCTACCGCCGCCGCGCAAACACCAGCAAGACGGTGAAGGCGGCGAGGCCGAGGCCGACGGAGAGCGGGCCGGCTTGCGGGCCGGCGGCTTCCATGATGGCGCCGGTCAGGCCCGAGCCGGCGGCGCTGCCTGCCGCATAGACGAGCGCGAAGGCGGCCGCACCAGCGACCAGCATGGCCCCGCTGTAGCGCTCGCCGAGGATGGTGAGCGCGCAGGTGTAAAGCGAGAACACCGCCACGCCCATCAGGGCGAAAATGCCGAGGATCGCGATTTGCGACGTCATCGACGGCAGCATGAGATAGCTGAAAGCGGCGGTGCCGACGGCGGCGAGCGCCACGCGTTCGCGCGGCAGCTTGTCGAGCAGCACGCCGATAAAGGGCTGGGCAAGCGCGGTCGGCAATGCCAGCACCGTGACGCTGAGTGCGGCGAAGGATTCGCTGTAGCCCATCTTCACGAAATAGACCGGCATGGCGGAAATCGCAGCGATATCGGCAAAGCCGAAGATGAAGACCATGCCGACGAGAACGGGAGCGGCCTTGAAGAAGCGGAAGACATCGGCCGTCGAGGACGGTTCCGGCACCGTCCTGGTTGAAAACATCAGCATCGCGGTGGCGAAAGCGACGATCGCGAGATAGACGGCGGTCAGTGCAAAACCGAGCCCGCCGGCGCTGCCGAACAGCGGAATGGCCAGCGGCCCCGCGGCAAAGCCGCCACAGATGCCCATGCCGTAAAGGCCGGATACCCGACCGCGCAGGCGGTCCGGACAGGCGGCGTTCAGCCAGGCCTCACCCAGCATGAAGATCATGCTGGTGAAGAAGCCGAGCAGGAAACGCGCGACGCCCCAGACGACGAAGGACGACGAGGCCGCGAAGGTGGCCAGGCACAGCGAGCAGACCACGAGGCTGAAGATGATCAGCCGGTCGGGTCGCCAGCGCGCGGTAAGGCTGCCGACGAGCAGCGTCGAGGCCCCCATGCCGGCGGCATAGGCGATGGCGTTGACGCCGATCAGCGACGACGAATAGCCCTGCGCCTCCAGCGTCAGCGAGACCAGCGGATAGGTGAGCCCCTGCGCCACGGAAAACGCAGTCACGCCCAGCACGACGGCGATGATGGCCGACCAGTCCGGCGACAGGACCGATGAAGACGAGGACTGCATGAGGGGCTCCCTGCCGCATGCGGGCGGCGCGACATCCATACATCTCCCGCGCCGTTTTGGAAAGCCGGCCTCGCCCGGCCGTGGGTATGCGCGCCCGCGCCGGTTGCCAAGCGCGCCCGCCGATGGTATCGCTTGTCCGTTCGCAACACGTAAGAGGGGGCTGCGCGTGAAACACGAATTTCTGCCACACCGCACGCATGGTCCCAATCCTGCCCTGCAGATGCGTTTGCAGGGCTGATCGGAACGAACACTCTTCTGGTCCGCCTGTCCGGCGATGCGGCTTTCTCCGCATCGAATATCCATGTGCCCTTTCGCGTGATCGACGGCCGATGCCGCGCCGCGAGGCCTTGAAGACCAGAGATTTCTCATGTCGCTCATCAATATCCGTGCGCTCGGCGTCACGCTCTCCACTCCGCTGTTTGCCAATCTCAACCTCGCGGTTGCCGCCGGGGACCGCATCGGCCTCGTCGCCGCCAACGGGCGCGGCAAATCCACGCTTCTGCGCTGCATCACCGGCGATTTCGAGCCCACCGGCGGTGAGATCACCCGCGCCCGAGGCCTCACCGTCGGGCATATGGAGCAGAACCTCGCTCCTAGTCTGGAAAGACTGACCTTCCGCGAAGCGGTGCTCGATGCGCTGCAGCCCGAGCAGCGGGACGGCGAAAGCTGGCGGGCGGATGTGACGCTCGAGGAGCTCGACGTGCCCGAAGCCCTGCGCGAACGTCCGCTTGCCGCGCTGAGCGGCGGCTGGCAGCGCATCGCACTGATTGCCCGCGTGCGCGTCAGCGAACCGGATGTGCTGCTGCTCGACGAGCCGACCAACCATCTGGACCTCGAAAAGATCGCTCGGCTGGAAAGCTGGCTTGGCACGCTGCCGCGCGACATGCCGGTCATCATCTCCAGCCACGACCGCGCCTTCCTCGATGCGGTGACCAACCGGACGCTCTTCCTCAGGCCCGAGCGCTCGCAGCTTTTCGCCCTGCCCTATTCTCGGGCCCGCACCGCGCTTGACGAAGCGGATGCGGCCGAGGAGCGGCGCTTCGAGAAGGACATGAAGGCGGCCGCGCAACTGCGCCAGCAGGCGGCGAAGCTCAACAATATCGGCATCAATTCCGGCAGTGACCTGCTGGTCGTGAAGACCAGGCAATTGAAGGCTCGCGCCGAGCGGATCGAGGATGCGGCGCGGCCCGCCCATCAGGAGAATTCCGCCGGCGCCATCCGGCTCGCCAATCGCGGCACCCATGCCAGGGTTCTGGTGACGCTGGAGGATGGTCCCGTGGAGACGCCGGATGGCGTCCTGCTCTTCCGCACAGGCCAGAAATTCATCTGCCAGGGAGACCGGATCGCGCTGCTCGGCCTGAACGGCACCGGCAAGACACGGCTGGTGCGGCGGCTGAAGTCGGCGATAGAAGGCATTGCGCACGTGGGCATCAAGCCGACGCCCTCGCTGGTGCTCGGCTATGGCGACCAGGCGCTGTCCGAGCTTAGCGACACGCGCACACCGCATGACACGATCATCCACCGCTTCGACGTGGGCGACCAGAGGGCGCGC
This sequence comes from Rhizobium sp. YJ-22, assembly GCF_029601685.1. Classification (NCBI taxonomy): domain Bacteria; kingdom Pseudomonadati; phylum Pseudomonadota; class Alphaproteobacteria; order Hyphomicrobiales; family Rhizobiaceae; genus Rhizobium; species Rhizobium sp. YJ-22. Next base: position 471,464 of record NZ_JARRIR010000003.1, on the reverse strand, counting down.
AGCCTGCTGGCGGGCGCTGGCTTTTCCGTGGAGATGCAGGGGCGGCCGGTCGGCCAACTCTCGGGCGGGCAGAAGGCGCGGCTCGGCATGCTGGTGCTGCGCCTCATGACGCCGAACTTCTATCTGCTCGACGAGCCGACCAACCATCTCGACATCGAGGGGCAGGAGGCGCTGGAGCGGGAGTTGACCGCCCAGCAGGCGAGCTGCCTCTTCGTCTCGCATGACCGCGCTTTCGTGCGGGCGGTGGCCAACCGCTTCTGGCTGATCGAGAAGCGACGGCTGATCGAGGTCGACGGGCCGGAGGAATTCTTTGCGCAGGCAGCCCTGTCCGCGTGAAGCGATGCGCCTTGCCGGGGCGCCGCTGAGCACCGGCAAGGCGGGAATGCCACGCCGCCCTCATCCCCCGGTGGGGGCGACGGGATCGGCCCCGCGTCCAGACCTGTTGAAAATCTCACGTCCCGTTGGGCGCGACGTCCGGCAAGGGCCCCGCTTTGTCCCGTTTCGGCCGGGCATCGGCGGGCGTATAATGCTCGTAAAGCTTCTGGTCGATGTCGTCGATCGAGCCGTTCCGCACGAAATCCACCAGCCGCTCATGCAGCTCGACCTCGCCGGTGCGGTCTGCGACGCTGGCCCAGTCACGCAGGAAAACGATGATCGTGTGCTGGGCGAGACCTTCCCAGATCTTGGCTGCGAGTTGATTGCCGGAATGGCGCACGATGGCGCGATGAAGCTCCATGTCGATCGAACCGAGCGCCAGCGGGTCTCCCGATCCGACCAGACTGCGCATACGCGCGATGATCTCTTCCAGTTCCTCGAGAAGAGGGCCGCGGTCGAACCCCTCGCTCATGATCCGCCGCAGGACGACGCGCTCGATCGCGTGTCGAAGCTCGAACAATTCCGCGACACGCTCCGCGCTGTAATCGGCGACCCGCATCCCGCGCTGATCGCCTTCGACGAGAATGCCGCGCAGGTGCAGTTTCTGGATCGCCTCGCGGGCAGGCATTCGGCTGACATTCAGCATGGTGGCCAGTTCGGCCTCGGTGATGCGCTCTCCCGGGCTCTTCTCACCCATCGCGATGGCAAGAACGATGCGTTCCTCGACTTCATCGGCGGTGGTCTTCGAGCGCGGGATCGCCGAAAGTGCGGAAGCCCGCGCTCCGGGCGCGGGCAAGCCGTGATTTTGCTGTTTCTCCGTCGCCAATCAATTATCCTTTATGTCCGGTCTCTTGCCGGCCCAAACCGGCGATCAGAGTGATTATCTGCTCCACCGAAGAGGAACGGCAAGGAGCGCCTGAATAGTCAGCTTTCCTGCTGCGCCATGCGCAGGAACGCCTTGGTGCGCGGCATGCGCGGCGCGGCGAAAAACTGCTCCGGCGGGGCCTCCTCGACGATCTGCCCCTGATCCATGAAGATCACGCGATCCGCAACCTGTCGTGCGAATCCCATTTCATGGGTGACCACGATCATCGTCATTCCTTCGGCCGCAAGAAACCGCATCACTTCCAATACCTCTCCCACCAGCTCGGGATCAAGGGCGCTGGTCGGCTCATCGAACAGCATCGCCTTGGGCTCCATAGCCAGCGCGCGGGCAATCGCGACGCGCTGTTTCTGCCCTCCCGAAAGCTCCTCCGGCCAGGAATCGACTTTATTCGCCAGCCCGACGCGGTCAAGCAACGCCACGCCGCGGCGCTCGGCCTCGGCGCGCGTCAGGCCACGAACCCGTACAGGCGCCTCCGCCACATTCCCGAGCACGTTCATATGCGGGAAGAGATTGAAATCCTGAAAGACCATGCCGAACTCGCGCCGCGTCGCGTCGATCTCGGCACGCGGGCGCGCCACGATACGTCCGCGCACGATATCGCGATAGGCGATCTTGCCGTCCAGCCTGATCTCGCCCGCTTCCGGTTCCTCCAGATAGTTGATGCAACGCAACAGCGTCGACTTGCCGCTGCCGGAAGGGCCGATGATGCAGATGACATCGCCCTTCGCCACGCTGAGCGAGACGCCCTTGAGAACCTTCAGCTCGCCATAGGATTTCTCGATGCCGTTCAACTCGATCATGCCTGTCCGCCCTTCTGGCGCCGCCGCCTGCGGGCATAGCCGCCGCTGGTCCGTTTTTCCAGCCAGCGCACAAAAAGGGCGGCCGGGTAACCCACACTGAAATACATGATCATGCACACGGTGTAGATGGTGAAGTACTGATAGGTTCGCGCCGCGATGATCTGCCCCGAAAAGAGAAGTTCCTGCACGGTGACGACCGACGCGAGAGCCGTATCCTTGAAGAGCGAGATGAAATAGTTGCCAAGCGCAGGAGTCACGGTACGTACGGCCTGCGGCAGGACAATGCGTATGAATGTCTGGCTGCGGGACATGCCCAGCGCCGAAGCCGCCTGCGTCTGCCCCTTGGGAACCGATTGAATTCCCGCACGGTAGACCTCGCTCAGATAGGCGGTGTAATGCAGCGTCAACGCCACCAGCGCGGCGACGAAGCCGTCGAGCCTGATTCCGACACCCGGCAGCACGAAATAAATGTAGACGAGCTGCAGGACGAGGGGGGTGCCGCGCAGCAGCTCGACATAAGTTCCGCCGACCAGCCTGACCAGGAAATTCCCCGACATTCTGCTCAGCGCCACCGGGATTGCCAGGGTCAAGCTCAACGTGATGACGATCAGCGTCATCAGGATAGTCATGCCGAAGCCGCGCAGCAGCACGGGATAGTATTCCGCAACAACCGACAGGTTTAGAAGGTCCATCATATTCCCCGCTTGAGGCAAGGCGGGGCAGCGGCTCAAGGCCGGCCCCGCCCCGAAGGAAGGTTTCAGTTCGAAACAGGGAAAAAGAACAGGTTTCGACCCGTCAGGCCATATTTGTGCAAGACGGCGGAAACCTTGCCGTTGCCGCGCACCTCCGCAAGCGCCTGGGACATGGCGGTGCGCAGCATGCAATCTTCCTGACGCACGCCATAGCGGGCATAACCATAGCCATAGGTGAAGATCAGATCCTCGGGGATCTGCACGCCCGACACCATTTCGATCCCGGTACCCTTGTTCTCGGCGATATAGGTCGCAACCTTCACGTCATCTTCGAGAATGACGTCGACCCGGCCCTGCGCAAGGCTGAGGAACTGGTCGGAATCGGTCTGGAAGGGCACGACTTCCACAGCCATGGAGCGCAGATATTCATCGGCGGCCGAACCGGCGATGGCGCCGACCTTGTGCTTCTTGAGATCGTCGAAGCTATGGATTCCGGCAGGATTGCCGCTCTGCACGGTGATCGCCGGACCGTACCACCAGCCGGGGCCCGTGAAGCTGATGACCTTCAGCCGGTCGGGAGTGACATGGATGTTTGCGGCAACCATGTCGATGCGCTTGGACAGGAGCGACGGCGTCAGCGAGCTGAAAGGCGCCACCTCATAGGTGATCTTCTTGACACCCAGCCAGTCGAGCGCTGCCTCGACGATCTCGACATCCAGACCCGCGGCCTTGCCGGTGGCCGGATCCAGCGACGTGTAGGGCGGACTAGGGCTGATCCCTAGGGTTATGCCATTTGCCAAGGCATTGGCGAGCGAGCTGTCGCCGGCGCAAGCCTCGAAATTCGGGCTGAACTCGAAGCGAAAGGACGAGGCAGCGTCCTCGGCCCGTGCCGGCGCCGCAAGAAGCCCCGAAAGGGCCAGTGTCATGGCTGCCAGTGAAGTGGTGAGTCTCATCAGTTTTCCTTCCCAGTTTTGATTTTGCGTTCCTCTATGGAACAGGTTTTACCATACGGTATTCCGTATTGCAAAGACGATGCCAAGCCGTTTCGTTCCCCTTTATCGAGTTACAACCGCAGGGAGAAGCCCATCTGCAAGCCATAAGTCCTTGTTATTTCGATATCCGGCATTGTTACAGGATAGTCGTGACCGGGCCGGACCAACCGGCGTCGCGCTGCGGATCACGCCCGGCTTCCCGGTCAGATCGTGATGCCACCATCGACATTGATTGCCTGGCCGGTGATGAAGGCGCCCTCGTCCGACGCCAGAAAGGCGCAGACCGCCGCGATTTCTTCCGCCGTTCCCAGTCTGCCCGAGGGCTGACGGTCGATGAAGGATTGCAGCGCGGCGTCGCGCGAGCCCATCGTCTTGCCCAGTTCGGTTATCCTCTCGTCGAGCGATGGCGAAGCCACGGTTCCCGGGCAGACGGCGTTGGCGCGGATCCTGCAACCGACATAATCCGCCGCCACGGCCTTGGTGAGCGCGATCACCCCGCCCTTCGCCGCCCCGTAGGCGGCCCGGCGCGGAAAGCCCTTGATCGAAGAGGCCACGGAGCCGATGGTGATGATCGAACCGCCATTGGCCTTCATGCCCGGCACCGCGGCGCGCATCACGTGATAGGCGCTGTCGAGGGTGATATCGATCGAGCGGCGCCATGCCTGCGGCGAGCATTCCTCGATCGTGCCCTGATGGACGTAGCCGACGGCGTGAACGAGAATGTCGATCCGCTCGAATTGCGCGAAATAGGCGTCGACGGCCGCCATGTCGGTGGCGTCCAGAACGGCGGTGCGCATGCCGGAAAGGCTGGAGACGGTCGCCGCATTCAGATCGCTGGCGAACACATCGGCCCCTTCCGCCGAAAGACGCTCGGCGACGGCGCGGCCGATGCCCTGTCCCGCCGCGGTGACCACCGCGACGCGGCCGCGCAGCCGCTGCGCCACCCCGCTCATTGCGGCCTCCCGGCGCTAATCGGCGTCACGATCTGCCGCTGTTGACCGAGCCCGGCAATTCCCAGCCGAACCTCATCGCCCGGCGCCAGCCAGCGCTGCGGTTTCATGCCAAGTCCCACGCCCGGCGGCGTGCCGGTGCAAATGAGATCGCCGGGCAACAATTCGCAGAATTCACTCATATAGGAGATGATCGTCGCCACATCGAAGATCATTTTTGCGGTGGTGCCGGTCTGCATGCGAACGCCATTTACCTCAAGCCACATGTCGAGCTGCCCGGCATCGCCCAGCTCATCCGGGCTGGCGATGAACGGACCGGTCGGGCAAAAATTCGGGAAGCTCTTGCCCTTGATCCATTGGCCGCCGCGCTCGGTCTGCCACGCCCGTTCCGAAACGTCATTGACCACGGTATAGCCCAGCACATGGTCGAGCGCGGCCTCCTTCGCGATGCCAAGCCCGCCCTTGCCGATCACCACGCCCAGTTCGACCTCCCAGTCGAGCTTCGTCATGCTGTCGCTCCACAGGATCGGGTCTTCCGCCCCGCAATAGGTGGAGGAGCCCTTCGAGAACAGGATCGGTTCCTCCGGTATCGGCATTCCTGATTCCTCGGCATGATCGGAGTAGTTCAGGCCGATGCACCAGATGTTGCGCGGGCTGGCGATGGGGGGCAAGAGACGCGCGTGACGCCGGTCGACCTCGGGGAAAGTCGCGGGATCAGCATCGGCCAGCAGATCCTTCAGCGCGGCGGCTGTATCAGCGGTAAAATCCGCAATCCGTTTGGAAACATCACGGGCCCGCTCCTCGCGGTCGAGCAAACATGGAATGACGCGGCCTGCGCTTTCGAGTCGAAGAAGTTTCATGGTCCTGCCTTTCTGAAAGGATCGGTGTCATGGGGCGGGATGCGCCTTCGCGCATCGCCGCTCCCAAATTGGGAAAAACTCAGCCTGAATGGCCGGAGCCGTCCAGGCGCAGGACGGGTTCCGCCCGTCCCTGCGCCGTCCGGTTCGCTTTGTTCAAGCGTCGGGCGAACGTCATGCCGGCAAATGGATCGCGGGCACGCTCCTCGTTCGTCAAGCCCTCGAAAGCGGAGGTGACGAAAAGCGTATCGAAATCCGCGCCGCCGAACGCCGGGCAGGAAACCTGGCGTGCCGAAAAATGCTCCGTGCGGATCAGGCGGCCATCCGGATCATTGCAGGCGACCGTGCCTGCGCCCCAGAGCGCAATCCAGAGATTGCACGAAGCGTCGGTCACCGCCCCATCCGGCCATGCGCCGCTGGCGGAAAGATCGAGAAAGACGCTCGCCTCTCCCTTGGGCCAGCCTTCGGCATCGACTTCCTGGACCATGACGGTATGGCGCGTGGTGTCGGCGAAATAGGCGCGGCCGCGTGGACGATCGAAGCAGATCGCATTGGGAATGGTCAGCCCGGCGGCGACGCGGCGAAAACGTCCCTGGCGCCATCGCCAGATTTCCCCCGCACCCCGCGTTTCGTCGGGCGCCATGCGGCTGATCCAGAAGCCGCCCCATGGATCGGCCCGCCCGTCATTCGTCACCAGCCCTTCTTCATCAGGAAATCCCGCCACCATACCTGTCGACCCGCTTTCGAGGTCCAGCCAAAGCAGCCCGCCGGTGGCGCCCAGGAGAAGCCGGTTCGTACCGAGGATCGCCGCCGCGGAGGCGCGAACCGGCAAGGTGCGCTCGCGCGCTCCTGCGGCCCCGCGCGACAGCAGGCGCCGCGCGGGTATGTCGAACCAGAACAGCTCGGCCCGCGCCGGGTGCCACAAGGCACCCTCGCCCAGCTCGCAACTGCGCTGGTCGAATACAGCGCTTTCCATCGCCCGCTCCCCCGCCCCTGAGGTCAATAGGTCGCCCGCCCACCGGAAAGGTCGAAGACAGCGCCGGTGGTGAAGGAGTTTTCCTCCGAGACCAGCCAGGCCACCATGCTGGCGACCTCGTCCACCTCCAGGAAACGGCCACGCGGAATCTTCGACAGCATATAGTCTATATGCTCCTGCTTCATCTGATCGAAGATCGGGGTGCGTGCGGCCGCGGGCGTGATGCAGTTGACGGCAATGTTCCTGCCGGCCAGTTCCTTGCCCAGAGATTTCGTCAGCGCGATCACGCCCGCTTTCGCGGCGGAATAGGCCGATGCGTTGGGATTGCCCTCTTTTCCGGCGATCGAGGCGATATTGACGATACGGCCATAACCGCGCGCCTCCATGCCCGGAACGAGCGCCTTGTTCACATTGAACGTCCCGATCAGGTTGATTTCCACGACCCGGCGCCAGTCCTCATCCGGGTAATCGGCAAGCCGATGGTTTGGTCCGGCTATGCCGGCCGAGTTCACCAGGATGTCGATGTGGCCGAGCCTTGCCCCCGTCGCTTCCAGCGCGGCCGCAACCGAGGACACGTCGGCGATGTCCACGCAGATCGCCGACACCCCCGGCAATTGCGCGGCCGCCGCCTCGGCGGCTTGCGCATTGACATCCCAGATCGCCACTTTCGCGCCGGAGGCAACCAGGCGTTTTGCGACCGCAAGGCCGATGCCCTGGCCGCCTCCGGTCACGACCGCCGTGCGGCCCTCAAGATCTATCCTGTTCATCTCACTGTCTCCCCGGCTCACATTGCGCTCTTGAAAAGGCTTTTGCCCGCCACGCGGATTTCGACATCCACCCGGTATCTGGCGATGGCGGCGGGATCGATCTCGATTCCGAGGCCGGGTGCGTCCGGCACATGGATGAGGCCTTCGGCGTCGGGCATGATGCGGGTCAGCGTCAGTTCCCGGGCAAGCGGCTGAAGTCCGGTCGGGTACTCGCAGATCCGATGATCCCTAAGCCCGGCAAAGGGTTGCAGAGAAGCCGAGAGCGCAAGGTTCGAGGTGAAGGTGTGGTTCACATAGGTCACCCCTTTCGCGGCGGCATGATCGGCGACCGCCTTGGCCGGGCCAAGGCCGCCGATCCTGCCGCAGTCGATCTGGATGTAGCGCACGCCGCCAAAATCGATCAGATGTTCGGCCATCTGCCGGTTATGGGCAGCCTCGCCGCCTGCGATCCCGACCCCTGCCGCCGCGGCACGCTGCGAGAGCGCGTGATAGGCCGACAGCGACTGCCCGCCGAAGGGCTCCTCGAAGAAGGTGACCCGGTTGCGTTCCATGGCCTTGAGCCGGGCGGAAGCCGCTTCCACGTCCTCGACGAACACCTGCCCCGCATCGACCAGGAGAATGCCGTCGGCGCCCAGCCCCTCGCGGGCAGCATCGAGCTGAAGTGCGTCACTCTCGGGCGACTCCCCGAACGGCGCCCAGCCGAATTTTGCAGCCTGAAAACCCTGCTCGCGGATGTCACGCGCCCGCGCGAAGGTCTCCGCCGGGGTGGCGCCGAAAAGGACCGAGGCATAGGGCAGCTTCGGCCAGGCGCGGGAATAGCCGAGAAGTTTCCAGGCCGGTTCGCCCCGCGCCTTTCCCAGCAGATCCCAGAGCGCCATCTCGATCCCGGACCAGGTGTGCGCGGCCTGCAGCAGATCCATCGAATAATAGGCCACATCGGCAGCGATGGCGTGGATATCCTCGGGCGCGTTCAGATCGCGCCCGAGGACCGACGCCGAGACGGGCCGGCAGGCGCCATGAGACATGGGCGTCACGAATGCGGCAATGGATACCAGCGGCGAGGCCTCGCATTCGCCCCAGCCGATCAATCCTCCGGCCGAGACCCGGACGACAAGCGCATCCTGGCTGCCGTCCGCTGCGGTGGTGACCTCCGGCATCGACAGATAGAAGAAATCCACGCCTTCGATTTTCATGATTCAGTATTCTCCGGGGAATAGGGGACAAGGCGCAGGGTGATCGTGCCGGACAGGCAGTCACCGGGCGCGAGGATATGGGCGCCAAGGGCGCCGGGATCGGTTTCGAGCCCGTCGAAACCGCAGGGCGGACATGTCTGGGGCTCCAGACAGAAGGTTTCGGGATCCGTTTGGGGGCTGTAGAGCATCAGCCGCGAAAAAATCGGATCGGCGGAAAGCACGAGGCTGAGACCGATGGCCGGCCAGTCGATCCGCGCCTCACCCTCCCAGCCCTCATAGCATTCGTTGAGCCCACGGCGCGGAACAGGACGCGGGCCGCTGAAATCGAGCTCAGGCGGCTGGCACGCCTGCCCCATTGCCTCGCCTTCCGGGGTCAGACGCCATAGTCCGCCCGCGCGGAACCGGACCTGCGACGCGCCATGGCGAGGAAACCACGGATGCAGACCCATGCTGTAGGGCATCGGCGAAGCGGCGTCGTTCGTCACGCAGAGCGTGATGGAAAGCGCCGTCGCCGTTAGCGTGAACCTTTGCTCCGCCCGGTAACGCCAGACGCCATCCTCCGCATCCAGCCGCAGAAGCGCGGTGTCGGCGGATTGCGCGGCGACCCGCCAGGGCATGCGCCAGCCGGATCCATGGAAATTCAACCGCGCCGGCGGCATGTTCGGCGCCACGCTGTACGTCTGCCCGCCAAAGCGGAAGCTGTTGTCCCGCAGGCAGTTCGCGAATGGCAGCATCGGAAAGCAGGCGGCGTGAAGCGCATCGTTCGCGGCTTCGGGCAGGGGGCGCATGAGCGCGAAACATGCGTCCTTCTCATGCAGCCAGAAGCCTGCGACCGCGCCACCGCTTTCCGGCGCAAGCGCAAGCCGCAGCCCTCCCGATGTCAGCGCAAGGCCGCTCATGCCTCGCTCAGAAGGGCGACGGTTTCGGGATCGGCGGAAAGCTCGGCCAGACCCTGCGCCTTCAGCCGGAGACCGAGGCCGGGCGCCTGCGGAATTTCAAGCATTCCTTCGGCATCCAGCGTCCACGGCGTCTCGACGATGTCGTCGATATAGGGCGACCCGCCGATGAACTCGACCATATCGGTGTGGGGAAACGCGGCGGACAGATGCAGATCGGCAGCAAGCCCGACGGCGGTATTCCAGCCGTGACCGATATAGCGGATGCCAAAATCCTCCGCCATGCGCGCGATGCGCAATTGCTCGGTTATACCGCCGACCTTGGTCACGTCGGGCTGAACGATATCGAGCGCGCGGGCCTCGAACCAGGGCAGGAACGACTGCCGCCGCGTCAGGCATTCGCCGCCGGCAATCGGCACCGGGCTTTGCAACCGCAATTGCCGGAAATCATCCAGCGCATCCGGATGCAACGCTTCCTCGAACCACGCGATGTCGTAATCCTTCAGCATCCGCGCGGTATTCAGCGCCCATTTCAGCCCGTTCGGCCACCAGGCATCGGATGCGCCGGCATCGACCATCAGCCGGCAATCCTCGCCGGCGCCTTCCCGGGCGGCGCGCACGATGGCCTCATCGAGCCTGGGGTCGTCGCGCCGTCCGAACGGGCCCCAACCGATCTTGATCGCGCGGAAACCCTGGGCGCGGAAATGGGCGGTGCGCTCGCGCATCAGGTCCGGCTCTTCCATCAGGATCGAGGCATAGGCCCGAACCTTGTCGCGGTGGCTGCCGCCCAGCAGCCTGTGCAGCGGCTGCCCGCAAGCTTTGCCGAACAGATCCCAGAGCGCGATGTCGATGCCGGAGATCACATGCGTCAGCGTGCCGCCGCGCCCCATCCAGAACGTGTTCTGATGCAGTTTCTCGCTGACGCGCATCGGCTCGACCGCGCTTTCGCCGATGAGAAGCGGACGTAGCACATCCAGCCCGTCCTTGACCAGCCGGGCATCCGTGAAAACGGAACCGACCCCCGTCTTGCCGCTTTCAGTCCGCACGAGCACCAGCGCATGGATTGAATCTTCGGGCCGGATCTCGTTCGACCAGCCGCCTTTGGGGGATTTTCCGAAGAGGCCCAGTGCCTCGACTTTCACGATCTTCATGCTTGCCTCAAAAGGTCAGATAAGGAGAAGGAAGGGTCAAAAAGTTGCCGAGATGCCGCCATCGACCAGCAGGATCTGACCGGTCACGTAGCTGCAGTCGTCGCCGCAGAAGAACATCGCGGCCCGCGCGATCTCCTCAGGCGGCGCGGGGCGGCGCAAGGGGATGCGTCCGTGGCGGATATAGACGTCGCGGAACCATTCCGTGTCGTGTTCGTGGCCGCTGCCATCCGGCAACAACGCCATGCGCGTATCGACGAAGCCCGGGCAGATGCAGTTGACGAGGATGCCGTCGGCCGCCAGATCGACCGAAAGCGCGCGGGTCATGTTGACCACGCCGCCCTTTGCGACCGCATAGGGCAGGCTGTCGGCCGCCCCGCGGATGCCCATGATCGAGGCGATGTTCACCACCCTGCCTCTTCCGGACCGGGCCAGAAGCGGCGCGCATGCCTGAACCATCCACAGCGCGGCGTTCTGGTTTATCTCCTGGACCTGCGCATAGCGCGCACGGCCCAGTTCCCTGAGCGGCGTGGCGTCGAGGATCGCGGCATTGTTCACCAGGATATCCAGCCCGCCGGCCTCCGAAGCGATCCCGGCAAGCTGCGCCGGCACGTCGGGCGCGGTCAGGTCGCAGGCGAGCGTGCCGACCTCGGCTCCGCCGGCGCGCAGGGCGGCCGCCGTTTCCTCCAGTTGCGCGCCATCGATATCGGCCAGCAGGAGCGAGGCGCCCCGCCTCGCCAGCTCGGCGCCGATCGCAGCGCCGATCCCGCGCGCCGCGCCTGTCACGAGCGCACGGCGCCCGCCAAGGGGGTGAAGCTGATCCTTCATTTCAGAGCCTCGTCGATGGGAGAATGATGCGCCGGGCGGTCGCGATCGGGGATCGCAGCCAGCAGGCGGCGGGTATAATCGTGTTTCGGCGCGGCGAAGACCTCATCGGTCCGCCCCTGCTCGACGATTTCGCCGAGATACATCACCAGCACACGATCGCAGAGATAACGGATCACCCGCAGATCGTGGGATATGAAGATCAGCGAAAGACCGAGCCGCTTCTGCAGATCCAGCAGCAAGGCCAGAACCTGCGCCTGAACCGAGACATCCAGCCCCGAGACGATCTCGTCGCAGATCAGCACCTTCGGCTCGGACATCAATGCGCGCGCCAGGTTCACGCGCTGCCTCTGGCCGCCGGAAAGCTGCGAGGGCAACCGTCCAGCCATGTCGGGATGCAGCCCCACCATCTCCAGCATCCGCGCCACTCTTGCGGGCCGTTCCTCACGGCTGCCTATCCCGTGGATCGCCAGCGGCTCGGCAAGCGCCTTGCCGATGCGCATGGTCGGGCAAAGCGCGGTGAAGGGATCCTGGAACACGTATTGCACATGACGGCGCAGATCGCGCCATTCGCGCCGCGTGGCAACCCTGTCGCCATGGAAGAGGATCTCACCTTTGCTGGCGGTATCGATGCCGATCATGATCCGGGAAAGCGTGGTCTTGCCTGATCCGCTCTCGCCGACGATTCCGAGGATTTCGCCCTCGTGCAGATCGGCGCTCACCGTCTTCAGCGCGCGGTGCTCGACAAGGCGGCCATCGCGGCGCAGGGTGAAGGTCTTGTCGATCCCGCAAGCTTCAATCATGGGTTTGCTCACGGCAGGCCTCCTCTTCCATCCAGGGCAAATCGGTTGCACGCCACCCTGTGGCCCGGCCCTGCCTCGCTCCATGGCGCGCGCCTGACATCGCAGACGCCTTCGACCGAAACCGGACAGCGTGACCGGAACGGCGCCCCCGCGCCTACGGCGCCGGGTTTCGGCGTCTGGCCCGGAATGGGCTGCAACGGCGTCTCGCGGCTTGAATGCAAAGTTGGCGCCGAGCGCAGGAGTCCGCGCGTGTAAGGATGGCACGGATCCTTCAGGACCGTCTGCACCGGCCCCGTTTCCACCGGCTGGCCGGCATACATCACCATCAGCCGGCCGCCGACTTCCGCGGCAAGATCGAGATCGTGGGTCACAAAGATAAGCCCCAGACCAAGCTCGCGCTGGAGACGCTTCAGGAGGGCCACGATCTGCGCCTGAATGGACACGTCGAGATTGGTCGTCGCCTCATCGGCTATGATCAGCTTCGGGGCTGCGGCCAGCGCCAGCGCGATCGCCACCCGCTGGCGCATGCCGCCCGAAAGTTGCGACGGATAGCTCGCCAGCCGCGCCTCGGGCTCCGGCAGGCCGGCAAGGCCCAGCACTTCGATGGCCCGCGACCGGGCCTGAGCGCGTGAACAGGCCCGATGGGCGATCACCACATCCATGATCTGGCGACCGACCGAAAGCAGCGGATTGAGGGCGGCGGCCGGATCCTGGAAGATCATCGCCATCTGTCCGCCGCGCAGTGCACGCCAGTCGCGTGGCGAGAGAGCGCCGAGCGCCCGCCCCTGCCAGTCCATCCGCGTCGCGGTCACGCTGGCCGCGCCCGGCTGGATATTCATCAGCGCGCGGCACAGCATGGATTTTCCGGAGCCGGATTCTCCGGCGATGACCAGACTTTCACCGGGTTCGAGCCGGAAGCTGACGCCGTCCACCGCCCGGATCGGGCCGTTGCGGCCGGGAAAGGCGACGGAAAGCGCCGCCACATCGAGAAGTGCCTGTCGCATGGCCGTCATGCCTCCGTCTCCTTCGCGCGCAGGCGCTCGCTGCGCGCCTCCATTCCGTCGCCGATCAGCACGAGGCTGAGCGAGGTCATCAGGATCGCCAGGCCGGGAAAGGTCGTGAGCCACCATGAGGAGGTGATGTAATCCTTGCCCTCCAGCATGATGCCGCCCCAGCTTGCGGTCGGCGGCTGGATGCCCATGCCGAGGAAGGACAGCGTCGCCTCGAAGACGATCATCGCGGCGGTCTGCATGGCGGCCAGCACCATCAACCCAGGAAGGACACCGGGAAAAACATGAAACAGCGAGATCCTCAGCCCCGACGCCCCGAGGATCTCGGCGGCCTTCACATAGTCCTTGGCGCGCTCCTGCAAGGCGATGGCGCGCACCACCCGCGCCACGCCCGCCCAGCCGGCCAGCACCATCAGCAGGATGAGCACCGGCACCGAGGGCTTCACCGCGCTGGTGATCGCGATCGCGAGCAGCACATAGGGAAAGGCGAGCTGGATATCGATCATCCGGTCCACCACCGGGCGCAGGAACCATGGTCCGAAAGCGCGCAGCATTCCCATCACGGCGCCGAAGGTCAGCGAGCCGATCATGCCCGCGCCGGCGACCAGCAGGGACACCTGGCCACCGTAAAGCACGCGCGAGAACAGATCCCTGCCGATGGCGTCGGTGCCGAAAAGATGCTCGGCCGATGGCGGCCTGCGAATGACCTTCAGATCGACCGCATTGGGGTCGGCCGGCGCAAGGGCGGGGGCCAGGACGACCGCGGCAAGGATGAGCGCCAGCAGAATGCCGCCCGCCACCAGCGAAACCGGCAGCTCGTGACGCGCCAGAAAACCGGCGCGCGCTTCGCGTTCGTCCAGGTCGGGAGAATGGGCTGCCATGGTCATTTTCCAAACCCCGGCAACAGGTTGAAGGATCCGGTGCGCGGATAGGTGCGGACCTCGCGGAATCCCTCTGCAAAGGCTGCTCCGGCGGCAAGCCCGCGCGCCCTGCCATTCGCCATCATCAGGTCGGTGATGGACGTATCCTCGCCATAGACCGCCCGCATCCAGCTATCCTGGCTCTGATGGCAGAGCAGCATCTGCTTCTTCAGCTCGATGACCGAGGAGATGTCGACATAGGCTTCCGGCTGGAAATCCACTCCGCCGACGTTGTCGACATAGAAGATGTGCGGGATCCTGCCTATCGCCGGCAGCGCCGTCTCCACCAGCCGGACAGATGCCGGAATGCGTGCGTCCTCGGCAAGCTGGCCCGCGATGCGATGATCGGGATGATAGTCGTTCGGGGCGTGGATGAACATGACATCCGGATCGGCCTGGCGGATGGCATCGATGAACCGCGTCCGGGTCGGCCGGTCGTTCATCAACCATTCGTCGTCGAAGTCCATCCAGATCATCTCCGCGCCGATCAGGTCGCAGGACGCCTTCTGCTCCTTCTTGCGCACAGCCGCGATTTCCTCGCGCGAGAGCGTCGCCGAGCCGACATTGCCGTTCGTGGCGATTGCCATGAAGATCGTGTGTCCAGCCTGCGCATAGAGCGCGAGCGTGCCGGCGCTGCTGCATTCGATATCGTCGGGGTGTGCGCCGATGGCGAGAATGTTCATGGCTGCTCCATTCGAATACGGGGGTCGATCGCGGCATAGGTCAGGTCCACCACCAGGTTCACGAGGACGAAGAGGCTCGCCGTCACGATGGTGATGCCCTGGATCAAGGGATAGTCGCGCGCTTTCATCGCAACGAGCGCCAGTTCTCCGATACCGGGAAACGCAAAGATCACTTCGGCGACGATCACGCCGCCCAGCAGGTAGCCGACATCGACGCCGATCACGGTCAGCAGGGGCAGCAAGGCGTTCTTCAGCGCGTAGACGAAGGTGATGCGGGCCGGGGCCAGCCCGAATGCATGGGCCGTGCGGATATATTCCTCGCCGAGCACGCCGCGCATCGAGCTGCGCAGAACCCGCAATTGGGTGGGAACAATCGACAGCGCCACCGCAATTGCCGGGAGGACCAGGCTGGAAAAGCCATTATATCCGCCGGCAGGCAGCAAGCCCAGGTTCACCGCAAACAGCATCACCAGAAGCGCCCCGGTCCAGAAGACCGGCGCGGACTGGCCAAGGGTCGCAAGTGCGGTGCTGATCGCCGCCCAGGCCGAGCGCGGCCGGGACGCGGCCATGGCGCCCAGCAAGACCGCCAGCACCATCGACAGGACGAGGGCGACGCCCGCCAGCGCCAGCGTTTTTGGCAAGGCCACGAGGATCAGGTCGCTCACCGGCGCCTGAAAGCGGAACGACATGCCCAGATCGCCCTGTACGGCTCTGGAGACGAACGATCCGAGCTGCTCGATGATCGGCCGGTCGATGCCGAAATCACGGCGATATTGCTCGATGACATCGGGCCTGGCAAATACCGGCGCCCGAATGCGCGCCGGGTCGCCGGCCGAGAGGCGCAGGACAACGAAGACGGCGACCGTGATGGCCGCGACGACGATTGCGGCCTGGATCACCTGCCGCAGGATATAGGATTTCATGGCAGTTCCGCCTGAAGGGCAACGCGGCAAGACCCGCGGCCGGGATAAGGTGGACGGCCGGCAGCGCGGTGTCGCGCCACCGGCATGGGCATCAGGCGCGAGAGGCGCGCGGCACCAGGTTTTCGCCGACCAGCGGCGCGCGGGTGTAATCCTTCACCCGGTTGTTGACGATCGAGTACCAGATCTCGTCGGTCAGGAAGAAGGTGATCTGGTTCTCCCAAAGATACTGGGCGGCGGCCCTTACCGCTGCGGGGCGGTCTTCCACCGTCGCGGCGCGCTGCGCGGCGTGAAGCGCCTCGAATTTTTCGTCCTTGAGATGAAACACCTGCTCAGCGGCTGCGCCGATATAGGTGCCGAGCACGAAATCGGGGTCGTGGTTGAAGATCGCCAGCGTGTCGAGCGTCATGTCATAGGTGTTGTAGGAGGAACGGTATGCGCCGACCTCGAGCCGCTCCACCTCTACGGAAATGCCGACCTGCTTCAGTGACGCGGCGATGATCTGGTCGATTTCGAGCTGGTTCGGCACCAGTGTCGTCGTTGCCAGTCGCAGCGTCACGCCGTCCGCGTGAGAGGATTGCGCGATAAGCTCTCGTGCGCGCTCCGGATTGTACTCGAATTTCGGCTCAAGCGGCTCATAGAAGGACGACGTGGTCGGGAGCGCCGAGTAGTTGACCGGATTGAGGCCGCGCATCACCGATGCCGCGATCCCTTCGCGGTCGATCGCATGGGCCACCGCCTGGCGCAGCTTCACATCCCCCAGCGGGCCATTGTGTTGCATGAGGCCGACGATCTGAGAGGGCGGCGACTGGTTGTTGACGTGGAAATCCGCATTGCCCTCGACCCGCGAGAGAAACTCCGCATTGACCCGGGTCAGGATGTCGACCTGGCCGGTCAAAAGCGCGTTGATCCGGGCTTCGGCATCCTCGATGTAGCGGAAGATCACCGTCTTGATTTTCGGCGCTCCACCCCACCAGGAGTCGTTCGCTTCCAGGGTCACGTCGTTGCCGCTGTAGGAAACGAAGCGATACGGTCCGGAGCCAAGCGCTCCGATCTTGAAATTGTCCGGATTGTCGATGTTCTTCTTCGGCAGAATCTTGATGAATGCGAGCGCGTTCAGCACCACGCCGAAGGCGACCGGCGAGACGACCTCCACCTCGGTCGGCGATGTGATCTTTACGGTGATGCCCGGCACGACCACCATGGATTGCGCAAGCTGTCCTTCGCCCAGCTTGTCGATGGTCGCCTTGACGTCCTCGGCCGTGACAGGCGCGCCATCGTGGAAGGCAACGCCTTCGCGCAGCGTCAGGGCGACGGTGCGGTCATCCTTGACC
The DNA here is from genome assembly GCF_029601685.1 of Rhizobium sp. YJ-22. Lineage (NCBI taxonomy): Bacteria > Pseudomonadati > Pseudomonadota > Alphaproteobacteria > Hyphomicrobiales > Rhizobiaceae > Rhizobium > Rhizobium sp. YJ-22. The sequence goes on along the minus strand of NZ_JARRIR010000003.1, from coordinate 454,437 downwards.
GTCCAGGCCGTGGCGAGGCCCGGTCCGATCTTGCCTTCGGCATCGAAAGAAAGAAGCGAGTCGTGCACGAGCGATGCGACCTGCTCGTCGACCAGGCCGAAACCGGCCGCCGGATCCCAGTAATTCGAGGTCGGCGGTTCGGCATTGCCGAAAATCAGCACGCCCTCGGAAACCGTCTGCGCTCCCAGCCGCAGGGGCATCACCGATGCGGCCCCGATTGCCAGAGCGCCGCGCAGGAACGCCCGCCGCCCGGTTACAAAACCCTGCGCCACCGCGTGCGCCGTTTCGAATTCTGACATTTCTCCCCCCTTTGTCGCTGCCGTCAGTGGCGAATATTGCAGGGGCAAGAAACCATACCGTATACCGTATGTCAACGCGCTAGAGCCGATAATCTTGGCCGGCGGCGCCAAAGGACGCATGGCAAAGCTCAATCCATGGCGGGCGGCGCCGCCATGGTTGGCGGTCGGAGTGGCTTTGAAGCGCAGGCGACGACGCCGGAGCGATCACGATCAGGCGCTTAAAAATGGTTCGAAAACAAAGACATAGAGCCGTTTCAGGCCCGAAAATTCGCCTTTTGTCGCGCTTTTCCACGGCTGCCCGGCCGCTGACGGTGGCGGCAGATGTTTTTTGCAGGGGAATGACCGCCGGGGACCGCGCCTCTCACGCCTCGACGCTCAGCCACGGGGCATTGTCGGGCCAGGTGAGCTCGGAGTTGTGCGCCGGTATCTGGCGCCGGAAATTGCGATTTGATAAATCGGCCAATTTTGGTGGCTTCTCTCGTTGACGTTGCCTTGGGGAACCTGGTCCGCCTATCTCTTGGGCAACCCCATGAGGCGCGCTTCTATGTCGATATTTTCTGCCGTGCTGGACCGGCGCTACCGCTCTCTCGACCAACTCGACAAGGCGCTTGCCAATTGCAAGACTCTCGCCGATCTGCGCCGGCTTTATCATGCAACGATGCCGGGCAAGGAAAGCGGCTACAATACCGCGCATGACATGGATTACTGCTCAGGTGCGGCCTATATGGTGGTGCAATACCTGATCCGCAAAGATCCCGGCTATCTGCCGTATCAGGAGCAGAAGGAGCTTAGCCCGGACACGTCCGAGACCATCCTGAAGGTCTTGCTGAAGGCGAAAGGCCCCTATTACGGCTATCTGTGCGCCCGTAGCGGCAGCGCCCATGAATGCGTTTTCGCCAAGACCGGCATGCGATGGGGCTTCTATCAGGCCAACAATACCGGCGAAGGCCATCGAGAGAATTTCAGCCTGGCGCAGCACCTGAATGCAGGAAAAGGCTTGTTTCCGCCATCATGGAACCGAACGGACATGGACGAGGCGACATTCGTGGAGTTCTTCCGCGGCCTGAAGCAGAGGAATGCTCGGTGGTTGTTCGTCTACAACAGGGACATCACCTCCTGGGCATTGACGCTCAGGTCTTTCGATGGTCGGAGCTTGCTGGACAAGAGCTTCAAGGCGTCCGCGCCGCCAAGCGCGGGCTCATAACGCATCAGCCCGATCAGCTTTGGGATGGCAATGCCTCGGATGCCAGCGAAAACCTCTACTTTGCCAGATAGCCGCCATCCGCCTCGTAGCAGGCGCCGGTGACGAAGGACGCTGCGTCCGAGAGCAGGAAGAGGATGACGCTGGTCACTTCGTCCGGCTGCCCCAGGCGGTCCATCGGATGCAGCGCGGCGGCGGCCTTCTTCTTCTCGTCGCTCAGATGGCTGAGCAGCGGGGTTTCGACGAAGCCCGGCGCGACGGCGTTGACGCGCACGCCCTGGGTTGCATGATCGAGTGCTGCCGCTTTCGTCAGGCCGATGACGCCGTGCTTTGCCGCCGTATAGGCTGGCTGGCCTGCAAAGGCGCGAAAACCCATGATCGAGGCGACGTTGACGATCGCGCCACCGCCCTGCGCCAGCATGGCGGGGATCTGATGGCGCATGGCATGGAAGACGCCGGTCAGGTTGACGGCGATGACCCTGTCCCACTGTTCGGCCGGATAGTCCCCGGTCTGGCAGCGCGGCAAGTCGATGCCGGCGGAATTCACCGCGAGATCGAGCCCGCCGAAATGGTCGACACCTCGCGCGATCGTCTCTGCGACGCTGGAAAAAGCGGTGACGTCGGTTTCCAGCGCCAGCACCTCTGCCTTGCCGAGCGTCGCGGCAAACTTGTCGAGCCGCGGCCGGTCGCGGTCGGCGAGGATGAGGCTTGCGCCGAGATCGGCCAGGCGCCGGGCGGTCGCCGCGCCGATGCCGGAGGCGGCGCCGGAGACGAAAGCGACCTTGCCCGCGAAGGCCGCGGGATCGAAGAGGGATGGGGTCATGGTCCTGCCTGCCTTGGGCCTGTCTATTTATAGACGCCGACCCAGATGATGATCGTCGGTTCGGTTTTCGACGGATTGCGGGAGCGGTAGGTGGAAGAGCGGTTGAAGCGATAGCTGTCGCCCTCGGCGAGGTCGAATTTCTCCTCGTCCACCCACAGCTCCAGCCGCCCCTTGAGGATATAGCCGTATTCGGCGCCGGCGGTCGGCACGTTCTTGGGTTCGGTCTCAAGCCCGGGCTCAAAGGTCGACATCATGAATTCGACGTCGGAATCGAGCTGCGGCGTCAGAAGCTCGGTGCGCGCGCCACGATGCAGCATGAAACGGCGCTGGCTGCCGCGCACGATGAAATCCTTCTCCCGCTCGGCATCCGGCTGCTTTTCCTCGAGGTCGACGAACCAGCTCATCGGCACGCCGAAGATCGTACAGGCTGCGTAGAGGTCTTTCAGCGTCGGCTGGGAGAGGCCGCGTTCGAGCTGGCTGACATAGCCGGTCGAGCGGTTCAGACCATCGGCAAGCTGCTGGATGGTGATGCGGCGGGAGCGGCGCAATTCACGCAGCGTCTTCCCGACATGATCCGGCGTCTTGGCCTCGGCAAGGGATTTGGACATCGAAGATAACCTGACAAGTTCACTTTCATGATGGAATCGAGCAAATACTTCATGAAGTCAATGCCGTCAGCAATTTACCGTCGATCCCGCGCCAGTCGTCCCCACCTGTCATCCGAAGGTTCCCGCCGTCGTGCCGCCGTCGAGCACGTAAACCATGCCGTTGGCATAGCTGGCCTGCGGCGACAGCAGATGCGCCACGGCATCGGCCACCTCCTGCGGCCGGGCGAAACGGCCGAGCGGCACCCGCCGCTCGTAGAAAGCGCGATCATAGAGGCCGCCGCCTTCCTTCAACAGCGCTTCCGCCATCGGCGTATCGACGAAGGAGGGGCAGACGACATTGCTGCGCAGCCCTTGCGGCCCGTGATCGAGCGCCATGCAGCGGATCAGGCCGATGACACCATGCTTGGAGGCGCAATAGGCGGCATAACCGCGCGAGCCGCGCACGCCGGAATCCGAGCTGATGGCGACGAAGGCGGAAGCCGGGTTGCGCAGCAGATGCGGCACCGCGTGCCGCGCCAGCAGGAAAGGGCCGGTGAGATTGACGGCAAGCGTCGCCTGCCATGTCTCGTCGGACAGCGTGGTGACGTCGCCCTTGCGGGCGATGCCGGCGGCGGCGACCACGCCGCCGAGAAAGCCATGGGTCTTGACGGCGCGGCTCACCGCTGCGGCCACATCCGGATCCGACGCGGCATCGCCGACGGTGGCGAGCACGGCCGCGCCCTGTTCCCGGCAGGTATCGGCAACGGCGGACAAGGCCGGCGCATCGCGATCGAACAGCGTCAGCGCGACGCCGTTCTTCGCCAGCGCAAGCGCGGTCGCGCGCCCGATCCCGGAGGCCGCTCCGGAGATGAGGATAGAAGTCTCGAACTGCGGCATGATCCCTCCCTCAGGCGCCGAGATAGGCGGCCTTGAGATCGGGATCGTTGAGCACGTTATGCGCGCCCCCCTCCACCGAGCAGCGCCCGGCATCGATCACATAGGCATAATCGGCGATTTCCAGCGCTACCGCCGCATTCTGCTCGACGACGACGAGGCTGATGCCGGATTTCGAGAGCATGATGATGATCTCGAAAATCTGGTTGATGATCTTTGGCGCCAGCCCGAGCGAGGGTTCGTCGAGCATCAGCAAGTCGGGCGTCGCCATCAGCGAGCGGCCGATGGCCAGCATCTGCTGCTGGCCGCCGCTCATGCGGCTGGCCAGCGAATGGCGGCGCTCCTTCAGGATCGGGAACAGGTCGTAGACCTGGGTGCGGATCTCGTCGAAGCTGCGCCCGCGGCCGGGAATATAGCCGGCGAGCAGGTTTTCCTCGACGGTGAGGCGCTGCAGGATCTGGCGACCCTCCGGGCAATGGGCGAGGCCAAGCCGGGTGATCTCCTCCGGCGGCAGCCCCTTGATCGGCCGTCCCTTGAATTCGATCTCGCCGGCATAGATCTGCGTCAGGCCGGAAATCGAGCGCAGGGTCGAGGTCTTGCCCGCCCCGTTCGCCCCGATGATCGTGACGATCTCGCCGGCGCGGACTTCGAGGTCAATGCCGAACAAGACCTGCGTTCGTCCGTAACCCGCCTTGAGCCCGGCGACTTTGAGCAAGCTTGCGGATGTCGTCGAGTTCTTCCGTGGTTCCAAGATAGGCCTCCTGCACTTTTTCATTGGTGCGCACCAGCTCCGGCGTGCCGGAGCACAGCAGCTCGCCATAGTTCAAGACGTCGATGCGGTCGGAGATCGACATGACCATGTCCATGTCGTGCTCGACGAGGATGATCGCGCGGTCGGCGCGTTTCAGGCTGGCGATCATCGCCGCCATATCCTTGGTTTCGGTGTGGTTGAGGCCGGCGGCCGGCTCGTCGAGCAGCACGATCGGCGCTTCGGTGACGAAAGCGCGCGCCAGTTCCAGCATCTTCTGGCGACCATAGGGCAGATCTCCTGCCAAGGACTCCGCCACGTCCGACAGGTGGAAGCGCTCCAGGCAGGCGCGGCAGATCGCCAGCCGCTCCGCCTTGCCCATCCGCTTCGCGCCGGTCAGCAGGCCCGGCCAGGCCTGCGGGAAGAAGCAGACCTCCAGGTTTTCCAGCACCGTCATGGCGTCGAACAGCCGCAGGTTCTGGTAGGTGCGCGCCACGCCGAGCCGGGCGATGCGGTGCTTCGGCAGCTTGTTCAATGCCGTATTGCCCAGCCGGATCGTGCCGGAGGTGACGCTGTAGGAGCCGGCGATCATGTTGACGACGGTCGATTTTCCAGCCCCGTTCGGTCCGATGATCGAATAGATCGAGCCGACGTCGAAGGAAAGCGACAGATTTTTGATCGCCACCAGCGAGCCGAAATGCTTGCTTACGTTTTCGAGGGCGAGAGCCATAGGGTCCGGACCTTTCGAAGGATGAAGCCGAGGTTGAAGCGCGGCGAGACAAGCCCGCCGGGCCTCAGCACGATGACGGTAACCAGCACGACGCCGTAGATCAGCAGGCGATATTGCGCGGCGAAATGCAGGACTTCCGGCAGGATGACCAGCACCACCGCGCCGGCGATGACGCCGACGATATTGCCGACCCCGCCGATGATGATGATCAGCACCACCAGCAGCGATTCCTGGAAGGTGAAGCTTTCCGGGCTGACGAAGCGCTGGAACGAGCCGAAGATCACGCCCCCTGCCCCACCGATGGAAGCACTCAGCGCAAAGGCGAGCAACTTCAGCGTCGTGGTGTTGATGCCGAGGCCGCGCACCACGTCCTGGTCTTCGCGCAGCGCCCGCCAGGCCTTGCCGAGGATCGAGCGCTCCATGAAGTAGACGCCGGCGCAGACGAGGAAGGCCAGCGCCAGCAGCAGCCAGTAGAAATGCACCGGGCTGGTCAGCGGCAGACCGAACAATTTGGCCCGGTCGAGGGCTGCGATCCCCTGCGGCCCGTTGGTCAGCGCATCGGCATTGTTGATGGCGATGCGGATGATTTCGCCGAAGCTGAGCGTCACGATGGCGAGGTAATCGCCGCGAAGCTTCAGCACCGGAAAGCCGAGCAGCACGCCGGCCAGCGCCCCGACACCCGCTCCGATGAACAGGATGACGATGAACGGCAAGTGGATACCGAACTGGTTGCTCGCCAGCAGCGCATAAGCGTAGGCGCCCACCGCATAGAAGGCGATGAAGCCGAGATCGAGCAGGCCGGCATAGCCGACCACCAGATTGAGGCCGACGGCGAGGATGATATAGATCAGGATGCTGTCGACGACGCGGACATAATAGGGCGACATCTGCGGCACCACCGCCAGCAGCACCGCGCAGAGCGCCAGCGCCGCCAGTAGCCCGAGCCGCCTTGCGATCACCGAATTCCCCATGGCTCAGTAATCCTTCTTGGCAACGGTCGTTTCTTCCGAGACGGTCTCGCCGAGCAGGCCGGCGGGCTTGAACAGAAGAACGAGGATGAGAACGGCGAAGGCGAAGACATCGCGATATTCGGTTCCGATGAGACCGCCGGAGAGGATCGGCAGGAAGGCCGTGCCAAACGTCTCGATGGCGCCGAGCAGGAAACCGCCGAGCATGGCGCCGGGAATGGAGCCGATGCCGCCGAGGATCGCCGCCGTGAACGCCTTGAGGCCGATGACCGAGCCCATGGTCGGCTGCATGATGCCGTAATAGGAGGCATACATGATGCCGGCCATCGCGCCGAGGCCGGGGCCGATGAAGAAGACCAGGCTGACGGCGCGGTTGACGCGGATGCCGAGCAGGCTCGACGTCGTCCAGCTCTCGGAGGCCGCGCGGATCCAGATGCCGAGCCGCGTGCCGTTGACGAACAGCGTCAGCCCGACCATCAGCACGATGGCGGCGACGAGAATGCCGACCTGCACCGTCGTCATCATGCCGCCGAGGGCTGCGATCGGTTCGCTCGCAACGATGGCCGGAAAATGCTCCGGCTGCGGGCCGACGGTGACGCGCACCGCGCTTTGCAGCACGATGGACATGCCGAGCGCGCTCAGCATCGGCGCCAGCCGCCCATAGGCGCGCAAGGGACGATAGGCGAAGCGCTCGATGGCGACGCCGAGCAGGCCGACGATCACGAAGCTCGCGACGATGGCGACGGCGGAATCGAGAACCGGCATCAGCCCGCCGATGCCGACCAGCCCGCTGAACACGAAGGCATAGACGTAAGGGCCGAGCATGAAGAACTCGCCATGGGCGAAGTTGATCAGCCGCATCACGCCATAGACCATGGTGTAGCCGAGCGCGATGAGGCCATAGATGGCGCCGATGGCGAGCGCGAAGATCAATTGCTGGAGGAAATAGTCGAACACGGGGATCGCCTCTGGAGCAATTCCGGCGAAGGCGCGGCGACCCGCGGCCCTCGGCCGGCATTGCGGAAAACGAAGAGGGAGAGCCGGCGCTGCCCGCGCCGGCCCCATTGAACATGCGTCCGGCTGTTACTGCTTGATCAGCTCGAACTTGCCGTTCTTGACGACGTAGAGATACATCGGCGCGGTGGTGTTCTCGCCGTTCTCGTCGAAGGCGACCGGGCCGAGCAGCGTCTCGATCTTCACGTCGTGAAGCTGGGCGAGCACGCCTTCGCGGTCCAGCGATGCCGCCTTCTCGACGGCGGCGGCCATCACCTGCGCATTGGCGAAGCCGAGCGAGGCATAGGGGCCGGGAGCGCGGCCGAAGCGGGCCTGGTGGCGCTGGGTAAAATCCTTCAGCTCCGGCGAGGAGTCGTAAGGCGGAAGCTGGAAGGTCATCAGCGCGCCTTCGGCAGACGCCGCGCCCACCTGGGTGATGAAATCGACGGTGAAGCCGATATCCGGGCCGATGAACTGCGCTTTCAACCCCTGCTCGCGCATCTGCTTGAGGAACAAAGCAAGCTGCGGCATGCCGGCGCCCATATAGACGACATCGGGATTTTCGAGCTTGATCGAAGCGATCAGGGCTGAGAAATCGACGTCCTCGGGATTGGCGCCAAAGGTGCCGGCGACGGTGCCGCCGCCTTTTTCGAAATTGTCCTTGAACACGCCGGCGATGCCTTGGCCGAAGACGGTCTTGTCATGCACCAGCACCGCCTTCTTCAGGCCGAGCTTTTCGGTGACGTATTTGGCCGGCAGAGCGCCTTGCACGAAATCGTTGGCGACCGGGCGCACGACGGTCTTGAAGCCCATGCGCATCAGTTCCGGATTGGTGGCCGGCACGACCTGCGGCATGCCGCATTCGGAATAGATGTCGAGGGCCGGCATGGTGACGCCGCTGTTCATGTGGCCGATGACGCCGATCACGGCGCTGTCGTCGCAGAATTGCTGGGCGACGAGCGTGCCCTGGCGCGGATCGGCGCGGTCGTCGAGCGGCCGGAAGACGACCTTGTTGCCCTTGATGCCGCCCTTTTCGTTGAGCTGGTCGAAATAGAGCTGGGCGCCGTCGATCTGCGACTGGCCGAATTCGGCCTGGGCGCCGGACATGGGGGCGCTGCCGCCAAGCACGATGTCGGCGGCGAGTGCCGGCAGGGCGCTGGATGCCAAGAGCAGCGCAGCGGCGGAAAGAAGGATACGGGTTCTGTTCATGTGGTTCCCCTTTTTGGTCTTGCTGAGATTGCTTGCACGGAACTCCCATGCGGGCAACGCATCTGTGAAATTACATGACACATTCTTCACGACAGTGATTGAGCATGCGACTACCCTGAGTTTACGGCTCCACCCTCCTCATCTCGCGAGATAGCCGCCATCGACCGCCAGCACATGGCCGGTGGTCATGGCAGAGGCCGGACCGGCGAGGAAGATCATGGCGGACGCCACCTCCTCCGGCTCGGCCAGACGCCCCAACGGCGTCAGGCTGCGGATCGTGTTCATCTGTCCGGCATCGGCCATCAGCGGCTCGATCAGCGGCGTTCTCACCCAGGTCGGCGCCACCGCATTGACGCGGATGCCGTTTCCGGCCCATTCGACGGCCAGCGTGCGCGTCAGGTTCACGACGCCCGCCTTGGTCGTCTGGTAGGAAATGTTCGGGTGCAAGCCGCCGCCCGAATAACTCATGATCGAGGCGGTGTTGATCACCGCGCCCGGCGCGCCGCGGCCGATCCAGGATCGGGCGGCAGTGCGCGAGCAGAGGAACAGGCCGGTCAGGTTGACCGAGACGACCCGGTTCCAGTCCTCCAGCGCCAGTTCCGTCGAGGGACGGCGGATGGAAATGCCGGCATTGTTGATCAGCACGTCCAGCCCGCCCGCCACGCGCTCGGCCTGCGAAAAGGCGGCAAGGACCGCGGCCTCGTCGGTGACGTCGAGCGCGAAGGCGCTGGCCGCGCCGCCGGCATTCGCCACCTCGCGGCAGACGGCTTCGGCCGCCGCCGCGTCGCGGTCGAGGACCACCACATGCGCCCCGAAGGCGGCGAACATCAGGGCCGCCGCGCGGCCGATGCCGCCACCGCCACCGGTGATGAAGACCCGCTTTTCATCGAGCCTGAACATCGCTTCGGGGGTTTTTGCATGCGGCATGTCACCCTCCCCGGGAAAGGCGCCCTCAGCCGACGATCTTGCCGAAGGCGAGGACGAAGTTGGCGACGATCATTTCCGCCCCGACGATTTCGCGGATTTGGAAATCCGAGAAGGGATCGCTGGCATTGCCGCCGACCTTGATCGCGGCAGTGCCGAAGGCATGGCGCAACGTCTCGGACTGGCCGAGCGAGTTCTCGATGATCTGGGTTTCGACGGCAGCGCCTTCCGGCGAGGGAATGATGCGCGTCTGGAAGCGCGGATGCAGCGCCGGCTTGTCGAAGGCCGGTCCGTCGGCCTTGAAGTCGATCTCGATCAGCGAAGTGCCGCGGCGCGAGAGTTTTGCCGAGATCGCGGTGTCGGTGGCGTTCCAGGCGACTTCACCCATCTTTTTCGGATAGCCCCAGACCTCACGGCCGACTGCCATGGAATCGTCGTTGGTGACGATTTCGTAGAGCACATGGCCGCCGGGACGGCCCTGGTAGCTCATCGGCACGACGATGCCGCCCTCGGCATAGGAGCCGAGCGAGCCGCCGGCCGGCACGTCCATGATGAAGAACTCGATCACATCTCCCCGGATATCGAACTGCGCCGGAAGCGCGGCGCGGATCGCCGCCTCGTCGACACGGCAGAAGACGCTGACCTTGCTGAACGCCTTGTAGTCGAACGGGGGCGCTTGGTAGAGCGGCGCGCGCTGCGGGAGGGTGTAGGCCTGCTGGGACATTGGGGCTGGTCTTTCCTGTCTGTTCTGATCGAAATGATTTCACACCAATGAAAAAATGAAGTCAATATTTCATTTGAGTGATTTTTATAAATTCGTCTGCGAAACGAACTTGATCGTCTGGAACGTTTCCAGCGCCTCCGGCCCGCCCTCGGAGCCATAGCCGGAATCCTTGACGCCGTTGAAGGGCACTTCCGCATAGGCAAGCCCGTAATCGTTGACCGACAGCATTCCGGTCTGAATGTCCTCGGCAAAGCGCTGGGCGTTTTTCTGCGAGCGGGTGAAGGCGTAGGCGGCGAGGCCGAAGGGCAGGCGGTTGGCTTCCTCGATGGCGTCGTCGACCTGCGAGAAACGGTTGACGACGGCGACCGGGCCGAAGGGCTCCTCGTTCATGATCGCCGCTTCCTTCGGCACGTCGGCGAGCACCGTCGGCTCGAAGAAGAAGCCGGCATTGCCGATGCGGTTGCCGCCGGCGAGCAGGCGCCCGCCCCTGGCGACGGCATCGCCGATCAGCCGGTCCATGGCATCCAGCCGGCGGGCATTGGCCATCGGCCCCATGTCGACCTCGTCCTTGAGGCCGTCGCCGACCCGCACCGCCTTCGCCGCCGTGACGAAATCCGAGAGCACCCGGTCGTAGACCGACTCCTCGACCAGCACCCGCGTCGGGGCGATGCAGACCTGGCCGGCATTGTGGAACTTGTGGCCGGCGAGCATCGAGACGGCGGATCCGAGATCGGCATCGGCGCAGACGATGTAGGGCGCATGGCCGCCAAGCTCCATCGTCACCCGTTTCATATGCGCGCCGGCAAGCGATGTCAGGTGTTTGCCGACCGGCGTCGAGCCGGTGAAGGATACCTTGGCGATCACCGGATGCGGAATGAGATATTCCGAGATCTCGGCGGGAACGCCGTAGAGCAGATTGATCGCGCCGTCGGGGAAGCCGGCATCGGCAAAGGCGCGGATCATCGCGGCGCAGGAGGCCGGCGCCTCCTCGGCCGCCTTGAGGATGACGGTACAGCCGGCGGCAAGGGCGGCCGAGATCTTGCGGATCGCCTGCGCCACCGGATAGTTCCAGGGCGTGAACGCGGCGACGACGCCGAGCGGCTCCTTCATCACCATCTGCTGCATCCCGCCCCGCCGGGCGGGGATGAGGCGTCCATAGGAGCGGATGCCCTCTTCGGCGAACCAGCGGATCACGTCGTCGGCATTGCGCAGTTCCGAGCGGGCCTCGGCCAGTGGCTTGCCCTGTTCCAGGGTCAGGATCGGCGCGATCTCCTCGATGCGCGCCTTCAGATTGTCGGCGGCGGCATGCAGCAGCCTGGCGCGCTCGCGGGCCGGCGTCTTGCGCCATTGGCGGAAGGCGTGCTCGGCGGCGGCAAGCGCGCGGTCCATCTCGGTCTACCCCGCCTTGGCGACGCGGCCGATCTCGCTGCCGGTCGCCGGATTGAGCACCGGCAGCGTGTCGCCGGTTATGCTGTCGGTCCATTCGCCGGCGATGAAAAGTCGGGTATCGGGATACATGGTCGTCTGGTCCTGATGTCGAAGAATCAATGGTCGAAGCATATGAGGGTGCGGGCGAGCACACCCTGTTCCAGCCAGCGGAAAGCATCGTTGATCGCCTCCAGGGCCACGCGCTTGCCGACCTGGCGATCCAGCTCGAAGCGGCCGGCGCGGTAGAGGGCGAGGATGCGCTCGAAATCCCGCTCCGGCACGCCGCCGCCGTAATTGCTGCCGATAATGCGTTTCTGGGTGTTGGGCAGGGTCGAGGCCGGCAGGCAGACCATCTCGCCCCTGGCGGCGATGCCGACCGAGACCACCGAGCCGCCCAGCCGCACGCCGTCATAGGCCAGCGCGATCGCCGCCGGCCGCCCGGTGCAATCGACGATGCTGTCGGCGCCGCGCCCACGGCTGAGCACCTTCAACTCGGCAACGACATCCTGCGTGGCGGAGTTGACGAAATGCGTCGCGCCGAAGGCACGGGCAACGGCTTCCTTCTCCGGGTTGATGTCGATGGCGGCGATGGCCTCCGCGCCGGCAAGCGCGGCGGCCTGGATGGCATTGATGCCGACACCGCCCACGCCGATCACGCCGACCACTTCGCCGGGCTCGACGCGGGCATCGTTGACGACGGCGCCGAAGCCGGTGGTCACCGCGCAGCCGACCAGTGCCGCGACCTCGAAGGGAACATCCTCCGCGATTTTCGAGCAGGCGGATTCCGGCACCACCGCCAGTTCGGCAAAGCTCGACAGGCAGGTGAAGTGATGGATCGGCCGTTCCCGCGTGCCCAGTCGGCGCGCGCCGTTCCAGAGCGTGCCGCCGCCGGCGGCGGCGCCATAGGTGTCGCACATGGTCGGCAGGCGCTTGTGGCAATAGAAGCATTCGCCGCAATTCGGTGCCCAGGAGAGGATGACATGATCGCCCTTGCGCACCTTGGAGACGGCCGAGCCGGTGCGCTCGACGATGCCGGCCGCCTCGTGGCCGAGGATGATGGGCAGCGGCGGAAGCGACTTGCCCTTGGCGGCGCTGAGATCGCTGTGGCACACACCGGTGGCGACGATGCGCACCAGCACCTCGCGGTCGCCGGGATCGCCGAGCGGCACGTCCTCGATGACGAGGTCTTCATTGTAATTGTAGAGAACGGCGGCCTTCATTGCGGTTGTCTCCCCGTGGGATATGCGTTCGTCTGTCTCGTGCCCGACAATCTGTCCCAGCTGCCATCGAGTGCGGCGGGAAGCCGGTGCTTCATGATGCGCTGGCTCGGCGTGCGCTCGAAATCCTCGATCACGACGAGGTATCGCGGGTTCTGGAACGGCGCCAGCCTTTCTCCAAGCCAATCGGAGAAGGAAGACAGATCGATTTCCGCGCCCTGCTTGGGCTTGAGGAACAGCTTGATCTCCTGCTCGCCGACCTCGGCCCTGACGCCGATCAGGGCGCACTCCTCGACCAGCGGATGGCTGCCGGCGACATGCTCGACCTCGAAAGCGGAGACGTTCTCGCCGCGCACGCGCACGCTGTCGGTCAGGCGGCCGAGGAAATAGAGATTGCCCTCGGCATCGATCATGCCGAGATCGCCGGTATGGAAGCCGTCGGGACGCAGGGCCTTGGCGGTCGCCTCCTCGTTGCGGAAATAGCCGGCGAAAACCGCGCCTTCCCGGCGCGGATGGACGACGATCTCGCCGGCGGTGCCGGCCGGCACCGGCCTGCCCTCGTCGTCGAGAATCTCAACCCGCAGCCATGGCACCGGCTTGCCGACTGAACCAAGCAGGCCGCTTTCGTTGAAGGTGGTGATGCTGGAGGATTCGGTCATGCCGTAGCATTCGCGCAGCGGCATGCCGAAGCGCTCCTCGAACGCCCGCCAGAGGTCGCGCGGGCAGCCGCCGCCCCAGGCGACCCGGACCCCATGGTTCCGGTCGCCGGCCTCTTCCGGCTGCTTCAGCAGGATTTGCAGGACGCCGCCGAGATAGTGGATCTGCGTCGCGCCGCAGTCGCGCACCTGATCCCAGAAACGGCTGGCGCTGAACCGCTGCACCATGGCGAGCCGCACATCGCGCAGCAGCGGGATGGGAACGAGCTGGGCGCCGCCAATGTGATAAAGCGGCTCCCAGACGAAAAAGACATCGCCATCGCGCGCATCCGCGCAGAGCATCGCCCCCTCCGACGCATAGCGCAGCATGCGATGGGTGACGCACACACCTTTGGGACGGCCCGTGGTGCCGGAGGTGTAATTCAGCGCGAACAGATCGTCCGCCTCCGGCAAGGCCTCCGAAAAGACGTGGCCGCCGGCAACCAGCCGGTCGAGCGAGCCCGCCTCCCCGGTTTCGGCGACGAGTCGGAAGGCACCGGTATCCACCCCGCAATCGAGAATATTGGCGAACAGGTCGCGATCGGCGAAGACGACGCGCGGATCGCAATGTTCGAGGATGTATTTCAGGCCGTCGCCGCGCAACTGCACATTCACCGGCACCCAGACCGCGCCGCATTTGGCGATGGCGAACAGCACAGCCAGGCTGTCGGGGCTGTTGCGCAGCATCAGCGCCACGCGATCGCCCTTGACGACGCCGAGACGGCGTAGCTCCGCCGCCACGCTGTCCGAGGTGCGATGCAGATCCGAGAATGTGATCGGCTCACCATCGAAGGTGGCGTAAACGGCATCCGGCGAGATCCTGGCCCGGACCGCCAGCAGGGAGATGAAACCTTTGTCTTCCACGTCAAAATCCCGAATTCGTCGCTGTCGAACGGCTTAGCCGGCGGACCTGGCCGCGCGGGCGGCGAGGAAGCGCTCCATCATGCGGTTGGGCTCGCCATCGGCATAGGCGATGCGCTGATTGCGCACGCCGGAGGCCAGCGCGTCGCGGAAGCGGGCCTCCGTGACCTCGCGGAACCGCTGCTTGTTGAGCTTCATGGCCAGGCGCGGCTTGGCGGCGAGTTCCTCGCCCAGCGCCAACGCGGCGGCCAGAACCTCTTCCTGCGGCACGATGCGGTTGATGAGGCCGATGGCGACGCATTCCGAGGCCGGCATCATGCGGCCGCTGAGCGTCAGGTCGGTCGTGCGCGCCAGCCCGATCATCTCCATCATGATCCACGGGCCGGTGGTGCTGGCGATGCCGGAATTGATCTCCGGCTGGCCCATCTTCACCCCGTCATGGCCGATGCGGAAATCGCCGAGCAGCGCCACCTGGAAGGCAGAGCCGGCGGCAAGGCCGTTCAGCGCCATGATCAGCGGCTTGGAGAGGCTGCGGATGCGATCGTACAGGCGCTCCCATTCGCCGATCCAGAGTTCGGCGCGATCGGGATCGAAGGTCTTGGTTTCGTTGAGATCCTGGCCCGCGCCGAAGGCACGCTCTCCCGCCCCCGTCACGATGATGGCGCCGACCGCGTCGTCTTCTTCGGCGGCATCGAGGGCGCAGACGAGATCGGCGCGCATCTGCGCATGCCAGGCGTTCAGGACCTCCGGGCGATTGAGGGTAATCACGCGGCAGGAGGCCCGCTGCTCGGTCAGAATGAAGGTCGTCATGTGATCCATCGTATTATATTGTGATACGAAGTATCGTATTTCGATGAATGAAAATGTCAACGGGATTTTTCACGACATGAAAAATTTACGGCCGATGGCGTCTTCGGCCACGCCTTTCCGGGCGAAGGTTTGGCGATGCGGGCGTCAGACGAGCCGGCTTAGAAAGGGGAAGATGCCTGCGAGATCGAGCGCGCGGCGGCGACGACGAGCGGCGCCAGCACCTCTTCGGCCCTTTCCGCCGTATAGCGCGCGCTGGACACGCCGATATTGACGGCGGCGACGGGACGCCCGGTCTGGTCGAGGACGGCGGCGGCGACCGAGAGATCGCCGGGGAAAAACTCTTCCCAGGCGGTGGCATAGCCAAGCCTGCGGGCCGTTTCGAGCTGTGCGGCGAGCGCATCGACGGTATGGACCGTCTGCGGCGTGAAGGCCTGCAGGCGCGAGCGTTCGAGCAGCGACCGCGCCTCCTCCGGCGGCAGGCGCGAGAGGATCGCCCGCCCCGGCGCCGTGCAGAAGGCGGGCATGCGGGTGCCGACGACGACGTCGGTGTTCAGCATATGACGGCTCATGAAGCGGGCGGCGAAAACGATGTCCGGCCCATCCGGCAGCGTCAGGTTGACCGTCTCTTCCGTCTCGCGGCTGAGATGCAGCAGATAGGGCATCGCCCGGTTGACCAGCGGATTGGCGGTGATGAAATGGCGAGCCATTTCAAGGCTGCGCAGGCTGAGCTCGAAGCGCTTGGTGACCGGGTCCTTCTGCAGGTAGCCGAGCCGGTTCAGCGTATGGGTGAAGCGCTGGGCCGCGCTTTTGTCGAGGCCGACATTGGCGCAGATCTGCGCCAGGCTGAGGCTGCGGTTTGCCCCGTCGAAGGCTTCGAGCACGCGAAACGCCTTTTCCACCGACCGCACCATCAGCGGATCGGCATCCTCATCCTTCCTGGTTTCATCTAAGGACACGCGCGTTACCCCTAGCTATCGCTGCGGCGCGCCCGGGGGCGGCATATGGAACGCCTCTCCTGTAACCTGCGCCCCGCGCGCCGGCAAGCCCGCCGGTCGGCAGGATCAGACAGAGCTCTTGAACAGCAGGTCGCGCACCCGGTCGGAATCATGGGCGACATGCTCGCGCATCAGCGCCCGCGCCGCCTCGCTGTCGCCGCCGAGGATCGCCAGCGCCAGCGGGCGATGGTCCACCGCCTCCGGCGTCGGCGACGGGGCGCTCTGGTTGCAGAAATACCAGAGCCGCAGGGCGAGATTGAAATTCTGGGTCAGCATGGCGAGCAGGTAATCGTTGCGCGCCATGCGATAGATCTGCCGGTGCAGTTCGGCGTCGCCGGCAATCTGCGCGGAAATATCGCGCTCCATTGCCAGCCGGTCGGCCAACCGCATCAGCGCCTGTCGCTCCTGCGGCGCGGCGTCCGGCTATATGCCTACCGCCATCATACGCCCTGCGCCTGGTTCTTCGATCCGGACAGAATTTCAAGTTCGTATCACCCGAGAAGGCTCAAGCAATCTTCGCGGAAGCGGAGGCCGATATTTCTGGGAACATCATCACGACCTGCGGATCCGGTGAGAAGGTCGGACCTGAAAGCCTGGTGAGTTGATCGCTGTGTCGGCGATTGAAAAACACGGGCTGTGAGAGCAGGCCTTTCGCAGATGCGCAGCTTCCGCGCAGTGCTAAAACGAAATGCCCGAATGAGGTTTGGTACCACCGGCCGCGAAAGCGTCGTCCAGGGCGGCGATGTCGTCGTTGCCGGCGTCTATCCGTCCTGCGGCCGCCAAGGTGATAGCGGACTGCGTGCCGAAGACGAGCTCCGTGACACTCTGCAGCGACAACTCGAAAGCCGCGCTTTCCCGGATCCGCTCGGCACCCTTGGCCGACAGCGACCAGACCCCGGTATTTTCAGGAAGGATCGGGTCCGATACCTTGAAGACAACGCGGCTATCGCGTCCGTATTTCCGGCCGTTGAGAAACTCCTTCAGGTCTAACGGCCTGATCCAGCTTTCGTCGCGCAGGTCCGAGATCTGGACGGCGCGTGGATTTTCGACGAGAAGCGGCAACGGATCGTCGACAGGGCGAGACGGCAGGACGACCTTGTGGAGAATATCCTGGGACAGGATATGCCCCATCAGGCCCCTCCAGGCGTCGTCATCATGGGCGACGATATCGTCGACGATGATGGTTCGCTGCCCGGACGTAAACCAGTTTTCCGACGGCTGGACATGGAAACGCAGATAGCCGCGCTCCACGCCTTCCGGGCCGATGACGACAGCGTGGACAGGTGTCGATGCATGGGCAGCGCGAAATCTCTGGATTTCCCACCAGGCGTCCCAACGCATGAGCGTCGCGGCGCGCAGCGCGGGCGATGCGTTAGCGATGCGCTTGAAGAGTTCGAAGCTCAGCGCATCCACCTGTCGGATGTCATCGCGATGTCGGGGCTTCAGGCGGCCGCCGTTGACGAGATCGACTCCGTCGGTCGCGCTCGGCTCCGGCGATCGCCTGCTGGAAGTCGATGGGTTGGGCCGCTCCTTCGCTCCCCATCGCACCGTCCTGGACAACGTGTCGTTTTCGGTCGGCAAAGGGGAAATCCTTGGGCTTGTCGGCGAATCCGGTTCCGGAAAATCGACCATCGGGCGGCTGATCTCGGGGCTCGATCGCCCGGACCGCGGCACGATCGCCCTGAACGGCGCCGTGTATGCGACGCCGCGGCGCGCGGCCAATCTTCACGGCACCCTGCGCCGGGACATTCAGGTGGTCTTCCAGGACCCCTATGCCAGCCTGAACCCAAGGCGAACCGTCGAAGCCATTCTTGCCGATCCGTTCGTGATCACCGGCGAACGGAACCGGGCGCAAGTCAAGGGTTTGGTTCGCGCGTTGCTGGCGGAGGTCGAGCTTCCCGAGGCGGTGCTTTCCCGATTGCCTTCGCAGCTTTCGGGAGGCCAGCGGCAGCGGGTCTCCATCGCCAGGGCGATCGCGCTGAAACCCTCGCTGATCGTCGCCGACGAACCCGTTTCGGCGCTCGACATCACCACGCAAGCCAAGATCGTCGATCTGCTTCGCCGCCTGCGCGATCGTCTCGGCGTTTCGATCCTGTTCATTTCCCACGATCTGGGAATCGTCGGCGAACTCTGCGACCGGGTGGTGGTGCTGGACAACGGCCACATCGTCGAGGCGGGTCCGACAAGACGCATCTTCGAGCGCGCCGAGCACAACTATACCCGGCGTCTTCTCGCATCCATGCCCGGCGGCAAGCGCCGTTCGAGCAACGACAGTGCAAAGGCGGCGGCGCATGTCGGCTGATGTTCTCGGCGAAACGGTGCCGCGTCGCATCCTGCCCGATTTTGCCGCATCCTTGTGGCGGGAGCGGAGCGTGCGTGTCGGTGTGCTGATCGTCGGGTCGGTGCTGGCTGCCGCCATGCTGGCACCCCTTGCCGCATTTTTGCTCGGACACGGACCGACCGACCAGTTCCCGGACATTGCGCTCGACGACATGGGCATCCCGGTCGGACCTTCCCTGGCATTTCCCATGGGAGCCGATGGCAACGCCCGCGACGTTTTCGTGCGAACGCTCTATGGCGCGCAAATCTCGCTTCTGGTCGGAATTCCAGCGACGACCGCGGCAATGGTGATCGGAACGCTGATCGGCATGGTCAGCGGCTTCCTTGCCGGGCGCGTCGATCGCGTCATCAGCCAGGCGATCGATGTCGCCATGTCCTTCCCCTTCGTGGTCACGGCGCTCAGCCTCCTGTCGCTGAACCGAGGCGACGGGGGGATGCCGCTGATCTCCCCGACTCTCGTGGTCGTTTTGGTGATCGCGCTGTTTTCCTGGACCTATTTCGCCCGGCTGACGCGCACGATGGTGCTGGACATGCGCGCCGGTCCCATGGTCGAGGCCTCCCTGATCATCGGCGCCTCGAAAGCGCGCATCGTCTTCATCGATATTTTGCCAAACATCCTACCGACGCTGCTGGTCTATTGGGCGGTGCAGCTTCCGGCCAACATCGTGGCCGAGGCGACGCTTTCCTTTTTGGGCGTCGGCATCCAAGCCCCCGTGCCGAGCTGGGGCAACATGATCGCAGAGGCGCAGCGGACCTCGCTTTATCAGGATCAGCCGTGGTTTCTGGCCGGACCGGCCTTGGCGCTGTTTCTCACGGTGGTCGGTTTCAACACGTTGAGTTCGGGCTTGCGGTCTGTCCTCGATCCGCATCGGAGGCGTGCTTAAGCCATGACACGCAACGTCGTCTCAACCCTCTTCAGGTCGGCTTCGACCCTCGTCATCGTGCTCATCCTCTCGTTCTTCATCACGAGAATCGCCTATCGCAACCCGGCAGCGATGCTCGCGCCCCGCAACGCGACACAGGAGACCATAGACGGCGTGGCGCGTGCCCTGCGTCTCGACGAGCCGTGGTATCGTCAGCTCTGGTATTATCTCTTCCGTGGGCCGGACATCCAAGGCGCTCCGATGGGGCTGATGCACTGGCCGCCGGCGCTCGGCTATTCCTTTCGCAAGCAGGCGCCGGTGACCGACCTCATCCTTTCCAAGGCGCCGGTGACGATGTCGCTGGCCCTCGGCGCGCTGGTGATCTGGATGACGATATCGATCGTCGCGGGAGTTGCGGGCGCGCGCTGGCAGGGGCGGACGATCGACCATGTCCTCGCCTTCTTCGCCTATGTCGGCCTGTCCGTGCCGACGTTCCTCAGCGGCATCCTGATCTCCTATGTCTTCTTTTTCCAGCTGACGAACGCCGGTTACGCCTGGTTCCCCAGCAGCGGCTACGTCCCTCTCTTCGAAAATCCGCTGGAATGGGCAAGGCATCTGATTCTGCCCTGGGCAACGCTGGCGATTGCCGAGATCGGCATATTTCAACGCATCGTCCGCGCCGGAATGCTGGATGTCCTGGGGCAGGACTACATCCGGACGGCGCGCGCCAAGGGCCTTGGCGAAGGCAGGATCTATCTTTCGCACGCTTTGACGTCGGCTCTGAACCCGATCGTCACGCTGGGCGGCCTGGAACTGGCGGTCATCATGGGCGGGGCGATCGTCACGGAAACCATCTTCGGGCTCGATGGCGTCGGGCGCATGGCAATCGCCGCCGCGCTGGATGGCGATTTTCCGCTGGTGATCGGAACGACGATCTTCGCCGCGTCGGTCTTCGTCGTCTGCACCCTGATCGTCGACCTCGTCACCCAGTGGCGCGACCCTTCGCGATCCTCATCGCGCTGAGCGCGCAACTATCATTTCTGGAATGGAGACAAGCATGACTGCCGTGAGTACCCCGCTTTCGCTGACCTATCTTCGCCCCGCGACCGCCGTCGAGCAGTTGCTGGTCGCGCGCTTCCAGCCGGTGTTCGATCGCATCGCCGAAGGAAATGTGGCGCGCGAACGCAACCGGACATTTCCCTTCGAGCAGGTGCAATGGCTCAAAGATGCCGACTTCGCACTCATTCGCGTGCCGGAGGAGCTTGGCGGTTTCGGCGCCTCGCTCGAACAGACCTTCTACCTGCTGGCGCTGCTTGCGGAAGCGGATGCGAACGTCGCCCATATCTGGCGGAACCATCTCGCCTTCGTCGAGGATCGCCTGAATGCACGCCCGTCCCCGGGCAATGAACGTTGGTTCCAACGCTTCAGGGACCGCGAATTCGTGGGCGGCGGCTGGACCGAGGCGAATAACGGAACCTATGCGACGATCAAGACCGTCGTTACCCGGGAAGACGACCATTACAAGATCACCGGCGCCAAATTCTATGCGACCGGCAGCCTCTATGCGGACTGGCTCGACGTGATCGGAAAGGACGCGGACGGGACGCTGATCACGACACTGGTAAATCGTCACCAACCGGGCGTCGAGCTGACCGACGACTGGCCGGGCTTCGGGCAGCGAACCACGGCAAGCGGCAGCGCCCTTTACAAGGACGCCATCGCTTACGACGGCGACGTATTTCCAGCCAGCGAGCGCGTCGTCTATCAAGGGCACTTCTATCAGACCGCGCTCCTTGCCGTGCTGACCGGCATCGGTCGCGCGGTGCTGCGCGACGGCATCGCGGCGCTGAAATCCCGCGGACGCAATTATCCGCAGGGTCTCGATCCGGTGCCTGCGCTGGATGCGCAATTGCTGCAGGTGATCGGCGAAGTTTCGGTCCGGGCCTTTTCGGCCGAAGCGGCCTTGCGCCGTGCCGCCGCCTCGCGACCTCATCGCAGCCGCACATGCGGCCGGCGACGACGCCCTGCGCGATGAACGGGCGACCGCGGGCGAAGTCGCCGTGGCGCAGGCGCAGATCGCGATCGTCGACGGGGTTCTCCACGCCGCAACGCATGTCTTCAATGCCCTTGGCGCATCGGCGACATCGGAGGACACGGCGCTGGATCGTCACTGGCGCAATGCCCGCACGCTCGCCTCGCACAATCCCGTCGCCTACAAGGCGCGCATTCTCGGCGACTACCTCGTCAACGGAAAATCGCCCTCGTCGAGCATCGCCCGGCTCGGCCGCGGCGGCCAGGGAAACTAGGAGCGACAGGATGTCGAAACCTTACATCGCCCTCGCCCTCGCAGGCCCGCATCTGGTGGAGCTCACGGCGAGCCCGGCGCTTCTGGCACGGTGGGACGCACTGCCGGTCGCTTTTACGGTGCTCGGTATCGACCGCATCGACGGAAGCGCTCCGGCGTCGGTGACATTGAACAGTTCGGCGGTGGGCGCGACGCTGGCGGGCGCCACCAAAAACGGTCGCTTCCTGATCGTTGCCACGCCGCAGCGCGACCACCCCTATAATATTGCCCGGCGTGTCGCCTCGCTTGCCCATCTCTCCGGTGGGCGCAGCGGCGTTCTGATCGGCATTCGCGACGGCTATGCGCCGGCCGGGCCGGAAGATGCCCCGGCATGGGGCGGCGCAGGACTTGGCGGCGGGGCGGCGCTGAATGCGCAGACGGCCTACGACACAGCCCGGGCGGTCAGAGCGCTGGAGCAGAGCTGGCCACATGATACGATCATCGCGGACAGGGAAAGCGGCATTCTTGTCCAGTCGAACCGCATCGTGCATGTGGACATCGATGCCAGCTTCTCGATTGCGGGGCCGCTGAACGCGCCGGAGCCCGCCGCCGGCGCCTCCGTCATCGCCTGGTACGATGAGGCGGGAGACGCGATTCCGGCAAGGGGCGACGACGATCCGGTCGATCTGGTTCTGGGGGGATCGGGATCCGTCGCCATCATTCGGCCTGACGAGACGCCGCCCGTCGACGGCGTTTCAGGGGTCCTGCTTCGCGCGGAGCCGGATCAGCCGATCATGGAGCTTTTCGAAGCCGCCGAGCGCCTGTTGGCCGATGGCTACACGGCGACCGAACCGGGCCGACCATTACGCACAGCACTTGGGCTTTCGCAGCCAAAGCCGCTGCCCAGAACCGCGCGGCCGGCCTTTCCCACGCCGAAACCGCACATCGCGCCTTGAAGCCTAACGAAGAGACGACAGATGACAACCAAACGATCCGGGCATGTGCTCCTCGGCATCAACGTTCTGGTCCTCGGCTATTTGCCGTCGTCCTGGAAGACGCCGCTCCTGAACAAGGATGCTTTTATCGACCCGGTCTACTGGGAGAATATCGGTCGCACCGCGGAACGCGGTACGCTCGACGCGCTGTTTCTTGCCGACGGACCTCTGCTTGGCGATCCCGCTTACGACGCCAATCCGATCCGCCTCGAACCGTCCGTCAATTGGGGACATGTCGCCGCGGCCACCTCGCATGTCGGTTTGGTCGCAACGGCGTCGTCCACCTTCAACGACCCCTTCGAACTTGCCGAACGCTTCCTGTCCTGGGATCACCAGACGGGCGGGCGCGCGGCCTGGAATATCGTCACGACCCGCAACGTGCCCGCCGCACGGAATTTCGGTCTGCCCGATATTCCCGACCGCGACGACCGCTACGGACGGGCGAGTGAATTCGTCGATGTCGTACGAGCGCTCTGGAACTCGGCCGCCACTGGCAAGGACATCCGCCATCACGGCGAATTTTTCGATCTCGAAGGCCGGCTGCGCGTTCCCCCCTCCAGACAGGGCCAGCCAATCATCTTTCAGGCCGGCGGATCGCCGCAGGGACGCGAACTGGCGGGACGGGTCGCAGAAGGGGTGTTCGCCGCCGAGCTCACCAAAAGCCAGGCCATCGAGCATTACCGGCTCGTCAAGACCTACGCCCGCGGCAACGGTCGCTCGCCTGATGACATCAAGATCCTTCCGGGCCTCCTGCTAAGCCTTGGCAGTACGGAAGAAGAGGCGCGCCGCAGGAGCGATGAATTGCACGAGGCGAGCCCGGCATCGTACTCCACCAGCTGGTTGTCGCAGGCGATCGGATACGATACGTCCAAACTTCCGCTCGACGAACATTTCCCGGAAGAGATCCTCGCGCCCATAACGGATACCAAGACGTTCAATGGAAGCATCGGTTTCCGCGAATCCATCGTGACGCAAATCCGCAAGACCAATCCGACGGTCAGGGACTATCTCAGGCAGACCCGCTATACCGGATCCGGCCACGCGGGCTTCGTCGGCACGCCCGAACAGCTTGCCGATCATATAGAGGACTGGTTCCACGCAGGCGCGATCGACGGCTTCAACCTCCAGCCGGATCGTCTGATCGATGGCCTCGCCGTCATCGTCGATGAACTCGTGCCTATATTACGCCGGCGAGGGCTGTACCGCCATGCGTACGAGACCGATACGCTGCGCGATCATTTTCGGGCAGCATCGCCGACGCCGCCATTCTAGGCGGGGTACGACGGTGGCAAGTCGATCCTGCGGCGAAGCTGCGAACGGGTTGTTCGCCGACGCAACGGACCGGAAAAGAGCGCGTGTCGCCGAGCTTATGAGACGATGGAAAAGCTCAAGGCTGCCGGTTCGATGGCGGCCTGTACACCATCCGAATCGCCCCCGTCGACGGCAACGCCGCGGAAGTAATTTCCGCATCGACCTCAAAATTTGGAATGATACATTCTTAAGTCTACTAATTTTATAGATAATATAGAATTATCCTCCCGCCCCTAAGCAAATCGCTTGCGGCAGCGGAGGCGTAGCTTTCTTGCAAATGGGGATGTTTCCATATGGTGTACAAGTCTTTCCGCCATGCGATTCACGCGGCGGCTGTCGCCTTTCTCGCGACCACGATGATGTCCGGCCTTGCCCATGCCGGTCCGACGCTCGACAAGATCAACCAGCGCGGCGCCATCAAGGTCGGTGTCGGCACGACGCCCGGCTTCTTTGCGCCTGACAGCGATGGCAAGTGGCAGGGCTTCTTCATCGATTTCGGCAAGGCGCTGTCCATCGCCGTCTTCGGCACGCCGGACAAGGTGGAGTTCACATCCTCCTCGCCGCAACAGCGCCTGCCCGCGCTTCAGAGCGGCGAATTCGATATCCTGCTTTCGGGCGTGACGGTCACCGCCACCCGCGCCTTCAAGCTCGGCTTCCATTTCGGGCCGACCGTCTTTTACGACGGTCAGGGCATTCTGGTGCGAAAGGATCTCGGCGTGACCAAGGCGGCCGATCTCGACGGCGCCACCATCGGCGCGCAAAGCGGCACCACGGGCGAACTCAACGTCGCCGATTTCTTCCGCAAGACCGGCAAATCCTTCAAGCCGGTGACCATCGAGGATACGGGCCAGTTCATCGATGCGCTGGAATCGGGCCGGGTCGACGCGATCACGCAGGATTCCTCCGACCTCGTCGGCAAACGCACCCAGTTGAAGAAGCCGGACGATTACATCCTGCTGCCCGAGCGGCTGTCCAAGGAGCCGCTGGCACCCGCCATCGCCGGCGGCGACGACCGCTGGCTGGAACTCGTCAATTGGACCGTGAACGCCACCATCCAGGCCGAGGAATGGGGCATCACCTCGGCCAATGTCGATGAATTCCTGAAGTCGGAGGATCCGGCGATCCAGCGCTTCCTCGGCGTCGATCCGTCCTTTGCAAAGGATCTCGGCCTCGATCCGAAATGGGCCTACACGATCATCAAGACCGTCGGCAATTACGGCGAGATTTTCGACCGCAACCTGAAGCCGCTCGGCTGGGAACGCGGCTATAACAGCCTGTGGACCCATGGCGGCCTCCTCTATTCGCCGCCCTTCCGTTGATGTCCGACAGACGTCTGTTCCGCATCCTCATGCCGGGCGCTCCGCGTCCCGGCATGAGAGCCAAGCTGCGTATCTGGTGGGGCGGCTGGCCCGTCTGGCAGCTTGCCATCCTGTGTGCGCTCGCGCTTCTCGGTTGGCTGCTCGTCTCTAACGTGCTGGAGGCCATGGCGCGCGTCGGCATTCGCCCCGGCTTCGGCTTCCTCCTCAGTTCGGCCAATTTCGAAATCGGCGAGGGCGATATCGCCTTCCGCGCCGGCGACAGCTATCTCAGAGCCATCGCCGTCGGTCTTCTCAACACCTTGAAGGTCTCTCTGCTCGGCTGCGCGCTCGCCACCGTTCTCGGCGTCGTCATCGGTGTGGCCGGCCTCTCGCGAAACCTGCTTCTCGCCACGCTGGTGCGCTGGTTTATCGAGATCACGCGCAATACGCCGCTGCTCCTGCAATTGTTCTTCTGGATGGCGCTCGCCAAGGCGTTGCCGGCCCCGCGCCAGGCCCCTGCCCTGTTCGATGCCGCCTTCCTCACCAACCGGGGTATCTACATTCCCGCGCTATCGCTGGAGGGCGGACCGCTCGGGCTGCCCGCGGCAATCGCGGTTGCCGTCGCGCTCTGTGGCATCCTGCTCGCCGCGCTTGCCATATCGGACCGGGCAAGGTTGCGCACCGCCATTGCCGCCGTCGCCTTCGCGGTCGGCATCACCGCGCTTGCGCTCGCATTTTCGGGCGCGCGGCTGGTCGCGGACGTACCGGTGCTTTCGGGCTTCAACATCCGTGGCGGGCACACGCTCTCGCCGGAATTCGCGGCCCTTCTGATCGGCCTCGTCGTGAAGTTTTCGGCCGTGATCGCCGAGATCGTCCGCGCTGGCATCCAGTCGGTCGGCAAGGGCCAATGGGAAGCGGCGCGCGCCCTCGGGCTGCATGACGGGCAGATTATCCGGCTCGTCGTGCTGCCGCAGGCGCTGCGGGTTATCACGCCGCTGACAACCTCCAGCTATCTCGACCTGACCAAGGATTCCAGCCTCGCCGTCGCCATCGGCTTTCCCGATCTCGTCAGCATCGTCAACACGACCGCAAACACGACGGGCCAGTCCATGGAAGCGCTGATGATCCTGATCGGGGCTTTCCTCACCATCAATCTGACGCTGTCGGCGCTGATGAACATCTACAACAGCCGCGTCGCTCTGCGGGGTTCCGCCCGATGAAGATCGCTCTTCCTCGCCATCTCGCAACGCTGCAGACCGGGCTGTTCGGCACGCGCGCCAACACGTCGATCACCGTGGCGACATTGCTGGTGCTGTGGCAGGTGCTGCCGCCGCTGCTGCGCTGGGCGGTGTTCGACGCCACTTTCACCGGCAATGCCGATGCCTGCACGCGCGAAAGCGCCTGCTGGGCCTTTGTTGCCGCCAAGCTGCGCTTCATGCTCTTCGCCTTCTATCCGCCGGAGCTGCAATGGCGTCCGATGCTGGTCGTCACGCTCCTGGCCGCGATCCTTGCCGCCAGCGCCCTGCCCCGCTTCTGGGGCCGCGGCCTGCTACTCGCCTGGCCCGTGACCGTTCTGGCCTGCTGGCTGCTGATGCAGGGCGCCTTCACCGCAACCCCGATCCCGTCGAACCAGTGGGGCGGCCTGCCCGTCACCCTGTTCGTCTGGGCCGGCTGCTTTGCCGCGGCAACGCCCATCGCCGTGCTTCTGGCGCTGGCCCGCCGCTCGAAACTCGGCGGGCTCAGGACCTTTGCCATCGCCTATATCGAACTGATGCGCGGCACGCCGATGGTCGCTATTCTCTATGTCGCCATGCTGATCCTGCCCATGGCATTGCCGGAAGCGCTGTCGCTCGACAAGATGCTGCGCGCCATGGTGATGATAACGCTGTTCTGGGCGGCCTATATCGCGGAGGTCATTCGCGCCGGCCTTCAGGCCATACCCACCGGCCAGAACGAGGCGGCGACGGCGCTCGGTCTCGGCTACTGGCGCATGCAGCGGCTCGTCATCCTGCCGCAGGCGCTGCGCATCGTCATTCCCGGCATGGTCAATCTGGCGATCGGCTTCCTGCTGGCAACCTCGCTTCTGGCGGTGATCGGCATCTTCGACCTGTTGAACGCCGCGCGCGCGGCGGCGGCCGATCCGAAATGGCTCGGTTTCTACAACGAAGCCTATGTCGTGGTCGCGCTGGTCTATTTCGTCATCTGCTCTGGCGCCTCCCGCTACAGCCGCTGGCTGGAAAAGCGACTCGCGGGAGGGCAGTTTCATTCCTGACGGCTGAGCTCAAGGCTTGATTTTCAAAGCCAAGCGGCAGGTCGGAATGGTGCTTTTCCGGATGTCCGAACGACGATACGATTGTGGCCTGATAACGCCACAGCAGCTCTAACTCCGGCAACCTTGATGTAGGACGCCACTTCAAAAAAACCCGGCGCGGCCGTTCCTTGCCGCACCGGGATCCCTGGGAGGATATGAAAACGACCGGATGGCTAGAACGCGACCGCCGGTATCCAGTTCGCGGTCGCCGCGCCGCTGGTGGAAAATGCCGGCACCTTCGTGGCAAGGTCTTCGATGCGGTTCACCTTGGCGTCGCGCAACTCCTGCTGGGTGACGAGCACGGGATCGACGACGATCTGATGCGGGACCGGCTGGCCGGCGACCTGCAACGCGGCCGCGCGGATGGAAACCGCCCCGACAACCGCCGGGTTCGTGGCTGCGGTCGCGACCCACGGACTGCCGGGCTCGGCAATCTCCTGAATATCGGCTGTCGAAATGTCGGCCGAGTAGATCCTGAGCTTATCGCCGATGCCAAGATCGGTCGCCGCCAGCTTCACCCCGCGTGCAAATTCGTCATAGGGCGCGAAAATCACGGTAATATCCGGATTGGCGCGCAGCACCGCCTTGGCCTGATCGGCCGTCGAGGTCGCGGTCGTATCGTTGACGGTGCCGAAACGGGCTTTTTCGACAATGCCGGGATTGGCGCCCTTCACCGTCTCCCAGACCTCGTTGCGGCGATCGAGCGGGGCGAAACCCGCGACATAGGCATAGCCGGCCTTGAAGCTTGCGCCGTTATCCTTGATCGCCTGGTCGAGCGCCAGTTCAGCCAGGCGATGATCGGACTGCTCGACCTGCGGGATCTTATCGTTGGCGAGATTGACGTCGAAGGCCACGACCTTGATGCCCTTGTCGAGCGCCTGCTGTGCCACGTCGCCCAGCGATTCGGGCAGGCCGTGGTCGAGCACGATGGCGTGCACACCGAGATTGATCGCCTGCAGAACCTGCTCACGCTGCTCGGCGGCATTCTGTCGTCCGGGGAAAACCCTCAGATCGATCCCGAGAGCCTTTGCCTGAGCGACGGCGCCAGCTTGGTAGGACTGGAAGAAATCCCCCGCCGAGAGGTAGCTGATCAGGGCAAGTTTGACGCCGCCCTTGTCGAACGGGGCAGGCGCGCCGGCGATCCCCTGCGCACCGGCCACGCCGGAAGACGCAGCCGTTATGGCGACGGCGGACACAATAAGGCGAAATTTGATGGACATTAAGACTTTCCCCTGGATTGCGCGGTCCCTTACCGCATCCCGGGAACAGAGTACGATTTTAGTATATAAAATCTATGTTTTTAATATTCTAATGACATCGACCGGTAGAATTTGTTTTCGCGCCCGACTTAAAAACCGCCAAGGCATGCCTCGACCCTTTCGTCACGCCCGGCGGTCGAAATGCATGCGCAGCGAAACGTTCGTCTGAACCGTAGCGATGCCGGGCGTCGATGCGATCTGACGACGCACCGTGTCGAGCTCGCCGTTGGTCGCGCACGCCACCAGCAGCATGAGATCGGTCGGGCCGGCGACCGACCAGCAGGTGACGACCTGCGGAATCCCGGTCAGATACGGCACGACATGGTCGCAATTGCGGCCCTGCTGAAGACTGACCGCGATCAGTGCCTCGACCTCATGGCGCGCGATATCGCCACTGAGCCTGACCGTATAACCGGCGATCACCTTGGCGTCCTCCAGCCGGCGGATGCGCTCGTGCACCGCGCTGCGAGAGAGACCGGCGTGTCGGGCAAGCTCGACGAGGCTGCGGCGGGCGTCCGCCCTCAAAGCGGCGAGCAGCAATCTGTCTTTTGCATCCAGGTCTTTCATTCGGATATCTCCCGGCAAAGCCGGACAATCGTCCGGAGCACCGACATCATACCGGGCGATTCCGGACGAAGACCAGGATATTTATCAGTCATCTTCCGGAGGTGCCAATGCTGAGAATTCCCGAAAACGCCATACTCATTCCCATCGACATGCAAAGGGCGTTCGACGCCCCTCCCTGGCCGAGGCGGTGGAACGACAGGCTCGACGACAATGCGCTTGCACTGCTCGCGGCCTGGCGAACCTCGGGACGACGTGTCATTCATGTTCGTCACGACAGCGTCGAGCCGAACTCGACCTTGCGCCCCGAAACGCCGGGCAATGCGTTTCGCCCCGGCTTCGAACAGGCCGCCGACGAACCGTTGGTGACGAAAAGCGTCAATGCGGCGTTCATCGGCACCGATCTGGATCAGCGCCTGCGTCGTCTGGCAACTGGCACCATAGTCCTCTTCGGCATATCGACGGACATGTGTGTTTCGACCAGCGTGCGTGTCGGCGCAAACCTCGGTTACCAGGTCATCCTGGTGGAGGATGCCTGCGACTGCTTCGACCTCCCCGACGCCAAGGGCGGCGTGATAACCGCCGCCGACATCCATCGCGCCCATGTCGCCACCCTCCGGCACGAATTCGCAAGGGTGTCTTCCACAGAGGAAGTCATCGCGGCGTTGTAGATCGTCGTGAAGCGGAGAAGCCTCCTGGAATAGATTTTCACGTCGAACCCTATTAAAGGAAGGCTCATCCTTGAGAATGGCCGCCGGTCGCCTAGGAATATGGCAACCAACGAACACGGCCTGCATGACTCTCCTGACTGTCGAAAATCTGTCGCGCGCCTTCGGCTCGACGCAAGCCCTGAGTGACCTGTCGCTGTCGATCGACGGCGGCGAAGTGGTGGCGCTGATGGGCGCCAATGGCGCCGGCAAGTCGACGCTGGTCAAGATTCTCGCCGGCATCCACCGGCCCGATGCGGGACGCATCGTCTGGGACGGGCAGAACTACCATCCGGAAAGCCCCTGGGACGCCGCCGCCAGCGGTATCGCGACCGTCCATCAATCCACCGATGTCGTCGGCGTCCCCGGCCTGAGCGTTGCGGATGCGCTGCTCCTCAACCGGTTTGCCGACGGCCATCAGCCCTTTTTCCTGTCACGGCGAACGATCCGCCGGCGTGCGGCCGCAATCGTCGCGCATGCCGGGTTCGAGCTGCCGCTCGATCGCGATTTCGCGGACCTCGGTTCGGCCGACCGGCAGATCGTCGCCATCACCCGGGCGATTTCCAACAATGCCCGGCTGCTTATCCTCGACGAACCGACCGCCAGCCTTTCGGCCCGCGAGTCCGAACGTCTCTACGGCATCGTCGCCCAGTTGAAGGCGCGCGGCATGGCCGTTCTTTATATTTCGCATCGCACCGCCGATCTCCAGGCGATTGCCGACCGCGTCGTGGTGCTGCGTGGCGGGCGCAATGTCGGGGCATTTTCCCGGCCCGTCGATTTCGATGCCGCAATCGAAACCATGATCGGCCGGCCACTCACCGCGGTTCGTCCCGACCGTCGCCAGAACTTCGAGCGTGAGGTTCTCGCCTTGCGCGACGTTCGTCTTCTGGCCGACAGCCAGCCTTTCGACTTGACCCTGCATGCAGGCGAGGTGGTCGCGGTCACCGGCGTATTGGGTGCGGGCAAGACGAGGCTGCTATCGGCGCTCTATGGCAATGGCTGGTTCGCAAGCGGAAGCGCTCGTCTCGACGGGCTTCCCTTCCAGCCGCGTTCCGCGCGGCAGGCGCTTGACAGCGGCGTGGTGATGGCGGCGGCCGACCGCCACGCATCGGCGC
This sequence comes from Rhizobium sp. YJ-22, assembly GCF_029601685.1. Classification (NCBI taxonomy): domain Bacteria; kingdom Pseudomonadati; phylum Pseudomonadota; class Alphaproteobacteria; order Hyphomicrobiales; family Rhizobiaceae; genus Rhizobium; species Rhizobium sp. YJ-22. The sequence continues at coordinate 423,284 of NZ_JARRIR010000003.1, read as the reverse complement.
TGATGCCGCCCGACTGGCCGGGCGAAAGCATCGCGGCGACCATCGGTCTGCCGCATCTGAAAACCTGGTATCCCTCCGGCTTTCTGTTTTCCGGCCGCGAAATCAGGGAAGGACGCAATGCCATTGCCCGCCTCGGCATCAAGGCGGCCGGCGCCGATGCGTCCGTCTGGTCGCTTTCGGGCGGCAATCAGCAGAAGGTCGTCATTGCGCGCTGGGAGGTCGAACCCAGTCGCGTGCTGTTGCTGGACGAACCGTTCCAGGGCGTCGATGTCGGCGCCCGTCAGGAGATCATCTCGGTGATCCGCGCCCATGGCGACCGCGCCACGCTGATCGCGACATCCGACCCTGAAGAAGCACTGGAGGTCGCGGATCGCGTCCTCGTCATGGAAAATCACAGCCTGCGGCGTTTTTCCCTGTCCCATCCGCAATCGGAGAAAACCGCCTGATGAGCGAAAATGCTGTCGAATTACCAAGCAAACCTGCGCCGCAGGTGCGACCCACCGTGCGGGAAATCGTGCGGCGCGGCGCCGTGTTCTTCTTGCTGATCGGCATGGTCGTGGTGTTCTCCATCGCACAGCCGGCCTTCATCAACCCCAGCAACCTGATGAGCATTCTGCAATCCGTGTCGGTCGTCGCCATCATCGGCGCGGGCGTCACGATTACCCTGGCGATCGGCGGCTTCGACCTGTCGGTGGGCGCGGTCGCCGCGTCCACGGTCATGGCGGCGTGCTATGCGATGATCGTGCTCGGTCTCAACGTCTACGAGACGGTTCCGCTCGCGCTTGCGCTGGGTGGGCTCGTCGGATTGGTCAACGCACTGCTGATCGTGCGCCTCAAGGTGCCGGACCTGCTCGCCACGCTTTCCACGATGTTTCTGCTGACAGGATTGCAGTTGATCCCGACAGCCGGCCGTTCGATCTCCGTCGGCCTCATTCTCGCGGACGGCACGACGGCGACGGGCAAGATAGACCCGCAGTTCCTGTCGATCGGTCGCTCCTCGCTTTTCGGCGTCGTGCCGCTGCCGGTCGTCTTCATGGCGCTGACGGCGCTCGCGCTGCATGTGCTCACCGAACATACCCGGCTCGGCCGGCTGTTCTATGCCACCGGAGGGAACGAAACGGCCACGCGTCTGGCCGGGGCGAATATCGCGCGCCTGAAGACCTATGCCTATGTGCTCTCCGGCATGCTCGCCTCGCTTGGCGGCATTATCGTTGCCGCGCGTGTCGGCCGCGGCGATGTTTCGTCGGGCGCCTCGCTGCTGATGGATTCCGTCGCCGCCTCGCTGATCGGTCTGGCGGTCCTCGGGCTGCGCCGCCCCAATGTCCTCGGCACGATTGTCGGCGCGGTGTTCGTCGGCATTCTCCTGAACGGCCTGACCATGCTCAACGCGCCCTATTACACCCAGGATTTCATCAAGGGCGCCGTTCTGGTCGGCGCGCTGGCTCTCACCTACGGCATTGCCCGCCGAAGCTGATTTCGGCCGGCTTTGTCTTGACGTCAAACTTGCAACCCCAATCCAAGAGATCGCATATGATCACGACATTGAAGACCATTGTGGCAACCGCCGCCATCGCGGCATCCCTGATTGCCGGAGGCGCATCGGCGCAAGGCCTGCCCGGCGCGCCGGCGCCCTTCGACAAGAAGACCGTCAACATTGCCGTCGTCAGCTTCCTCGGCAGCGGCGACTGGCTGCAATCCTTCGAAGCCGGCGTGAAGCGCCAGGCCGATGCGCTTGGCATCAAGCTGAACGTGTCGCAGGCGCGCAACGACAACGACACGCAGAGAAACCTCATCGAGCAAGCGATCAATCTCGGTGTCGACGGCATCATCATCAACAATGGCCGGCCGGAAACGTTGAAGGATGTCGCGGAGAAAGCGCTGGCCAAGGGCATCAAGGTCGTTGCTTACGACGTCAACCTCGACAATCCGAAGATACCGCAGATCGAACAGAGCGATGCCGACATGGCGCGTCTGGTTCTCGACCAGGCGGTGAAGGACAAGGGCGACGGCTTTGTCGGCGGCGCCGTCTATGTCGCAGGATTTGCACCGCTCGACCGCCGCTATGCGGTCTGGAAAGACTTCGTCGCCAAGCACAATCTGACGGAAAAGGCGGTCTGGGGCGTCGTCAACGACACCGTGCCCGCCTCCGTCGCGGACCAGACCAAGGCCGTGCTGCGCGCCAATCCCGATATTTCCGTCGTTTTCACGCCTTGGGACGAGTTTGCCAAGGGCGTCAAGCTGGCAACCGATGAACTCGGCGTTTCGGACAAGGTCAAGATCTACGGCGTGGACATCTCGACCGCGGACATCCAGCTGATGATCGAGCCGGGCAGCGCCTGGGCCGCCACCGCCGCAACCAACGCCGCCGTCGTCGGCGAGGTTTCGGTGCGCGCCCTGTCGCTCGATATCGCCGGCCAGTTCCCGGGCCAGTCCGTTCTGCTGCAGCCGACCCTGATCACGCGGGACGACCTCGTGAACAACAATATCGGCACGATCGAAGAGTTGCAGCAGAAGTTCCCGGCCTTCCTGAAAAGCGATGCGGCAACCGCCGGCTGGATTCCGGCACCCAAGCAGTAAGCCGCTGTCCGCTTCCAGACAGGCGTCGCCGATGGCGGCGCCGTTTCCTCGTGCAAACTGAGATGACCATGGCTTCGAACGATCTTCCACAGCCCGACTTTTCACGCAACATGACGCTGATCGGCCATAGCGACATAGGCGGCCGTGGCGACGGACTGCAACTCATGGTCCATCGGGGCCACGCCTACATCGCCCATCCGTGGTCGCAGGGTTTTTCCATCGTCGATGTTCGCGATGCGCGCCATCCCAGGACGATCGATTACATCAAGGCGCCGGCCAACACCTGGAACATTCACCTGCAGACGCATGACGATCTGCTGCTGGTCATCGATGCACTGGATCTGTTCGCCGATGTCGAGAGCTTTACCGACGAAAAGGCCTACTACACCCGTTCGGCCGGCGATACGGTTCGCGCCGAAAAGCGCGATCGCGCCTGGACGGCAGGCATGACGGTCTACGATATTTCGACGCCCGGTGCGCCACGCAAGATCGGCTCCCTCGAAGTGGAAGGCGTCGGCTTTCATCGCCTGTGGTATGTGGGCGGGCGTTACGCCTATGCGTCGGCCTTGCTCGACGGCTTTTCGGACTATGTCTTCGTGACGATCGACATGGCCGATCCCACGCGCCCGGAACTGGTCGGCCGCTGGTGGCTGCCGGGCATGAATCTCGCCGGCGGAGAAACGCCGACTTGGGAGGAAGGCCGCCGCTATGCCTTGCATCACGCCGTCGTGCATGGCAATACAGCCTATGCCTGCTGGCGCGACGGCGGACTGACGCTGCTCGACGTCAAGGATCACGCCGCGCCAAAACTCATCAAGCATCATAACTGGTGCCCACCTTATGGCGGCGGCACGCATTCCGCGCTACCACTGCCAAGCCGCGACCTGCTCGTGGTCGCCGACGAGGCGGTGGCGGACAACGAGGAAGACGGCCGCAAACACACATGGTTGTTCGACATTCGCGTGCCGGAGAACCCGATCAGCATTTCGACTTTCCCTATTCCGGGCGAAGCCGACTATGGCAGGAAAGGCGGCCATTTCGGACCGCACAACCTGCATGAAAACCGGCCTGGCTCCTTCGTCTCGGAAACGCTGATTTTCGCCACCTGGCAGAATGCCGGCATTCGCGCCTTCGATATCACCGATCCCTATCGCCCTGTCGAAACCGGCGCTCTCGTGCCGGCAGCGCCAAAGACAATGATCGACCGGCGCCAGGGTCGTCCGCAAGTCATCCAGTCGGCCGACGTCTTCGTCGATGCGCAGGGGCTGATCTATGCCACGGACTACAATGCCGGGCTGGAAATCATCGAATACGGCGGTTGATCGCCGTTTGCAGGCGCCCGAAATTGAAACTCGGTCGGGCGCGAATGTCTTAGCTGTGCCGTCCCATACCGCGCGGGACGGCACAAGCGCCTCGCCTTATGCCAAGGCGATGGCGCGGTCGAGATCGGCGATCAAGTCGTCGGGATGTTCCAGGCCGATCGACAGGCGGACATAGCCCGGCGTTACCCCGGTGGCGCGTTGATCGTCGAGCGAGAGCTGCGAATGGGTCGTGGTCGAGGGATGAATCGCCAGCGAACGGGCATCGCCGATATTGGCGAGGTGATAGAAGAGCTGGAGATTGTCGATGAACCGACGGCCGGCTTCGCGTCCGCCGGTGAGTTCGAACCCGACAAGCGCGCCGAAATGGCCGGGCTTGAAGTACTTGTCCGCCCGCGCCCTGGCCTGCCCGTCCTGGAATTTCGGAAAGATGACGCGCTCGATCTTGGCGTTGCCCTTGAGATAATCAGCGACCTTGATGGCATTCTCGTTATGCGCACGCAGTCGTAGGGGAAGCGTTTCCAGTCCCTGGATGAACTGAAAGGCGTTTTGCGGGCTGATCGCCGCGCCGAGATCGCGCAGAAGGACGGCGCGGGCGCGCAGGATGTAGGGATGAAAGGCGATGGCTGCGGCTTTCTCGATCCACGTCTTGTTCTGGTAGCTCGGATCGGGCTCGTTCAGATTGGGCTGGCGGGCGGCATGCTCGGCCCAGGGGAACGTGCCGCTGTCGACGATGGCGCCGCCGATCGACGTTCCATGCCCGCCGATATATTTGGTCGTCGAATACACCACGACCGCGGCTCCGTGATCCAGCGGGCGAATGATCAGAGGCGCCGCGGTATTGTCGACGATCAGCGGAATGCCGTGACGGCGGCCGATCTCGGCGACTTCGGCGATCGGGAAGACCTCGAGCTTGGGATTGGGAAGCGACTCCGCATAGTAGGCGCGGGTGCGCTCGTCGGTCGCGCGCGCGAACGCTTCCGGGTCGTCGGCATCGACGAAGCGGGTCTCGATGCCGAAGCTCTTGAGCGTTGCGGCAAACAGCGCCCATGTGCCGCCGTAAAGTCCGGCGGCGCTGACGATATTGTCGCCGCTGCGGGCAAGATTGAGAATGGCGAAGGCGGATGCGGCCTGGCCAGAGGCGAGCGCAAGCGCGGCCGCGCCGCCTTCCAGCTCGGCCAGCCGCTGCTCGAAAGCGTCCTGCGTCGGGTTGGAGACGCGGGTGTACAGGTGACCCGCCGCCTCCAGCGCGAAGAGCTTGTCTGCACCCTCCGTTCCCGGAAGCTGGAAGGACGAGGTCTGATAGATCGGCACCGACACGGCGCCGGTGGTGGGATCGAAGCGGAAATTGCCGCCATGCAGGGCAATGGTTTCCGGATGCCGGCTCTTGAACAATGGCGCGCCGTTCGGCGCAACCGGCGCCGCTTGCGGAACGATCTCGGGAGACTGATGAATGGTCATGGACTTCTCCTTTTGGCGAAATGATGCAATGTCTCACCTGATGAGGAGCTCAGAATATCAACGGAAAAATTAGTATATAGATTTTATAGATTATTAAACGGCGCATTCCTGGAATATTGTTCTGCGCCAGCGCGTCGACGCTAGGGGTTGCGAAACCGCTAGGGGAAGAACCTGTTGTCGGGACGGGGGAGCCCGAGGTGGTCGCGCAGGGTCTCGCCCTCGTACTCCGTTCTGAACAGACCGCGACGCTGAAGCGCCGGGACAAGCCGTTCGACCACGTCGTCGAGCCCTTGCGGCAGATAGGGAAAAACCACATTGAAACCGTCGGAACCCTCGCCGTCCAGCCAGGCCTGCATCTCGTCGGCGATGGTTTCAGCCGTTCCGACGAAGGCGAGGCCGGAATAGCCGCCATACCGTTGTGCCAGTTGCCGCACGGTTAGCCCCTCTTCTTCCGCAAGCTTGAGAACCTGCGCGCGGCCCGTCTTGCTGGCATTGGTCTCGGGAACGGGAGGAAGGGGCGCGTCGGGATCGAAGCCGGACGCATCGTGCCCCAGCGCGATGGAAAGCGATGCGATCGCGCTATCGTAATGCACGAGGCTGTCGAGCGTCAGGCGCTTTTGCCGCGCCTCCTCCACGGTATCCGCGACGACGACAAAGGCTGCCGGCATGATCTTCAGACTATCGCGCGCACGCCCGAGAGCGGACAGGCGCGCCTTGATATTGGCGTAAAGCGCCTGTCCCGCAGCGAGATCGCGGGGCGAGCAAAAGACGACCTCCGCGGTTTCCGCCGCCAGTTGCCGGCCCGGCTCCGACTGGCCCGCCTGCACGATCACCGGCCATCCCTGCGGCGGCCGTGCGATGTTGAGCGGCCCACGCACCTTCAGTTCCGGTCCCCTGTGCTCCAGCACATGCATCCTGTCGGGATCGAAAAAGATGCCGCTGTCGACATCGCGGATGAACGCATCGTCCGCGAAACTGTCCCAGAGGCCTGTCACGACATCGAAGAACTCGCGCGCACGCAGATAGCGCTCATCGTGCTCCACCATGTCGTCCAGCCCGAAATTCAGGGCGGCGTCGGGATTTGCCGTGGTGACGATATTCCAGCCCGCGCGTCCACCACTGATATGATCGAGGGACGCGAAACGGCGCGCGATATGATAGGGCTGCTCGAAGGTGGTGGATGCGGTCGCCACCAGACCGATCCTGTCCGTCACGGCGGCCAGCGCCGACAGCAGCGTGAACGGCTCGAAAGAGGTGACCGTGTGGCTGCGCCGCAGGGCTTCGACAGGCATGTTCAACACCGCCAGGTGGTCCGCCATGAAGAATGCATCGAACTTTGCCGCTTCCAGCTTTCGCGCGAAGGATTTGAGATGGGCGAAGTTGAAGTTGGCATCGGGATAGGCGCCGGGATAGCGCCAGGCGCCGGTGTGGAGACTGACGGGACGCATGAAGGCACCGAGATGCAGTTTTCTGGCGACGGTCATATGATATACTCCGGCTCCGACAAGGCCTGATCCATCGTCACGCCTGGAAAGGCCGTGTGGGGACGCCCCACAGGCCGCGCCGGGACGCCGACAACCGACATGTAGGGTGCGACGGAGGTCAGGACCACGCTGCCTGCACCGACTTTCGCGCCCATCCCAACCTCGATATTGCCGAGAATTTTCGCACCGGCGCCGATGAGGACGCCGCGCCGGATCTTGGGATGCCGATCGCCGGTTTCCTTGCCGGTTCCGCCGAGCGTGACATTTTGCAGGATGGACACCTCGTCTTCCACGACCGCCGTCTCGCCGATGACGAGACCGCTGCCGTGATCGAGCATGATGCCGCGCCCCATCACGGCCGCCGGATGGATGTCGATGGCGAACACCTCGGAAATGCGGCTCTGGATATGGCGCGCCAGATGCCGGCGGCCCATCGCCCAGAGCCAGTGGGCGATGCGGTATCCCTGCAACGCGTAAAATCCCTTGAAATAGAGGAATGGCGTCAGCACTTCCGTGTTGCTGGGATCGCGATCCTTGACCGCCTCCAGATCGGCCACGGCCGCGCCCAGCAGGCCGGGCTTGTCGGTATAGGCGCCGTAAATCAGGGCGAGCAGTTCGTCCCGGTCGATATCGTGATCGGCAAGCTTGATCGTCAGGCGATGCGACAGGGCATGGCCGAAGCTCGCATGCATCGATACCGCGGAATTCATCGCCCGCAAAAGAGCGTGATCGCGGCGGACGGCACGTTCCGCCTCTTCCCGCAAGACACTCCAGAGCGCGGCAACCTCCTGGCGGGCGGCGGCGTCCAGCGGAAGCGTGACGACGTTGCTTTCCTGTAGAGACATGTCACCTCTCCATGCCGAACGAAAATCGCCACCCACGCGGAGGCGCCAACAGGTTTTACGCGTCTGCCGGCTGTTCGAGCAGATGCAGCAGATCCGCGTGATGGGCGGCCGCGACATCCGGATGGGAGCGCAGGCGACTCTTGAGATGATTGATACCGACTTTCCTGAAAATCGGGTTGAGCGGATCGACGGTCACGCCGCGCTCGCCGCGCTTCAGTTCATCGGCCAGCGCAATGACCGGGATCGTCGCATCATAACGGGCGCCGAGAAAGAAGGCGACCGAGAAGCGTTCCGTGCCGCTTGGCGGCGTCACGACATCGTGCACATCGGCCTTGACGAAACCGTTGGTTGCCAGTTCGAGCAACTCGCCGCTGTTGATGACGAAGGTGCCGGGAACCGGAGGCGCCTCGATCCACTCTCCCTCTTCCGTGCGGATGCGAAGGCCGGGCGTCGTATCCTGCAAAAGCACCGTGACGAACCCGCCGTCCTTGTGGGCACCGACCCCCTGGTCGCTGCCGGCGGCATCGCGGCCGGGATACCGGATGATCTTCAAAAGCTGCGATGGCGAAGGCTCGTAAATATCGGCGAACGCGTTCTCCGGCTGGCCGAGCGCCAGCGCGATGGCTTTGAGCACGTCGATCCCGATCCGGGTCACCTCGCTTTGGTAGCGAAGCAGCAACGGCTTCAGTTCAGGCAGGGCCGCCGGCCACTGGTTCGGGCCGTGAAGCCGGTTCCAGGGGGCATCGGCGTCGGCCTCCACCGCATCGCCCTCGGTATTCACATCGAACTGCTCGCGCCAGTCCTGCTCGCCGCGCGTCCGTTCATATCCGGCACGATTGTAGCCACGAAAATGCGGCGACTTCACCATTTCGGTCGAAAGCTTGTCGGCCTCGGGCAACGCGAAAAAGCGCTTCGAGACCGCCAGCACGTCGTCGATCAGGTCCTGCGGCACACCATGTCCCGTCAGGTAAAAGAAACCATGATCGTGAAGGACGCGCGTCAGGCCCGCGATGAACGCGTCGCGCTCGATCGCGCTGCCGTGGAACTTCGAAAAATCGATCGTCGGGAGATGGGCCGGCTTGGTGTGGATGGTCATGAACGTATGCTCCTCTCGTACCGGAGCGAGGGTATTCTCTACTATTTTTGTCGGCAAAGAATTTTATACCGCAAAACGCAGCCGCGAAGGAAAAACCGCCTTCACATTCAAACCAAGCAGATGCTGTATTTAAATTTGGAAACCTATCTGGAGCGCAATTGCAACATCTTCCCGCTGGCCAGCGACCACGAATTTGATGCCGGAGGCGGCGTAACGAAGAAGGTCCAACTGGTGGTGATTGCCACTAAGAACCAATCCCGATGCTTGAACTTCCTGACATATGGCAAAGCAGCACACGCTTTTAGAACCCCAGGCCATACTCACACCACCAGAAGGCGGCCGTTTTCATTCTGTGGACTTTGGAAGATGAAAGCGGCGACCTGACCAAGCTGTTGGTCAATACGAAAAGTCTCGAAAACTGGCGGCCAGCAATTAAAAAGTTGAGGCTGGTGGGAAGCGCCGTTTGGACGAAGCCTCGGCCAGCGGATATCCTGGCGATTTCCGGAGGCCGGATGGCTAAAATTGCACGCTAGATCTCGGTTAACTTACGGAAATACCGGAATTATTCTGTAGGCCGCCGATTGAGACGAGTTGTCTTTGGAAAAATGGTGCCGCTTACGTGACTCGAACACGTGACCCCATCATTACGAATGATGTGCTCTACCGACTGAGCTAAAGCGGCCCTTCGGGCGGCGGAACGCCGTTCCCGTTTGCAAGCGGGCTGATACAGGGATTGGGGGGGGAATGCAAGACGGTTTTTGGAAAAATGTCCGGCCGATAGACGAAGCGTGCGGATGGGCGCGGGAGCCAGGCCGATGTTTCGATCCGGGAAGGAGGGCCCGGGCGGAGGCGATATGCTGTGGGCCGTGGAGACCGGCGGCGCGCCGGACGATCAGGCGGGCTTGCGAATTCCTTTGCTTATCGTTACCGAATCCTGAAGGGCGGCGCCAAGCGGCGGCGGCGGGTTGTCGAAAAAACCGGCTTGCGTCCGGAATTGCGCCAAACCCTCGGGTTAAGCCCGGTCGGGCGCGGGCCGCGCCGGGAAAAACGCAATGCCCCGTCGATTCGGGGAATTGCGCAGATGGAATGGATGGATCCAGCATTGCTGGAGCAAGAACGGGCTGGCGCGGCGTCCCTGACGGCAGGAACGGCGCAGGCCATGAAGGACCGGGTGTGAACGGAATCGAAACGGCAATCAGAAACGCCTTGGATAAGAGCGACCGCGGCGACCCCGATGCGCGCGCCCGCATCTATCGGTCGGCCCGCAATGCCGTCGATGTCGGCCTGCGCAAGCAGGGCATCACCGATCCCCAGGTCATCGCCGCCCAATACGATTATCTGGAAAAGCTGATCGATACGATCGAGGCCGGCGAGCGCAATGCCGCCGTCGTCGAGGCGATCGCGCCCGCCGATGCCGGCCGGCTCGATCTCGCACCCGGTGCGACCCCGTCCGCGCCCGCCGGCGCCCCGGCGCCGTCGTTGGACATGCCGGCCGATCCGCCGCGCGCCGCTTCCGCCGCCGGCGACCTGGGCAGCCTCGGCGCCGAGCGCTTGGGAGCCCGCAGATCCGCTCCCAATCGCGGCCGCATCGAGCCGCGCGTCGATGCTTCTCCGGCCGCGCCGGTGCTGGAGGCCGAAGCCTCGCTGCCGCCGCAGCCGCGCGAAAAGCCGGGAAAGATCAAGCCGGAGAAGAAGCGCAAGCGCCGCGGCGCCGGCATCGTCGCCTCGCTGCTGATCTATGGAATGCTGCTGGCGGCGCTGGTCGGCGGCGGCTGGTGGCTCAGCCAGTCCGGCCTGATCGACCAGGTGAAGGCGCTGATGGATGGCACCGCCGCGGCGCCGCGCACCACCGCCCCGCCATCCGACGGTTCGCAATTCCGCGGCTTGCGCACCCTCGATCCGCGCAACGGTTTCGGCGACGACTGGCTGGAAGTGCTGACCCCGACGGAAGTCGACCGCATCAAGGGCGGCCGAGCGGAGGCGGTCTCGACCAGCGAAGGCCCGGCGATCCGCGTGCTGGCCGGCGGCGGCGGGGATGCGGCGATCGAAATCCCGGTCTCGGCGCTGCAGCAGATGGCGGGCAAGGCCTCGACCATCGCCCTCACCCTGCAGGCCAGCGGCAACACGCCGGTGCAGATCGCGCTCGAATGCGGCTTCGGCACGCTGGGCGGCTGCGGCCGGCATCGCTTCGACGTCACCCATGACAAGATGGACATCCTGCTGCATGTGGTCTTCGACCGCAATGCGACGCCGGATGCCCCCGGCCGGCTGCTGATCGATCCCGATCTCTCGGCCAAAGGCGGCGGCGTCGACCTGTTCGCGGTGCGCATCCTGCCGGGGCAATAGCCCTTTCGCATGTCCGGACGCTCGAAGCCCGGCAGAACCGCAGCCTCTCCTATTTCAGGATCTTCGGCCCCTGACCGATGATCTTGTCGTCGAGCTCGCCGATGGCGTCCTTGTCCTTGCCGTCATAGTCGAGCGTCCTGAGGATATGGCGCAGCAGGTTGATGCGGGCGCGGCGCTTGTCGTTGGCCAGCACCACCGTCCAGGGCGCGGCATCGGTGTGGGTTTCCTTCAGCATCCGGTCGCGCTTGTCGGTATAATCGTCCCATTTCTTGAGGGCGGCGATATCCATCGGCGAGAGCTTCCAGACCTTGAGCGGATCGTGGCGGCGATCATGGAAACGCTTGAGCTGCATCTCGCGGCCGATATTGAGCCAGAACTTGAAGAAATGGATGTCGTCCTGGACGATCATCTTCTCGAAGCGCGGCACCTGCTTCATGAACAGCTCGTATTCGTCCTTGGTGCAGAAGCCCATGACCGGCTCGACGCCGGCGCGGTTGTACCAGGAGCGGTCGAAGAGCACGAATTCGCCCGCGGTGGGAAAATGAGAGACGTAGCGCTGGAAATACCATTGGCCGCGCTCGGTCTCGGTCGGCTTGGTCAGCGCCACGACACGGGCGGAGCGCGGATTCATATAGGCGCTGGCGGCCAAGATCGCCCCACCCTTGCCTGCGGCGTCGCGGCCCTCGAACACGGCCATGATCCGCTTGCCGGTCGCCTGCTGCCAGAGCTGCACCTTGACCAGCTCGATCTGCAGCTTCTTCAGATCCGAATCGTATTCGGCCTGATCGAGCTTCTTCTTGTAGGGATAGCCGCCGGATTGCAGGGCCGCATCGTCGATCCACCCGGGCAGCACGGGATCATCGACGTTGAACGCCCGCGTCTCTCCCCCGAAATTCAACTCGACCGTGCGATCCTGCTTTTCGTCCGCCATGGACATCTCCTGAACTGTTTGCAATCCTGTCGCTACTGGTGGAAGAGGCCATATCCGGACGATGAATTCAAGCACCCCGTGCCATGTCGCAGGTTGCATCTTTCTGTCATCGAATCCGGGTAAGCAACGATTTCCACCGCGGGCAGGCAGATCATGACGGCAATGGACCATTCGGCATTACAGGCACATCCCGTCCGGCGTCTCCTGGCGCGACTGGGGCAGGAATGGCCGGTGCTGGCGGCATCCGCCGTCATCGCCATGCTGGCGCTTTCGGCTGGTATCGACCGGCTGGCGGTGATCGGCCTGTGGGTCTTCCTGGCGCTGGTGACGCTGCTGCGCCGGCCGGCGCGCATCGTCATCGAGCGGCAGGTCTCCATGCCCTTGTCGGTGCAGCCCTCGCCGCAGGCCTCGCTGAGGGCAGTGTCGGCAGCCCTTGGCGGGCTGGATGCGCCGGTCTTCGTGCTCAATCGCGAGGAACAGATCCTGTTCCAGAACGGCGCGGCGCAACAGGCCTTCGGCTGCGTGCCGGAAGGCGCCCATATCAGCGCGAGGCTGCGCGCCCCCGCGCTCCTGGAAAAGGTCGGCGACACCATCGCCTCCGGCCACGAAAACCGTTTCGAGCTGTCGGAGCGCCTGCCCTCGGAGCGGGTCTATGGCGTGCTGGTCGCCCCCGTGGAGATGCCCTATGGCGATGGCGGCCGCGAGACGGTCTATATCCTCTCCTTCCGCGACCTCTCGGAATCGCGCCGCATCGACCGGATGCGCACCGATTTCGTCGCCAATGCCAGCCACGAGCTGCGCACGCCGCTCGCCTCGCTGCGCGGCTTCATCGAGACCATGCAGGGCCCGGCCCGCAACGACGAGAAGGCGCGCGAGCGTTTCCTCGCCATCATGCTGGAGCAGGCCACCCGCATGAGCCGGCTGGTGGACGACCTCTTGTCCTTGTCGCGGCTGGAACTGAAGGCGCATCAGCCGCCGGCGCAGAAGGTCGATCTCGTGCCGCTCATCGGCCATGTGCGCGACGCGCTGCTGCCGCTGGCCGAGGAACTCGACGTCACCATCGCCCTGCACCTGCCGGACGGCAAGGCGGAAGTCGAGGGCGATCGCGACGAGCTGGTGCAGGTCTTCGAAAACCTGATCGAGAATGCCTGCAAATACGGCCAGGAAGGCAAGGCGGTCGACGTGACGCTGACCGGTGGAGACGGCGTGCCCGTCGAGGTGACGGTCAGCGACCATGGCCCCGGAATCGCCGCCGAGCATGTGCCGCGCCTGACGGAGCGTTTCTACCGCGTCAATGTCGAGGCCAGCCGCTCGAAGAAGGGCACCGGCCTCGGCCTTGCCATCGTCAAGCATATCCTGACGCGCCACCGCGCCCGCCTCGTCGTGCGCTCCCAGCTCGGCAAGGGCACGGCGTTTACCGTCCGCTTTTGACATGAAAGGACGCGCGGCGGAAGGACAATCGCCAAATTACGTTGATATTTCACGTAGTTGCCCTGTCATAAATGTTTCACCGAACTGACATAAAACAGCGGGCATACGGGGTCTAAAGAAAGGCCAGCGAAGGCGGGCAACCGCCGGCCTCGTGACAGCGAGTTCCTTCATTCGCCAGACACCCACGCCCCAAACTCACGCCCATGACGGGAGAATTTTTATGAACGTTCTCAAGCTTTCCGCCGCGGCCCTGGTTGCCTCCGTGGCTTTTGCCGGCGCCGCCAGCGCCCGCGACCAGGTTCAGGTCGCCGGTTCCTCGACGGTTCTGCCCTATGCCAAGATCGTCGCCGAAAGCTTCGGCGAAACCTTCAGCCAGTTCAAGACCCCGGTCGTCGAGTCGGGCGGCACGGGCGCCGGCCTCAAGGAATTCTGCAAGGGCGTCGGCCCGGAAACCATCGACGTCGCCAATGCCTCGCGCAAGATCAACGAAAAGGAACTGGAAGCCTGCAAGGCAGCCGGCGTGACCGAAATCCAGGAAGTCAAGATCGGCTATGACGGCATCGTCTTCGCCAACGACAATTCGCTCGGCGAACTGAAGCTTGCCCCGTCCGACATCTACAAGGCGCTGGCCGCCAAGGTCGTCGTCGACGGCAAGCTGGTCGACAATCCGAACAAGAAGTGGTCGGACGTCAACCCGTCGCTGCCAGCCGTCGAAATCGCCGCCTACATCCCCGGCGAAAAGCACGGCACCCGCGAAGTCTTCGAACAGAAGGTTCTGGAAGCCGGCTGCAAGGAAACCGGCGCTCTCGACGTCATCAAGGCCGCCGTCAAGGAAAAGGCCGACCAGACCAAGGCTTGCGTGGGCGTCCGCAAGGACGGTCTCGCCGTCGACATCGATGGCGACTATTCGGAAACGCTGGCCCGCATCGGCGCCAACAAGAACGGCATCGGCGTCTTCGGCCTGTCCTTCTATGAAAACAACGCCGACAAGCTGAAGGTCGCCACCGTCAGCGGCATCGTTCCCTCGGCCGCAACCATTGCCGACGGCAGCTATCCGGTCTCGCGTCCGCTGTTCTTCTACGTGAAGAAGGCCCATCTCGGCGTCATCGCCGGCCTGAAGGAATACGTCAACTTCTTCGTTTCCGACCAGATGATCGGCCCCGACAGCCCGCTCGTCGAATACGGTCTCGTCGCCGCTCCCGACGCCGAGCGCGAGGAAATCCGCAAGTCGATCGAAGACGGCAAGACCATCTGATCCTCCCAGGAACCGGCGCGGGCGAAAACCCGCGCCGGTCTTGCCGCCGGCTGCACAATTCCTCAGACCGGGGTGATCTAAGGAATTCTGCAGTGAATTCATTGTGTCGCGGCGCCGTTTGCCCTCCGGTTCGGGGCGCGGATGCCGCCAGGGGAAGCGCATGAGCACGTCTCTGATCCTGATAATTCTGCTGATCGTCGGCGCCGGGGCCTATGGCCTGGCCGCGTCGCGCGCCGTCCGGATGTCCGGCGGCAAGCTGTCCGCCTTGCATTCGCGCCCGGGCTATTACGGCGCCTATGCCGCCATCTGGGCCATCCTGCCGGCAGCTCTCGTCCTCGCCGTCTGGCTGGTCGCCAGCCCGATGATCGTCGAGCGCACGGTGCGCGGCGGCTTTCCCGATGACGTGAAGAGCATGCCGGTGGCCGAGCAGAACCTCGCCTACGGCATGATCAACGCCATCGCCCGCGGCCTGCCGATGCTGTCGGCGGAAGATACCGCGGCTCTGTCGTCGGGCTCCGTCGACGTGCGCGCCAAGCTCGCCGAAAAGGGCGTTCCGCTCGCTGGCGACGTCCAGCCCTACATGCTCGAGGCCGCCAGGACGCTGAACGCCGAGACCGGCAACAGCCGCCTGGCGATGACCGCCGCCGTGGCGCTGCTGGCGCTGGGCGGGGCGGCCATCGCCCTGCGCTCGGTCGCTCCGCGTTTCCGCGCCCGCAACCGTGTCGAGCGCGTCATCCTCTGGGCGCTGGTGGCGGCGTCCTCCATCGCCATCCTCACCACCGTCGGCATCGTGCTGTCGATGCTGACGGAGGCCGCGCATTTCTTCAGGGAAATCCCGCCGCTGGAATTCTTCTTCGGCACGGTCTGGGATCCGCGCTTCGCCGGCGCCGGCTCGACATCGGCCGGCCAGTTCGGCCTGATCCCACTGCTGGCCGGCACGCTGTATATCGGCTTCGTCGCCATGCTGGTCGCCGTTCCCGTTGGCCTGTTCGCCGCCATCTACATGGCCGAATATGCCAGCCCCAAGGTGCGCTCGCTGGCCAAGCCGCTGCTGGAGGTGCTCGCCGGCATCCCTACCATCGTCTACGGCTTCTTCGCGCTGATCACCGTCGGCCCGTTCCTGCGCGACCTGTCGATGCAGGTGAACGGCCTGCTGACCGGCAATTATGTCAACTTCATCCAGGCGCAGAGCGTGCTCACCGCCGGCATCGTCATGGGCATCATGCTGATCCCCTACGTCTCCTCCTTGTCGGACGACATCATCACCGCCGTGCCGAAGGCGCTGCGTGACGGTTCGCTCGGGCTTGGCGCGACGCGCTCCGAAACCATCAAGAAGGTGGTGCTGCCGGCAGCCCTCCCCGGCATCGTCGGCGCGCTGCTGATGACCGCCTCGCGCGCCATCGGCGAGACCATGATCGTGGTTCTTGCCGCAGGCGTCGCCGCCCGCATGCAGATCAATCCCTTCGAGCCGATGACCACGGTGACGGTCAAGATCGTCGCCCAGCTCACCGGCGACCTGGAATTCACCTCGCCGCAGACGCTGGTGGCCTTCGCGCTCGGCATCACGCTGTTTGCGATCACGCTCTGCCTCAACATCTACGCGCTCTACATCGTCCGCAAATACCGGGAGCAGTACGAATGACCAACGCCCTCTCTCCCGCAGACGCCGCCGTCATCTCGCGGGCACCCGCCCGCCGCGACATCGGCATCAAGCGCCGCTACGCCGCCGAACGCCGCTTCCGCGCCTATGGCATCGCGGCGCTCGCCTTCGGCATCATCTTCCTGTTCCTGCTGCTCTCCACCGTGGTGCGCAACGGCTACACCGCCTTCCAGCAGACCGCGATCGCCCTGCCGGTCGAGTTCACCGAGAAGCTGATCGATCCGGACAACAAACGCGCCACCGACCCGTCGGTGCTGATCGCCGCCAATTATACGGCGGTCGCCCGCGACGCCATCGTCAAGGCGCTCGGCGTCGATGCCCAGAACAAGGCGGATGTGCGCGCGGCCAACGCCATGCTCTCCAAGAGCGCGCCGATCCAGCTGCGCGACATGGTCGTCGCCGACCCCAGCCTGATCGGCAAGACGGTCACCGTCAGCTTCCTCGCCGACGCCCAGATCGACTCCGCCAACAAGGGCCAGGTCGACCTGACCGTGCCGGAATCCAACCGCAAGGTCTCCGACCGCCAGATCGGCTGGATGCAGCAGCTCTCCGCCTCCGGCGCCATGGCCAAGCAGTTCAACACCGGCCTGTTCACGTCGGGCAATTCCTCGCGCCCCGAAGCCGCAGGCCTCGGCGTCGCCCTCGTCGGCTCGCTCTACCTGATGCTGATCGTGCTGGTGCTGGCCCTGCCCATCGGCGTCGCCGCTTCCATCTATCTGGAGGAATTCGCGCCGAAGAACCGGTTGACGGACCTGATCGAGGTCAACATCAACAATCTCGCGGCCGTTCCCTCCATCGTCTACGGCCTGCTCGGCCTTGCCGTCTTCATCAACTTCGCCGGCCTGCCGCGTTCGGCGCCGCTGGTCGGCGGCCTGGTGCTGACGCTGATGACGCTGCCGACGATCATCATCGCCACACGCGCCGCTCTTCGCGCCGTGCCGCCGTCGATCCGCGCCGCAGCCCTCGGCCTCGGCGCCTCGAAGATGCAGATGGTGTTCCACCATGTGCTGCCGCTCGCCATGCCCGGCATCCTCACGGGCACCATCATCGGCCTGGCGCATGCGCTCGGCGAAACCGCGCCGCTACTGCTCATCGGCATGGTCGCCTTCGTCGCCGACATTCCCGGCTCGCCGATGGAGCCGTCGACGGCGCTGCCCGTGCAGATCTACATGTGGGCGAACGAGGCCGAGCGCGCCTTCGTGGAACGTACCTCGGGAGCGATCATCGTGCTTCTCTTGTTCCTCATCGTCATGAATCTCGGCGCCATTCTCTTGCGCCGCCGCTTCGAGCGCCGCTGGTAAGGAGCCACCGCCATGAATATGTTGTCTGAAGTCGCAGTCGAGAAGGTATTGGAAAAGCCGATGAACATCGTTCCCCTGAAAATGGTCGGCAAGGACGTCTCCGTCTACTACGGCGACAAGCGCGCCCTTTACGACGTCAATCTCGACGTGCGCGAAAACACGGTGACGGCGCTGATCGGCCCTTCGGGCTGCGGCAAGTCCACCTTCCTGCGTTCGCTCAACCGCATGAACGACACGATCGAGGGCTGCAAGGTCACCGGCCGCATTGCCCTTGACGGCGACGATATCTACGACGCCTCCATCGACGTCGTCGAGCTTCGCGCCCGCGTCGGCATGGTGTTCCAGAAGCCGAACCCTTTCCCGAAGTCGATCTACGAAAACATCGCCTACGGCCCGAAGATCCACGGCCTCGCCCGCTCCAAGGCGGATTTCGACCAGATCGTCGAGGCGAGCCTGCAGCGCGCGGGCCTGTGGAACGAGGTCAAGGACCGCCTGCATGAAGGCGGCACCGGCCTTTCCGGCGGCCAGCAGCAGCGTCTCTGCATCGCCCGCGCCATCGCCGTCAGCCCCGAGGTCATCCTGATGGACGAGCCCTGCTCGGCCCTCGACCCGATCGCCACGGCAAAGGTCGAGGAGCTGATCCACGAGCTGCGCGCCAACTACACCATCGTCATCGTCACCCACTCGATGCAGCAGGCCGCCCGCGTCTCGCAGCGCACCGCGATGTTCCATCTCGGCCATCTGGTCGAAGAGAACGACACCGACAAGATGTTCACCAATCCTGACGACCAGCGCACCCAGGATTACATCATGGGCCGCTTCGGCTGATCGCCGCGCAAAGGTTTTCAAAGGATATTTCCATGGCATCGAACCATATCCATTCCGCCTACGACTCCGAACTGAAGTTTTTGGCGCGGCGCATCTCCGAAATGGGCGGCCTTGCCGAGCAGATGGTCAGCGACGCGGTGCGCGCGCTGGTGCATTCCGACTCGGCGCTGGCCCAGCGGGTCATCTCCGAGGACGCCATCCTCGACGCTGCCGAGCGTGAGATCGGCGACAAGGCCATCGTCATGATCGCCCGCCGCCAGCCGATGGCCGGCGACCTGCGTGAAATCATGGGGTCCATCCGCATCGCCGCCGATCTCGAACGCGTCGGCGATCTCGGCAAGAACACTGCCAAGCGGGTCATCGCCGTGCAGGGCTCGGGCGTCACCCGCAAGCTGGCGCGCGGCCTCGAACATTTTTCCGAGCTGGCGCTGATGCAGCTCAAGGAAGTGCTCGACGTCTATGTCAACCGCTCGGCCGAGAAGGCCCAGTCGATCCGCGAGCGCGACGAGGAAATCGACGCGATGTATACCTCGCTGTTCCGCGAGCTCCTGACCTACATGATGGAAGACCCGCGCAACATCACCAGCTGCACGCATCTCTTGTTCTGCGCCAAGAACATCGAGCGCATCGGCGACCACGCCACCAACATCGCCGAAACCATCTATTACATGACGACCGGCGCCCAGCCCGAGGGCGAGCGCCCGAAGGACGACACCGCCAACACGGTCGGCGCTGTCACCGAATAAGCGCCTCCCCTTTTGTCCTGGACGCAGGAGCCGGCCCCGGCCGGTTCCTGCCCCTGATCCAGCAAAGAAGCCGGACGAACGATGTTACCCAAGATTGCCGTCGTCGAAGACGAAGAAGCCCTCAGCATCCTGCTGCGCTACAATCTCGAAGCCGAGGGCTTCGAGGTCGACACCATCCTGCGCGGCGACGAGGCCGAAATCCGCCTGCAGGAGCGCACGCCCGATCTCCTCATCCTCGACTGGATGCTGCCCGGCGTTTCCGGCATCGAATTGTGCCGCCGCCTGCGCATGCGCCCCGAGACCGAGCGCCTGCCGATCATCATGCTGACCGCGCGCGGCGAGGAAAGCGAACGCGTGCGCGGCCTTTCCACCGGCGCCGACGATTACGTCGTCAAGCCCTTCTCCACGCCCGAGCTGATCGCCCGTGTAAAAGCCATGCTGCGCCGCGCCCGGCCCGAAGTGCTCTCCTCGGTGCTGCGCTGCGGCGATATCGAACTCGACCGCGAAACGCACCGCGTCCATCGCAAGAGCCGCGAAGTGCGCCTTGGTCCGACCGAATTCCGCCTGCTGGAATTCCTGATGCAGTCCCCCGGCCGCGTCTTTTCGCGCTCGCAATTGCTCGACGGCGTCTGGGGCCATGACATCTATGTCGACGAGCGCACTGTCGACGTGCATGTCGGACGCCTGCGCAAGGCGCTGAATTTCTCCAACATGCAGGACGTGATTCGCACCGTTCGCGGCGCCGGCTATTCGATGGAGAGTTGAATCAACCACTCAACCCAAGCGTTTTCTGCGGCATTTCGGGCTTTTTCCACAATAAATGCGAAAACCCTTGCAATCGCGGCAAAATGCGCCATCTTATGGATACAGAGAAGGATGGTTAACCCGAAACTAACCTTTCAGGCCCATCCTCCTAACACAGCCGCTCGGAGGCGGGCTTGCAAGGGCCCTGGAGCGAAGAACGGCGTGGAAGACATCATCGTTTCCGCCCTGACCACGGATGTACTGGCACGGCGTCGAAACGAGAGCGAAAGGTCGGGCTTGCCCGGCCTTTTTGTTTTTAAAGGACTTTTCCGAAAGGAGCAGGATTGCCGGCAGGCCCGAAAGCCATGCCGGCAATCCTTGCGACGATGCTTACTTCAGCCCGTCCAGAATCCGCACCCAGGAGCGGATGCCCTTGTGGTAGGACGTCAGGTCGTATTTCTCGTTGGGCGAATGAATGCGGTCGTCGTTCTGGGCGAAGCCGACCAGCAGCGAATCCATGCCGAGCATGGTCTGGAAATCGCCGACGATCGGGATCGAGCCGCCCATGCCGATGATGACGGCCGGCTTCGGCCATTCCTTCGACAGCGCCGCCTTGGCCTTGGCCAGCACGGCGGAATCGTAGGGCAAGTGGATGGCCGGCGAGCCGCCATGGGGATGGAACTCGACGCTGCAATCGGCGGGGATTTTCGAGCGCACATAGGCGCGGAACGCCTCGCGGATCGCCTCCGGATCCTGCTGGCCGACGAGGCGGAAGGATACCTTGGCCGAGGCCTTGGCCGCAATCACAGTCTTAAAACCTTCGCCGGTATAGCCGCCGGTGATGCCGTTGAACTCGGCGGTCGGGCGCGCCCAGATCAGTTCGAGGATCGAGCGGCCGCGCTCGCCGGACGGCAGCGACAGGCCGACATCACCGAGGAAATCGGTGTCGTTGCCGGCAAGCTTCTGCCAGGTCGCCTTGACGTCGTCGGGGGTCTCCGCGACGCCGTCGTAGAAGCCGGGCAGCGTCACGCGGCCGGTCTCGTCATGCAGGCCGGCGAGGATGTTTGCGAGGATGCGGATCGGGTTGGCGGCGACGCCCCCGTACATGCCCGAATGCAGGTCGCGCTTGGCCGCGAGAACCACGACTTCCTCGCCGACGAGGCCGCGCAGGCTGGCGGAAATCGCCGGCGTCTCGCGGTCCCACATGCCGGTGTCGCAGACCAGCGCGTAATCGGCCTTCAGTTCCTCGGCATTGGCTTCGAGGAAGGGTTTCAGCGACGGCGAACCGGATTCCTCCTCGCCCTCGAACAGGATGGTGACGCGGCAGGGCAGTGCCCCATGCACGTCCTTGTAGGCGCGGCAGGCCTCGACGAAGGTCAGGAGCTGGCCCTTGTCGTCGGAGGTGCCGCGGCCGGTGATGACCTTGCGGCCCTCTTCGTCCTTCAGCGACGGCTCGAAGGGATCGCTTTCCCAAAGCTCGATCGGATCGACCGGCTGCACGTCGTAATGGCCGTAGAACAGCACATGCGGCGCATCCGCGCTCGCGCCTTCATGATGGGCGACGACCATCGGATGGCCGGGCGTATCGCGCACCGAGGCGGTAAAACCGATGGCGGAGAGTTCCCCGACCAGCCACTCCGCCGCCTTGCGGCATTCGGCTTTGTAGGCCGGATCGGTGGAGATCGACTTGATGCGGATCAGGTCGAACAGCCGCGTCAGGCTGGCATCGAGATTGGCATCGGCGCGGTCGAGCACCGGGTTCACATCGGTCATGTCGTCTTCCTTTCGCAATAATGCATTTCCAGGAAAAGGGAGGACCGGTTTTCCGTTCGGAAATGCGAAAAGACAAAGCACTGGGCGAGTCGTGGGCGGACGATAGAGCAAAGAAGACCAAGTTTCGAGGGCGGAAAATCCTCACAATTTCCGGGCGTTCTCGATGGCCCAGCGGATGTATTCCAGCATCAGCTCGCGCTCGAAACGCCGAAAACCCTGGAACAGGGCGTCGTCGGCTTCTTTTGCGGCGATGATGGCTTCGGTTTGAAGGCTCTTGCCCTTTTCAGTGAGGAAGATGAGTTGGGCGCGCTTGTCAGAGGGGTGCTGGCGGCGTTCGACGAGGCCGTCGCGGGTCATGCGCGAGAGCGTATTGGCCATGGTCGCCTGCTCGATGTCGACGCGCTGCAGGAGCTGGGTCTGGGTCAGGCCGTCCTCGCCCCATAATTCGATCAGCACCGGAAACTGGCCGGGCGAAAAGCCGAGTGCCGCCGCGCGCTTGTGCAGCGAGCGGGAAAAACCCTTGGCCAGCTGGCTGGCAAGATAGGCTGCCGAATCCATGCGCTCATATCCCATGGGGACATTGATAGCCCGTTTGCAGCCGGAGACAATCGATAAATCGAAGACGATGCATCGCGCGATATTCAAATTTCCGGCAGAGAAAAGCCGCCATGGCCTGGAGGTGCGCCATGGCGGCTCGAATGGGGGGACAAAGGCCCGGAGAGGGGATGAGGCCTTTGTCCAGACCTGACGCGGCGGGGGACGAGCCGGCTATCAGGCCTCGGCGTGATCAATCGCCGGTGATCTGGATTTGGGGGTCAGATTGTGGTTTTTCAAGGGAAACGGCCCGGCGCGAACGTTACAAATCGGTAACGTTTCGGTGAGCCGCCTTCCGCACAGAAAACTGGGGCGCCGACGATGGATCTTGCACGCAGCCCGCGCTATCCATAAGCCCATGAAAAACGGCGATCACCTTTTCCTCATCGACGGCTCGGGCTTCATATTCCGCGCCTTCCACGCGCTTCCGGCGCTGACGCGCAAATCCGACGGCCTGCCGGTCGGCGCGGTCTCCGGCTTCTGCAACATGCTGTGGAAGCTGTTGACCAACGCCCGCGACACCTCGGTCGGCGTCACGCCCACCCATCTCGCCGTCATCTTCGACTATTCGTCGCAGACCTTCCGCAAGACGCTCTACGAGGCCTACAAGGCGAACCGCTCGGCCCCGCCGGAGGATCTGGTGCCGCAATTCGGCCTGATCCGCGCCGCCACCCGCGCCTTCAACCTGCCCTGCATCGAAGTCGAGGGTTTCGAGGCCGACGACATCATCGCCACCTATGCCCGCCAGGCGGAAGCGGCTGGCGGCGACGTCACCATCGTCTCTTCCGATAAAGACCTGATGCAGCTCGTCACCGACAATGTCCACATGTATGACAGCATGAAGGACAAGCAGATCGGCATTGCCGACGTCATCGAGAAATGGGGCGTGCCGCCGCAGCAGATGATCGACCTGCAGGCGCTGACCGGCGATTCCACCGACAATATTCCCGGCATTCCCGGCATCGGCCCGAAGACGGCCGCGCAATTGCTGGCCGAATACGGCGATCTCGACACGCTGCTGGCCCGCGCCTCCGAAATCAAGCAGCAGAAGCGCCGCGAAAGCATCGTCGCCAATGCCGAGCTGGCGCGCCTTTCGCGCACGCTGGTGACGCTGCGCACCGACACGCCGCTGGATCTGCCCCTCGATGCGCTGGTGCTCGAGCCGCAGGACGGCCCGAAGCTGATCGCCTTCCTCAAGGCCATGGAATTCGGCACGCTGACGCGGCGCGTCGCCGAGGCCTGCGATTGCGATGCCGGGGCTATCGAGCCGGCCTCGGTCAAGGTCGAATGGGGCGAAAGCGCCCATGGGCCGGATCTGGATGTCGGCGAGGCCGTCACGCCCGAAGGCATCACGGTGCTTGGCGATGCCGTGACCGGTGCGACCGAAGCCGCCCCGGATGCCCTGCCCGCCGACCGCCCCGGCATTGCCGGCACGACGCCCGCCGATCTCGCCGCCGCCCGCGCCGAATTCTTCGCCAGGACCCCGGTCGATGATGCCGGCTACGAGACCATCCGCGATCTCGCCACGCTGGATCTGTGGATCGCGGCGGCGCGCGACACCGGCCTCGTTTCCTTCGATACCGAAACCACCTCGCTGGATGCGATGCAGGCCGATATCGTCGGCTTCTCGCTGGCGATCGCCGACAACAGCGACGATCCGACCGGCGGGCGCATCCGCGCGGCCTATGTGCCGCTCGCCCACAAGAGCGGCACCGGCGACCTGCTCGGCGGCGGGCTGGTGGAAAACCAGATCCCGCTCGATGCGGCGCTCGCCCGCATCAAGACCCTGCTCGAAGACCCCTCGATCCTCAAGGTCGGCCAGAACCTCAAATACGACTACCTGCTGATGCGGCGCTACGGCATCGATATCCAGAGCCTCGACGACACGATGCTGATGTCCTACGTGCTGGATAGCGGCAACGGCGCCCATGGCATGGACAGCCTGTCCGAGCGCTGGCTGAACCACAAGCCGATCGCCTTCAAGGATGTCGCCGGCTCCGGCAAGAGCGGCGTCACCTTCGACATGGTGCCGATCGACCGCGCCACGGCCTACGCCGCGGAGGATGCCGACGTGACATTGCGGCTGTGGTTCGTGCTCAAGCCGCGTCTGGCGGCGCAGAAACTCGCCACCGTCTACGAGCGGCTGGAGCGGCCGTTGCTGCCCGTGCTGGCGCGCATGGAAGAGCGCGGCATCACCATCGACCGGCAGATCCTCTCGCGGCTCTCAGGCGAGTTGGCGCAAGGGGCCGCGGCGCTGGAGGACGATATCTACCAGCTGGCGGGGGAAAAATTCACCATCGGCTCGCCGAAACAGCTCGGCGACATCCTGTTCGGCAAGATGGGGCTGCCGGGCGGGGCGAAGACCAAGACCGGGCAATGGTCGACGTCGGCGCAGGTGCTGGAAGATCTGGCCGCCGCCGGCCACGACCTGCCGCGTCGCATCGTCGACTGGCGCCAGCTCACCAAGCTGAAATCCACCTATACGGACGCCCTGCCCGGCTATGTCCATCCCGAGACCAAGCGCGTCCACACCTCCTATTCGCTGGCCTCGACCACGACCGGGCGGCTTTCCTCCTCCGAGCCGAACTTGCAGAACATTCCGGTGCGCAATGCCGAAGGGCGAAAAATCCGCACCGCCTTCATCTCGACCCCCGGTCATCGGCTGGTCTCGGCCGACTACAGCCAGATCGAGCTGCGCGTACTCGCCCATGTCGCCGAGATCCCGCAATTGCGCCAGGCCTTTGCGGACGGCATCGACATCCATGCGATGACCGCTTCGGAAATGTTCGGCGTGCCGGTGGAAGGCATGCCGGGCGAGGTGCGGCGCCGCGCCAAGGCGATCAATTTCGGCATCATCTACGGCATTTCCGCCTTCGGCCTCGCCAACCAGCTTTCCATCGAGCGTTCCGAGGCCGGCGATTACATCAAGCGTTATTTCGAGCGT
Source organism: Rhizobium sp. YJ-22 (assembly GCF_029601685.1). Lineage (NCBI taxonomy): Bacteria > Pseudomonadati > Pseudomonadota > Alphaproteobacteria > Hyphomicrobiales > Rhizobiaceae > Rhizobium > Rhizobium sp. YJ-22. The sequence continues at coordinate 397,949 of NZ_JARRIR010000003.1, read as the reverse complement.
TTCCCCGGCATCCGCGACTATATGGACCGGACGAAGGCGGAAGCGCGCGACAAGGGGTACGTCGAGACCATTTTCGGCCGGCGCATCCACTACCCGGATATCCGTTCCTCAAACCCTTCGGTGCGCGCCTTCAACGAGCGCGCGGCAATCAACGCGCCGATCCAGGGCTCGGCCGCCGACGTCATCCGCCGGGCGATGATCCGCATGGAACCGGCGCTGGCCGAAAGCAAGCTCGCAGCCCGCATGCTGCTGCAGGTGCATGACGAACTGATCTTCGAGGTCGAGGAAGCGGAAGTCGAAAAGACTATCCCGCTGGTGATCTCGGTGATGGAAAACGCCACGCTGCCCGCCGTCGACATGCGCGTGCCGCTGAAGGTGGATGCGCGCGCCGCCGGCAATTGGGACGAGGCCCATTGAAAAGAAAAGCCCCGCCTCAAAGTTCGAGCGGGGCGAATACCGATCGCATCGGTTGAGGGAACATTCTTAAAGCGCCTATTCTGCGCCCTGGTTCCATGGCCCTCAGGCTTCGATATCAATAAATTCCGATTTCGTCGCCGTCGAAGCCGTTTTCTTTCAGGATTTTCCGGAATTTCGGCAAGTTTGCCGAAATGTCGGAATTGGGTTGATAGGAAGAGTCGGGATTGAAAATGCCGTAATTGTTTTCCTGAAGCTCGGGAGCCATGACCGACCAGAGATCGGATGAAATATCCACCTGCGCAGGCTCGAAGATGTCCGGGTGAATTTGTGTCGTTCCCGACATCTTTGTAACGGACCGAAAAATATCCAGCGCATTATTCTGCTTTTTTATCTTGTCCTTCCAGGTCAATCCGACACTGCCGATCTGACGGCTCGTCTCATCGCCGATGCTTGTTCTCTTCGAATCCTTGACGTTGATGTCACCCATAAAAAGGGAGTATTTCGGAAAGTCTTTCGCATATTCCGAGACTTTCTGGAATTTGATGTAATTGTCATTGATGAAATTGGCGTGGCGCTTCTTTCCCGATTTCCGATATGCCTCGATCAGCAGAAACGCGACTGCATTCGAGCCGTTATAGGTCTTGCATGCGAAATCGAAGAAATTCTTTCTGCGTATCCGCGTGTCTGTGCAACCCCGAAAATATCGCATCGCCAGCTCAGTCATCGACAGTTCCTTGCAACGGGCCAAAACTCTGTTTGAATCACTTGGCGGCATTGTCGCAACACCCATCGCAATTGCGAATAGCCATTTCTGTGCAGATATCCGATCGCTCCCGCACGCATGCCTCGCGCAGTCTTGCAGTGCGATAGTCCGCCGAATCGTCGCCGGCGAAACGCCGGCCGGCGACACCGGGGCCAATGGAGACGAGATGAGACGGAATTGTGCGATTGCGGCCCTGGCCGGAGTGGCGATGCTGGCGTCCGGCTGCACCCGAACCAGCTATTACGTGCCGCCGCATGGCTTCATCGATGCGGAATCGGCGCAATGCCGCGGCCTGTCGACCAAGCAGAATTACGATGCCTGCATCATTGCCGGCCGCACCGGCATGTCTTTTCCGGAGGTGCGCCGGCAATTGCGCGGCCCCGAGGTCGCCCCGCCGCTGGAGCCGCAATACCCCGAAGGCTTCGAGCCGTCGGACGAGGAAGAGCTCCCGACGCTCGAACCCGGCACGCGCCACCCCCACAAGCCGCGCACCCCGCCAAAAACGATCTAGCCACCGAACAAACGAAACGCCCCTCTTCGGCGAAGAGGGGCGTTGCCTTGTCTCCGGTCCGTCAGCGCTGGCGCGCCAGCAGATCGGTCGCCAGCGCATCGGCGGTGCGGATGGCGTCGGCGACGATGCGGGCGGTCAGCGTGCGCGGCACGGAATGGATGACGCTCGCCGGGTTCATCGCGGTTTCACCGACGCGCAGCAGGTCGGCATCCGAGACATCGCCGAGACCGAGATCGGCAAGCCGCACGGGCAGGCCGATATCGGCGCAGAAGCGGATCGCCTCGGCAATCTCCTGCGGGTCGCGGTTTTCCAGAACCAGCAGGCCGATGATGCCGAAAGCCACCTTTTCGCCGTGGAAGAAGTGGTGCGTCGGTTCCAGCACGGTCAGCGCGTCATGGATGCCATGGGCGGCCGAGACGCCGCAGTTCTCGAAGCCGAGGCCGGAAAGCAGCGTATTGGCTTCGATGATGTTTTCCACCGCTTCCGTCAGGCAGCCGGCCTTGGCCGCCAGATAGGCGGCGCGGCCGTCGCGCATCAGGGTTTCATGGCAGGCGCGCGCAACCTGTGCGCCGGCAATCGTCGGGGCGTAGCCATCGGCAATGTAGTTGTTGGAGCGGCTTTCAAAATTCGAGCGCGCCTCGAACCAGGTGGACAGCGCATCGCCCATGCCGGCGGCAAGGAAGCGCACCGGCGCGCGCAGGATGACCTGCGAATCCACCAGCACGACATCCGGGTTGCGATAGCAGCGCTCCACCCGGTCGTAGACGCCTTCGGCCGTGTAGATCACGCCGATCGAGCTGGTCGGGCTGTCGGTGGAGGCAATCGTCGGCACGGTGATGATGCGCGCGCCGACGTCGCGGGCGGCGATCTTGCCGGTATCCAGCGTCTTGCCGCCGCCCACACCAATGACGACATCGACGCCGCGCCCGAGTTCGGCGCAGCGCTTCACTTCCGCATCGGTGGATTCACCGCCGAAGACGGTCGAGACGGTCTCGACGCCGGCCTTGAGGAGCGAAGCGCGCAGCGCCTCGCCATAGGTCTTGTCGACGAAGGCGTCCGACAGCAGCAGCGCCTTCTTTCCAAGGCCTGCCGCATAGGTTCCGAGATCGGCCAGAACCCCCGGCCCCTGCACATAGCGCAACGGGCCGCCATATCCGCGAGTCAGCATGATTTTATCCCTTATCCTTTCAACGCAATTCCGGACGGAAAACCGCTTCACATTTTTCCTGGAATTGCTTGGCCGTTAGAGCGCCTTTCGATCTGATGGGATCAGATCGGCACTCTAAGCTCTTTTGTTTTAAGCATAATCTTCTCGATCCTCGTTTCACTCCGGTCGGATTATGCTTTAACGCAGCGTCAGGCCGCCATCGATGGTGATGATTTCGCCGGTGGTGAAGCTGGCGGCATCGGAGGCGAGGTAGACGGCGGCGCCGACCAGTTCCTCGACGCGGCCGATGCGGTTCTGCACCGCGCCCTTTTCCCAATGGTCGCGCACCACGTCGGGATGTTCCTTGATGACCTCGTCGGTCAGCTCGGTGCGGATATAGCCCGGCGCAATGGCGTTGACGCGGATGTTGTGCTCGGCCCATTCGGTCGCCAGCGCCTTGGTCAGCATATGCACGCCGGCCTTGGAGACATTGTAGGCGGCATGGCGGAATGGCCAGTTGACGATGCGGCCCGACATCGAGCCAATGGAGATGATCGAGCCGGATTTCTGGGCGATCATCTGCCGGCCGGCGGCGCGCGAGACGAGGAAGACGCCGTCGAGATTGACCGACATGGTGCGCCGCCAGGTGTCCAGCGAGCAATCCTCAGCCGCCGCCGGCAAGACGATGCCGACATTGTTGACGAGGATATCGACACGCCCGAAGGCGGCGACGGTCTCGGCGATCAGCCGGTCGGCATCGGCCTCCACCGATATATCGGCCTGGATGGCCTTCGCCTTGCCGCGGGCCGCCTCGATGGCCGCGACGACGGCATCGGCCCGCCCGGCCGCCGACTGGTAGTTGACGACGACGCTTGCGCCCTGCGCCGCCAGCCCCTTGGCCAGCGCCTCGCCGATGCCGCGCGACGCGCCGGTGACGATGGCGATTTTGCCTGTGAGGTCGAACAGACCTCCGTTGACAGCATTCATGGGTATCCTCCCGAAACGGTGCGGCGGTTCAGGCCGCCGTGCTTGCCTTGAAAACGTTGGATGTGATGTGCTCAGCCGTGCGCACCGCCTGGGCGACGATGGTCAGCGACGGGTTGAAGCCGGTGGACGAGGGCAGGAAGGACGCGTCGACGACATAGAGATTGTCGACGTCCCAGACCTTGCAGGTGGGATCGAGCACCGACGTCGCCGGATCGTTGCCGAAACGGGCGGTGCCGCATTGATGCATGGACACGGTGATATCCATGCGCTGGGTGATGATGATCGGATAGCCGATGGAGCGCATGATGCGGGTCCAGTGGCGCACCAGCTCGTTATGCGAGGTCAGGTTGTTGGGCGTATAGGCAACGCGGATGGTGCCGTCGCTGTCGAGCGTTACGCGGTTGTTCGGATCGGGCAGGTCTTCCGACATGATCCACCAGTCGACCGAGCGCTCGGCGAAGCGGTCCATCAGCCATTCCGGCAGCCATCTGACATTGGCGGTCAGCATGCCGCCCTGCAGCTTGCCCAAGCCCTGCACATTGCCCATCGGCCAGGGGCGGTGGGCATTGGCGAGATAGAAATCGTTGATCGCCATGGATTTCTGGAAGGTCACCCGGTTCTTGCGGAAGGGGTGGATCGCCATCATCGCCGTATTGTTATGGGCCATGTAATTGCGGCCGAGCTGATCGGAGGTGTTGTTGCCGAGCCCGCGCGGATGCTTGTCATTGGCCGAGCGCAGCAACAGCGCCGTCGAATTGATCGCGCCGGCCGAGGAGATGAACAGGTCGCCCGAGATCACCTTGACCTGACCGTCCTGCTCCACCTCGATGCCGGTGACGCGTTTTCCCGATGCATCGGTCAGCATGCGGCGCACCTTGGTGTCGAGCACCAGATCGACGCGACCACTGGCAAGCGCGGGCGCGACGAGGCGCACTTCGGCATCGTTCTTGGCGCCCAGCTTGCAGGCGAAACCATCGCAGGTGGAACAGCGAATGCAGGCCCCGCCCTTGTGGCGGTCGATGGCGATCGGCAGCGGGAAGGGCCGCAGACCCTTGGCGCGCAGCTTTTCGGCGATGGCCTCGATTTCCGGCTCGTGGCCGATGGTCGGATAGGGCATCGGGCCGGAGCGCGGCGGTTCGATCGGATCGGCGCCGGCCGTGCCATGCGTGCCCATCAGCCGCTCGGCCTCGTCGTAATAGGGGGCGAAATCGGCGTAACGCACCGGCCAGGCCGGCGCGACGCCGCCCTCATGCTGCAGGTCCTCGAAATCCTCGACGCGGAAACGCACGGTGGCGGCGCCGAAGAATTTCGAATTGCCGCCGACATAATAGAAGGTCGAAGGGTGGAAGGGTTTGCCGTCCTTGTCGCGCCAGGTCTCGTTGGCGGTATATTTGCGGTCGTGGAAAACCGCCTTCACCGACCAGTTGTCGGCCTCGCGCGGCAGGTAGTTGCCGCGCTCGATCATCAGCACGCGCGCGCCGGTCGCAGACAGCCGATTGGCCATGGCGCCGCCGCCGACGCCGGCGCCGACGATCACCACGTCATAGTGGGTGTCGATCGTGTTCATCGCAAATCTCCTCCTGCCCGCCTGGAGGTCCAGGCAGGGAAAAACGTCTCGTTCATGGGCTCAAACTGCCCGGTGATCGGCCGTCACATGACGGCGCCGACCTGCCAGGGCACGAATTCATTGTCGCCGTAGCCGAAGGCCTCGCTGCAGGTCTCCTTGCCGGACGCCGTATCGATCATCAGCTCGAAGATGCGCCGTCCCAGCGCCTCGATGGTCTCGACGCCTGTTACCACCGTGCCGCAATCGATATCCATGTCCTCGACCATGTGGCGATACATGTCGGAATTGGTGGCGAGCTTCAGCGTCGGCGCCGGCTTGAAGCCGGAGACGGAGCCGCGCCCGGTGGTGAACGCGATCAGGTTCGCCCCACCCGCCACCTGTCCGGTGACGGCGACGGGATCGTAGCCCGGCGTATCCATGAAGACGAGGCCGGGCTCGGTGACCTTTTCGGCATATTCATAGACGGCGTTCAGCCGCGACATGCCACCCTTGGCGACCGCGCCCAGCGATTTCTCGAGAATGGTGGTCAGGCCGCCCTGCTTGTTGCCATGCGAGGGGTTGTTGTCCATCTCGGCATTGTTGCGGCTGGTATAGTCGCGCCACCATTCGATGCGCTGCAACAGCTTTTCGGCGACGGCGGGGCTGACGGCGCGCCGGGTCAGCAGATGTTCGGCCCCATAGATCTCGGGAGTTTCGGCGAGGATGACCGTGCCGCCATGGCGGACCAGCAGATCGGCGGCATAGCCGAGGCCGGGATTGGCGGAAATGCCGGAATAACCGTCCGAACCGCCGCATTCCAGCGCCAGCGACAGGCCGCTGACCGGCTGCGGCGTGCGTTCGATGGCGCCGGTGAGCGGCATCATGTCCTCGGCGGCGCGAATGCCGGCCTCGATGGTGCGGCGCGTGCCGCCCACCTGCTGGATGGTCATGGTGCGCAGCCGGTCGTTTTCGCCAAGACCCTCGCGCTTGAGCAGCGCCGGGATCTGGTTGGTCTCGCAGCCAAGCCCGATCATCAGCACGCCGCCGACATTGGGATGGGTGGCGTAACCGGCGATGGTGCGGGTCAGGTAATCGTAACCCTCCGCTTTCGTGTTGAAGGCGCAGCCGCCGCCATGGGTCAGCGCGATCACCCCGTCGACGCCGGGATAACGCTCCATGACGCCGGGCGCCGAAAAATGCGCCGCGACCGCCTTGGAGACGGTGGCGGAACAGTTCACCGAGGAGATGACGGCGATGTAGTTGCGCGTGCCGACGCGGCCATCCGGGCGGGCATAGCCCATGAAGGTGGCGCGCTCCGGCTCCGGCACCATCTCAGGCGCCACGGCATCGGCGCACATGGCGTAGTCGCGGGTGAATTCGCCGACGGCGAGGTTGTGGCTGTGCACATGCTGGCCGGCCTCGATGTCCTCGCTGGCGAAACCGATGGTCTGGCCGTATTTGGTCACCGCGGCGCCGCGGGCAATCGGCGACAGCGCGATCTTGTGGCCGCGCGGAATTTTGGCGAGCGGCCGCAGGCCGTCGATATCGGGCATGACGGCCGGATCGATCTGCTCGCGGGCAACGGCGACATTGTCGCCGGAATTGAGCCGGATCAGCGGCGAGATGTAGTTGCTTGCGTCCGCCATCAGGGCGCTTCCTGTGAAAACATGCTGGTTCTTTCCTGATAGAGCCTGGCCATGACGTCGAAGGACGATTCCAGGTGGATACGCATGGCAAGTTCCGCCTGGTCCGGCTTGCCGGCGCGGATGGCAGCGACGATGGCCGCATGCTGCTCCGTCACCATGGCGAGATGGCCCGGAACCGGGGCCGAAAGCTGTCGCATGCGGTCGAGATGCACCTTGGCCAGCGTGATGAATTTCCAGATGCGCGGCATGCCGCTCATCTGCGCGATCTTGGCATGCAGCGCGTCGTCCTCGTCGAGATAGCGCTCCAGCTGCCCGGTTTCGATCAGGCCGCGCATGCGCCCGACCAGCGCGTCGAGTTCCCGGCCGCCCGCCTCGTCGAAACGCTGGGCGGCGCGGCGCACGCTTTCGATCTCCAGCGCCCGGCGGATGACGAAACCTTCCTCCGCCACCTGAAACGAGATGTGGCTGACATAGGTGCCGGAATGGGGAATGACATTGACCAGCCCCTCTTCCGCCAGCTTCTGGACCGCCTCCCGGACAGGCGTGCGCGACACGGAAAGCTCGGCGCAGATGTCCTTTTCGACAATCGGCGCGCCCGGCTGGATCTCCAGCATGATGATCGAGTGCCGCAGCAACTCATATACCTGATCGGCTTTCTGTGTGGGTTGTTTGAGCATGCGTGTTTCCTCTCCTGCCTGTAATTACGCATATTTTATGGGGTGTTGCAATTATTTTTTCGGAGTCGGTTGACAAACTCATATATCTGTAGCCTGTATAACTCATATATGAGCTACCGCAGGGACCGCAAGCGATCCCGCGGCGCCATCAGGGAGAAGACCATGACAAAGCGCATCGGCGCCACGGTCTCGCAGGTGCGCCTGTGAGCACGATCACCTATTTGACGCGCATCGAATTCGGCGAAGGCGAGATCGCCCGCCTGCCGGAATTTCTCGCCGCGCTGAACGTCAAGCGGCCGCTGATCGCAACCGATAAAGGCCTTTCCGCTTCGGGACTTGCGGGCCGCGTGGCCGCCCTTCTCGGCGACAGCGCCGTCGTCTTCGACGAGACCCCGGCCAACCCGACGGAAGAGGCGGTGGTCGCCGCCCATGCGCTTTATCTGAAGAGCGGTTGCGACGGCATCGTCGGGCTTGGCGGCGGCTCGTCGCTCGATCTCGCCAAGGCCGTTCGCCTGCTGACCGGGCATGCGGGACCGCTGGAGCAATATACTGCCGTGTCCGGCGGCGTCGCCCGCATCCATGGCAATATCTGTCCGATGATCGCCGTGCCCACCACCTCCGGCACGGGTTCCGAAGTCGGCCGCGCCGCCGTCATCATCACGGCGGACGGACGCAAGCTCGGCATTCTCTCCGGCTTCATGCTGCCCTCGATTGCGCTGTGCGATCCAGAACTCACCTATGGCCTGCCGCCGCGCCTGACGGCCGCCACCGGCATGGACGCCATCTCGCATTGCCTGGAAACCTACATGGCGCCGGCCTTCAATCCGCCGGCCGAGGCGATTGCGCTGCATGGCCTGGATTGCGGTCTCGGCGCCATCGAGCGCGCCATGGCCGACGGCACCGACCGCAAGGCGCGCCGCGACATGATGGTCTGCGCGCTGGAAGGCGCCATGGCTTTCCAGAAGGGACTGGGCGCCGTGCATGCGCTGACCCATCCGCTCGGCGCCATCCGCGAACTCAACCTGCATCACGGCACGCTGAACGCCGTGCTGATGCCGGCGGTGCTGCGCTTCAACCGCGAGGTGATCGGCGGCAAATGGGACGTGCTGGCGAGCCGCATGGGCGGCCAGCCCGATGACGTCGTCGCCGCCCTCAACATCCGTCTCGGCATGCCCTCGGGGCTGAAGGAGATGGGCGTGACGGAAGCGATGATGGAGCAGGTCTCGCATGCCGCGCTGAAGGACCATTGCCACGCGACCAATCCGCGGATCGCCAGTCAGGCGGACTATCTCGACATTCTGCGCCACGCCGCCTGAGGCGATTGGCGTCTGGAACGGCCGGACGGGGGTTCCGTCCGGCAAAGGCATATCGAACCGGGCCTGGAGCGCCCGATCTTGGGAGGATGGAAATGACTGAAGACAACAAGCAGCCGGAATTCGTCGACAATGCCGGCGGCTTCCGCCTGACGCGGCGCGGCCTGCTTTCGGCAGCCGCCGCGACCACCGTCGCCGCCGCACTGGCCCGCCCGGAATTCTCCTGGGCGCAGAATGCCGAAAAGACCTTCTGTGCCTCGCTCGGCTGGACCGTCTGGGAATCCGGCCGCCACATCGTCAACGGCTACAAGGACGCCGTCGAGCGTCTCGGCGGCAAGCTGACGATCGCCGACGCCAATTACGACGTCAAGAAGCAGGCCGACCAGATCCTCGCCTTCGTCGAGGCCAAGCCGGCCGCGATCTTCATCACGCCCGCCGATGCCGCCGCGATCTCGCCGGCCGTTCAGCAGGCCGTCGCTTCCGGCATTCCGATCTTCGTCGGTGACTCCTACGTGCCCAACGTCACCGTGACCTCGACGGCAATGTCGAACAATTTCGGCCTCGGCGCCCATCCGGCGCAATATATCGCCGACCAGCTGGGCGGCAAAGGCAAGGTGGCGCTCGTGTCGCTGCCGTCGAACGAGAGCTGGGACCAGCGCACGCTCGGCGCCAAGTCGGTCTTCGTTCGCTACCCCGACATCAAGATCGTCTCGGAAATCGCCTTTGCGCTCGGCGGCTCGACCACGCCGCGTCAGGTCGTCGACCAGATCCTCACCGCCAATCCGGAACTGGACGCCATCTGGTGCGCCTGGGATGGCGCGGCCTCCGAAGGCACGCTCGCGATCCGCGCTTCGGGTCGCCCGGTGATGATCACCGGCATCGACGGCGGCCAGCAGTCGTTCGAATACATCAAGGCGGATTCGCCGTTCAAGCTGACCATGGCGCAGAGCTTCTACGAAATGGCCTATATGAACGCCTTCTATGCCCAGGAAGTCGCCGCCGGCCGCCAGGCCCCGCGCTTCGTCATCACCCCGTCCTACGCGGTGACCAAGGCCTCGCTCGACCCGCTGCCGAACATTCCCGACACCTACGACATGCCGGGCGAAGCGGCAAAGCTCGGCTGGGCGCGGGTTCTCTAAGGGCTTTTAAGCCTCTCGATCATTCCCTCGCCCTTCGACAGGAGGCAGAGTCCGCCTCTTCGACCTTCTCCCCCGGAGGAGACGGGAAAACGGAAAAAATTCCTCCCCCAGCGGGTGGCGGCAGGCGTCGCCGCCCGTTCCGGGAGGCGGATAGACTTCAGGAGGAACCCGGCTGTGGCTGGTCAAACGGGCACGATCCTCGCGATGCGCGGGATCCAGAAACGCTTCGGCGATGTCAACGCGCTTGACGATGTCGACTTCTGTCTTGGGGAGGGCGAGGTCCATGCTCTGCTCGGCGTCAACGGCGCCGGCAAGTCGACGCTGATCAAGATCCTCTCCGGCGTCTATTCCAAGGATGGCGGGACCATCGAGATCGCCGGAAAGGCTTACGATCTGGGCTCGCCGCGCGCGGCGATCGAGGCGGGCGTGGCCGTGGTGCAGCAGCATCCCGAGTTGGTCGGCGACCTGACCGGCGCCGAAAACATCTTTCTCGGCCATGAAAGCGCAAAACCCGGCCTGTTCTCGCGCATCGACCGCTCCGGCATCGCGGCGCGCGCGCAAGCCATGCTGTCGCGCTTCCCCATCGATATCGATCTCGGCCGCCGCGTCGCCGACATGCCGGCGGTGGACCGCGAAATCGTCGCCATCCTGCATGCGCTGAGGCTCGAAAACGCCCGCATCCTCATCCTCGACGAGCCGACCTCGACGCTGACCGAGCGCGAAAAGGCCTCGCTGTTTTCGATGATGAAAACGCTGAAGGCCGCCGGCATCGCCATCATCTACATCACCCACCGCCTCGAAGAGGTATTCGAGATCGCCGACGCCTTCACCGTCTTTCGCGGCGGCCGCAATGTCGCGACGCATACGGTCAAGGAAGCGCGCGAGAAAAAGATCTCGATCCCCAACCTGATGCTGGATTCCGACAAGGGCCTGACCTTCCCGCCGCGCTCGCAAAAGACCGATGGCGACATCGTGCTGGAGGCGAAGAACCTCTCGGCCGAAGGCCTGTTCCGCAACGTCTCCTTCGCCGCCCGCAAGGGCGAGATCCTCGGCATTTTCGGCCTGGTCGGCTCCGGCGTCGACGAACTCTCCAAGGCGCTGTTCGGCGTCGTCGCCCCTGATAGCGGCGAAATCCATCTCAAGGGCCGCGCCGTACGCTTCCGCTCAGCGGCGCAGGCGTTGCAGGCCGGCATCTTCCTCGTGCCCGGCGACCGGCGCAGCGAAGGCCTGACCATGGATGAGGACGTGGTGTTCAACACCACGCTCGCCAATCTCGGCCGCGCCTCGCTCGGCGGCATCCTGCGTTTCGGCGACAACCGCAAGCAGGCGGCGGCGCTCGCCGCCAAGGTCGATCTGCAGCCACCGAAGCTCCACCGCGCGCTTCGCGGCTTTTCCGGCGGCAACCAGCAGAAGGTGGTCATCGCCAAGGGCCTCTATCGCCAGGCGGAGGTCTATATCTTCGTCGAACCGACCGTAGGCGTCGATATCGGCGCCCGTTCCAAGATTTACAGCCTGATGCGGGAAATCTCGCGCGATGCGGCCGTGATCGTCATCTCCTCGGATTGCGACGAGGTGCATGGCGTGGCCGACCGCACGGTGGCGCTCTACAAGGGAGCGCCCATCGGCGCGCCCGACCGGGCGACCACCCGCGACCAGCTTCTTTCCGCAGGCATCATGGGGGAGATGACGGCATGATTTCCGGCCGCCTGATCATTCGTCTGCTGGCCTTCGTCGCGCTTGTCGCGGTCATCGCCGGCCTGTTCTGGACGCAGAACGCCGCCTTCCTCTCCGAGGGCAATATTCGCGCGCTGATGCGGCATATGTCGGTGCAGGGGCTGGCCGCGCTCGGCCTGACCTTCGTCATCGTCGTGCGCCAGTTCGACCTGTCCTTTCCCGGCGTCGCCTCGCTCGGCGCCATGACGCTCGGCTGGCTGATCGCGTCAGGCATGCCGCTGTCGGTCGCGGTCTGCGGCGGGCTTGCGGTCGGTATCGCCTTCGGCCTCGTCAACGGCGTCGCCGTTGCCCGCCTCGGCCTGCCCGATATCGTCACCACCATCGCCACCGGCGGCCTCGCCATCGGCTTTTCCTATTTCTATTCCAACGGCACCTCGATCTCGCAGAACTTCTTCATGTCGGGCATTCTCGACCTGAACGACCGCAAGATCCTCGGCCTCGACATGCCCTTCGCCATCCTGATGGCGGCCGCCATCGTCGGCTTCGTGGTGCTGCATGCCTCGCGCTTCGGCCGCGGCTTTTATGCGACGGGTGAAAACCGCACCTCGGCGCGCTTTTCCGGCATTCCGACGCGCACGCTGATCGTCGCCGCCTTCGCCATCTGCGGCATGATGGCCTGTCTGTCGATCACGCTGCTGGTCGCGTCCTCCGGCGCCGCCAACGTCACCGCCGGCAACCAGCTCCTGATGCCGGCCTTCGCCGCCGTCTATCTCGGCGCCGCCCTCTTCGGCCGGCCTTCGGTCGGCGCCACGCTTGCCGGCACGCTGATGATGTCGACCATGCTCAACGGCTTCACTCTGCTCGCCATCCCCTATTATTATTCGGACGCCATCGTCAGCACCGTGCTGATCGCGGCCATCGCGCTGTTCGATCCGCGCGTCTCCGGCCTGTTCCGCACCCTGGTCGCCAAGAAGGACAAGACGGCATGACGGACATCACCGCCTCGCTCTCGCCCGCCCGCCAACCGGCAAAACCCCACCGCCATGGCGGCGTCTTCACCCGCTACGGCTTCTTCCTGCTGGTCATCGTCGTCTTCATCGCCTTCGCCTGGCTGCGCCCGACCTTCATCGCGCCCGGCAATATCCATGGCATGCTGATGTCGGCATCGATCGCGGCGCTGATGTTCCTCGGCCTGACCTGGATCGTCGCCGCCGGCGAGATCGATGTCAGCTTCATGTCGGTGGCGGCGCTGTCGAACATGATTGTCGCCGGCCTCGTGCAGGCAGGCAGCGGCTGGGCCTTAGCGACGCTGGGCGGCCTTGCCGCCGGCCTCGTCTTCGGCCTGCTGAATGCCGGTCTCGTCGCCGGGCTTCGCCTGCCGGCGCTGGTCATCACCATCGCCACCGGCGCGCTTGCCGCCTCTGTCGCGGCGGCCATCGGCTTGGGCACCTCGATTTCGCTGTCCAATACCGGCTTCGTCGGTTCGATCCTCAACCTGCGCCTCGGCGTCGTGCCGCTGATCGGCGTCATCGTCGGCCTGCTCTACGCCATCTCCTGGTTCGTGCAGGAAAAGCTGACCTTCGGTCATTACATCTATGCGCTGGAGCAGAACCGCGCCGCTGTCGTCGAAGCCGGCGTGCCGGTCAACCGCATGCTGTTCATGCTCTACGTGCTGTCCGGCATCGTCTCGTCGCTGGCGGGCGTGCTGCTGGCGGCCAATCTTTCCTCCGGCCAGCCCTATCTCGGCACCTCCTATTTCCTCGACGGGCTGACCTCGGTGCTGCTCGGCGGCATGGCGCTGAAGCTCGGCAAACCCAATGTGCTCGGCACGCTGGCGGCGGTGATCTTCCTCATCGGCCTGCTGAACGGTGCCGCCCTTCTCGGCTGGACCGACAGCGAGCGCCAGATCGTGCGCGGCAGCCTGCTTCTGATCGGCGTCGGGCTTGTGGTTTTCGCCAGAAGCCGCAATCGTGGCCGCGCCCATACCTGAAGGAGCCAAGATGACCCTGACCGCCACCACCCGCCGCAAGGTCGCCAAGACCGGCCTCGAAGTCACAGCACTCGGCATCGGCTCGGCCCCGCTCGGCGGCCTCTATGCCGACGTGCCGACCGCGCAGGCGCTGGAGATGCTGAATGCCGCCTGGGATCTCGGCATCCGCTATTTCGACACCGCGCCGATGTACGGCCTGACCCGCTCCGAACACCTCACCGGCCAGGTGCTGCGTGAACACGACGGCAGCCATGTGCTCTCCACCAAGGTGGGACGGCTGATGACCACCGAGCGCGCCGGCCGCAAGCTGCCGCCGGCGCCGCCGAAGAACCCGCTCGATCCCGGCTGGTGGAACGGTCTGCCCTTCCGCGAGGTCTTCGACTACAGCTATGACGGCGTCATGCGCAGCTTCGACGACAGCCAGCAGCGGCTTGGGATGGACAGGCTCGACATTCTCTACGTCCACGATATCGGCCGCGTTACCCATGCCGATCTGCACGACCATCACTGGGGCGCGCTGACCAGGGGCGGCGGTTTTCGCGCGCTGCAGGAATTGAAGGCGGCCGGCGATATCAAGGGCTTCGGCCTCGGCGTCAACGAATGGGAAGCGATCCGCGACGCGCTGGAGGAGACCGATCTCGACGTTTCCATGCTCGCCGGTCGCTATTCGCTGCTCGACCGCGATGCCGGCGAAAGCTTCCTGCCGCTGGCCGAAAAGCGCGGCATGGCGCTGGTTCTCGCCGGCGTCTACAATTCCGGCATTCTGGCCGCGCCCAAGGGCGGGCGCAAAAAGTTCAACTATGCGGATGCCGATCCCAAAATCGTCGCCCGCGTCGAGGCGCTGCGCGGCGTCTGCGACGATTACGGCGTGCCGCTCGCCGCCGCCGCCATCCGTTTTCCCATGCGCCATCCGGCCGCCACCTGCGTCGTCATCGGCGCCAAGACGGCGGCGCAGCTGAAACAGAATGTCGAATGGTTCGACACCGATCTGCCCGATGCAATCTGGGCCGATCTCGATACCGCGCTGGCCAAGGCCGGCTGAAAACCCTTTTGGAATGAAGAGGATACCATGCTGAAATCCATCAATCCGTTGCTATCAGGCGAACTGCTGGCCATCCTGTCCGACATGGGCCATGGCGACGAGATCGTCATCACCGATGCCAATTTCCCGGCCGATGCGGTGGCGCAGCGTCTGGTGCGCCTGCCGGGCATCAGCGCGACGGATGTGCTGGAGGCGGTTCTGTCGGTGCTGCCGCTCGACGATTTCGTCGACCAGCCCGCCGCCGCCATGGATGCGCCCGGCGAGCGCCCGGCCATCTACCCGGAATTCGAGGCACTGCTCGAAAAGGCCGAGGGCAAGGCGCTGCCGCTGGAGGCCATCGACCGCTTCGCCTTCTACGATCGCTCCAAGGAGGCCTATGCCGTGATTGCCACCGGCGAGCGCCGGCTCTATGCCAATATCATCCTGAAGAAGGGCGTGCTGCGCACGTAATGGGTTAGGGAACAAGACATGCTCGACGCGCATCACCATTTCTGGGCCGTCGCCCGCGGCGATTACGGCTGGATGACGCCGGACCTGAAACCGCTGCTGCGCGATTTCGGACCCGAGGATCTTCGGCCGCTGATGCAGGCGGCCGGCATCACTCGCACCGTTCTGGTGCAGGCCGCCGAGACCGAGGCGGAGACCGACTACCTGCTCGATATCGCCCGCAAGACCGATTTCGTCGCCGGCGTCGTCGGCTGGATGGACATGCTCCAGGAAAATTTTGCCGCGCGGCTCGATCACTATGCGGCGCAGGAAAAATGGATCGGTCTGCGCCCGATGCTACAGGGCCACGATCCCGCGCTGATCGCCGATCCGCGCTTCCGCACCTCGCTGGCCGAAGTCGCCCGGCGCGGCGTTCCCTTCGACATCCTCACCTTCCCCCGCCATCTGCCGGCGATGATCGAGGCCTTGCGGGCGACGCCCGGCGTCCACGCCATTCTCGACCATATCTCCAAGCCGGACATGACCCGGCCGATGGAGGCCGGCTGGGCCGAGGGCATCACGGCGCTGGCCGCCATTCCCGGCCTGCATTGCAAGATCTCCGGGCTGGTGACGGAGGCCGGTCCCGACTGGTCGGCCGAACGCATCCGCCCCTTCGTCACCCATGTCGCCCACGCCTTCGGCCCGCAGCGGCTGGTGTTCGGCTCCGACTGGCCGGTCTGCACGCTGGCGGCCAGCCACGCCCACGTCGTCGACCTCGCCCGCGATCTGCTCGGCGGGATGTTCGGGGCGGACGCGCTGCAGGGGATATTCGAAACCAACGGGCTGCGGTTCTACCGGCTCGGCTAAAGCGTCCCGACGCCCGCAGCGATCTCACCGGCTGGGAAATGCGCGACGCGCGTCAGCGCCCCTCCGCCGCGCGTTTTTCGTCGTCCAGCATGTGCTCGACCAGAGCCGAGAAGGCGCGCAGGTCGCGCATCGGCTTGGCGGAGCGCTGGATCGGGCGCGTGGCGCGCTCGATCGGACGCACCCGGCGCAGCCAGCGGATCGCCCCGCTCCAGATATTGCCGAGATCGAGCTTGCGGTAATGCAGCAACGCCCGGTCGATATCGGGCGCGGCGCGGCCGCCGACCGCAAAGCAGCTCAGGCCGAACATCAGCAGGTCGAGGATCTGCGCGCGGCGCAGGTTGCGCACCACGCCGAACATTTCCAGATCGATGAAGGTGACGTCGGCGCCGTCCCAGAGGATGTCCTTGAGGTTCGGCCGCCCATGGGCAAGCCCTGCCTCATGGATGCGATGCAGGGCGGTGGCGGCGCAAAGCAGCGCGCGGCAGCGCTCCTCGTCGGGGATCGTCGTGCTGCGCACCACCTCCGACATGGGAATGCCGGCATCGCGGGTGACGAGGTAATCGGGGCCTTCATGGACGAGATCGGCGACCGGCAGGCCAAGGCGGCGCATGGCATGCAGGCCCTTGCGCTCGCGCTCCAGCGCCCGCGCGGGATCCCCCTTGCGCAGCCGCCACCAGAGGGAATGCGCTTCCGGCCGCTTCACCCAGTAGGTGACGCCATCGAGCTCGATGCGCCAGACACGTTCGCCCGGGCCCTGCTTCTCCACGATCGCACACAGGCGTTCCGCGATGCCCGACTCAAACCCCGCCATCAATCCTTCTGCCTCAGGCTTATCGTGTGACAAGCCTGTGACAATGCACGTCCTGGCTGATTTGCTCAACCCCCGTCGTGCTCAGCCGCGCGAATTCACCGGAAAATCACGGCAACTCAGCCTGCTGGACCAGGATCGCGCGAAAATCGTTGACATTGGTGCCGGTCGGGCCGGGAACGAAGAGGTCGCCAAGCGCATCGAAGGCGCTCCAGCTATCGTTGCGGGCCAGGAATTCGGCGGCGTCCCTGCCCTGGTCGGCGAGGCGCGACACGCTGTCGCCGTCGGCGAAGGCGCCGGCATTGTCCTCGGAGCCGTCGATGCCGTCGGTATCGGCGGCGAGCGCGCAAATGCCCGGCAAGCCGTCGATGGCGCAGGCGAAGGACAGCAGGAACTCGCCGTTGCGGCCGCCCTTGCCCTTGCCCTTGATGGTCACGGTGGTCTCGCCGCCGGAGAGGATGACGACCGGCTTTTGGAACGGCCGGTCGCGGCGCACGACTTCCGCCGCGATTGCCGCATGGACGCGGCCGACTTCGCACGCCTCGCCCTCGATGGCATCGGAGAGGATGACAGCCTCGATGCCGGCCTTGTGCGCCGCTTCGGCGGCGGCTTCCAGCGACACGGCGGCGGAGGCGACGAGTTTTACCTCGTTGCGGGCGAAACGGGGATCGCCCGGCAGCGGCGGCTCGTCCTTGCCGTCGCGGATATGGCGCATGACGTTTTCCGGCAGGTCGAGACGGTAGCGCTCGATGAGACGCAAAGCATCGGCGCGGGTGGTGGCGTCCGATATCGTCGGGCCGGAGGCGACGAGGGCGGGATTGTCGCCGGGAATATCGGAAACCACCAGCGAGACGACGCGGGCCGGATGGGCAAGGGCGGCAAGCCGTCCGCCCTTGATGCGCGACACCTGCTTGCGCACGGCGTTCATGGCGCTGATCGGCGCGCCCGAGGCGAGCAGCGCCCGGTTGACGGCGATCTCGTCGGCGAGCGTCAGGTCGCCCGCCGGCGACGGCAATAGCGCCGAGCCGCCGCCGCACACCAGCGCCACCACCAGATCGTCTTGCGTCAACCCGCTGACGGCCGCGCTCAGCCGGGCCGAGGCGGCAAGCCCGTTTTCATCCGGCACCGGATGGGCGGCTTCGAGAACCTCGATACGCTCGCATGGCGCGCCATAGCCATAGCGGGTGACGACGACGCCCTCCAGCGGGCCGTCCCAGAGGCGCTCGAAGGCGCGCGCCATCTGCGCCGCGCCCTTGCCGGCGCCGATCACCACCGTGCGCCCCTTCGGTTTTTCCGGCAGGTTGGCAGCCAGCACCTTTTCGGGATCGGCAGCAGCCACGGCGGCATGAAAGAGGCTTTCCAGAAAGGCGCGCGGATTGGCAATCGACATGGGTTTCCTCCGGGTATCGGGCGCTTGGGCAGGTCGCCCGCAATCACATCATCGCATCGATAGGCGCCATCGCAGAAAATGGCGCGCCTCTCAAGGCCGGAAAAGGCCCTGGCGGTCCGGTTTTTCAGAGGGACAACGTCCGCGCATCAAAAAACGGCCGGGCGGGGCTCCCCTCCCCGCCCGGCCAGGCCGTCGTCAGGCGACGGCGTGGTTCGCCATGCGCTCCAGCGCCTTGACGAGACCTGAATGGTCGAGACCGGCCTCGCCATGGGCGGCGCACTGGTTGAACAGTTCCTGCGTCGAGGCCGTGTTGGGCAGCGCGACGCCGATGGCCTTGGCGCCCTGCAGCGCGAGGTTCAGATCCTTCTGGTGCAGCGAGATGCGGAAACCGGGATCGAAGGTGCGCTTGACCATGCGCTCGCCATGCACTTCGAGAATGCGCGACGAGGCGAAACCGCCCATCAGCGCCGCGCGGACGCGGGCCGGATCGGCGCCGGCCTTGGAGGCGAAGACGAGGGCCTCGGACACCGCCTCGATGGTCAGCGCCACGATGATCTGGTTGGCGACCTTGGTCACCTGCCCGTCGCCGCAATCGCCGACCAGCGTGATGTTCTTGCCCATCAGCTGGAACAGCGGCAGCGCCCGGTCGAAGCTTTCCTGCGAACCGCCGGCCATGATCGACAGCGAGGCGTTCTTCGCCCCGACTTCGCCACCCGATACCGGGGCGTCGACATATTCAGCGCCGGTCGCCCGAACCTTCTTGGCGAATTCCTTGGTCTCGATCGGCGAGATCGAGCTCATGTCGATGACCAGCTTGCCGGCGGAAAGGCCCTTGGCGACGCCGTTTTCAGAAAACAGCACATCCTGCACCTGCGGCGTATCCGGCAGCATCAGGATGATGGTCTCGGCGGCTTCGGCCACCGCCTTCGGCGTATCGACGACCCGGAGGCCGCCCTCCACCAGCTCCTGGCGCGGCGGGCTCGAATGTTTCGAGGTGATGACCGTGTGGCCGGCCTGCTGCAGGTGGCGGGCCATGGGCGCGCCCATGATGCCGAGGCCGATGAATCCGATGTTTGCCATGTTCTGTCTCCCGATCTTGTAACGATGCGTCCGGCTCAGCGGCCGGCTTCGGCCAGCCAGCCGAGGCCTTCTTCCGTCGTCGTGCGCGGCTTGTATTCGCAGCCGATCCAGCCGTCGTAACCAAGGCCATCCAGCGTCTTGAACACGTAGCCATAGGCAATCTCCCCGGTCCCCGGCTCGTTGCGGCCGGGATTGTCGGCCAGCTGCACATGGGCGATTTTCGCCTGATGCGTCCTGAAGGTGCCGATCAGCTCGCCCTCGGTGCGCTGCTGGTGGTAGAGGTCGTACTGGATGTAGAGGTTGTCGCTGCCCACCTCGGCGATGATCGAGGCCGCCTGCGCCGGGGTATGCAGGTAGAAGCCGGGAATATCGAAGCGGTTGATCGGCTCGATCAAAAGCTTGATGCCGTGCTTGCCGAGTTCGGCGGCGGCGTATTTCAGGTTGGCGACGAAGGTGGTGCGCAGCACGTCCTCAGCAATGCCGGCCGGAATGATGCCGGCGAGGCAATTGATCTGCGTGCAGCCGAGCGTCGTCGCATACTGGATGGCGGAGGCGACGCCACGGCGGAACTCATCGATGCGGTCGGGCAAGATGGCGATGCCGCGCTCGCCGCCGGCCCAGTTGCCGGCGGGCAGGTTGTGCAGCACCTGCTTCAAGCCGTGCCTGTCAAGTTCGGCGCGGATGGCGTCGCGGTCGAAATCATAGGGGAAGAGATATTCCACCCCTTCGAAACCGGCCTTGGCGGCCAGGGCGAAACGCTCCATGAACGGCGCTTCGGTAAACAGCATGGTGAGATTGGCCGCAAATTTCGGCATTTTTGTTCTCCTGATATTGACGCATTTCCGGACGGAAAACCGCTTCACACTTTTCCTGGAAATGCTTTTCCTCAGTCCAGCAGGGCGGCCAGCGTCGCGGTCGGGGCGTCCTCGCCGCGTTCGGCCAATTCCTCGAATTCGACGACGGCATCGATATCGGCGCCCATGGCGATGTTGGTGACCCGTTCGAGGATGAACTCGATGACGACGGGAACCTGGTGCTCCCGCATCAGATCCTGCGCCGTGGCAAAGGCTTCCTGGAACTCGTTGGGGCTGCGCACCCTGATCGCCTTGCATCCGAGGCCTTCGGCGACCGCGACATGGTCGACGCCGTAGCCGGCTTCGGAATCGGCGGTGGCATTGATGTTGTCGAAGCCGAGCGAGACCTCGAAATCCATGTTGAAGCCGCGCTGCGCCTGGCGGATGAGGCCGAGATAGGAATTGTTCACGACCACATGCAGATAGGGCAGCTTGTGCTGGGCGCCGACCGCCAGTTCCTCGATCAGGAACTGGAAGTCGTAATCGCCCGAGAGCGCGACGATCGGCCGGTCCGGATCGGCGGCGCGAACCCCAAGGGCTGCCGGCAGCGTCCAGCCGAGCGGGCCGGCCTGGCCGCAATTGATCCAGTTGCGCGGCTTGTAGACATGCAGGAACTGCGCGCCGGCGATCTGGCTGAGCCCGATGGTCGAGACGTAGCAGGTATCGCGCGAAAACGCTTTGTTCATCTCCTCATAGACGCGTTGCGGCTTCAGCGGCGTCTGGTCGAAATGGGTCTTGCGCAGCATGGTGCGCTTGCGGGCGCGGCATTCCTCGCGCCAGGACGACCAGTCGCGCAGCCGGCCTTCAACCTTCCATTCGGTGGCGACGTCGAGGAACAGCTTCAATGCGGCGCCCGCATCGGAAACCACGCCGAAATCGGGGGCGAAGACGCGGCCGATCTGGGTCGGCTCGATATCGACATGCACGAACTTGCGCCCCTGCGTATAGGTCGCGACATTGCCGGTGTGGCGATTGGCCCAGCGATTGCCGATGCCGAGGACGAAATCCGAAGCCAGCATCGTCGCATTGCCGTAGCGGTGCGAGGTCTGCAAGCCGCACATGCCGGCCATCAGCGGGTGGTCGTCGGGGATCGTGCCCCAGCCCATCAGCGTCGGCACGACCGGAACGCCGGTGATCTCGGCGAATTCGACCAGCAGGTCGGAGGCATCGGCATTGATGATGCCGCCGCCGGCAACGATCAGCGGCCGTTCCGCCTCATTGAGCATGGCCAGCGCCTTCTCGATCTGGGCGCGGGTGGCGGCCGGCTTGTAGGCGCCGAGCGAGGCATAGGTATCGATGTCGAATTCGATTTCGGCGAGCTGGACGTCGATCGGCAGGTCGATCAGCACCGGGCCCGGACGGCCGGAGCGCATGGTGTGGAACGCCTTCTGGAAAACGAAGGGCACCAGCGCCGGCTCCATGACCGTGACCGCCCACTTGGTGACCGGGGCCGCGATCTTGGCGATATCGACCGCCTGGAAATCTTCCTTGTCGAGGCGGGCGCGCGGCGCCTGGCCGGTGATGCACAGGATGGGAATAGAATCCGCCGAGGCCGAATAGAGGCCGGTGATCATGTCGGTGCCGGCAGGGCCGGACGTGCCGATGCACAGGCCGATATTGCCGGCCTTCGCCCGGGTGTAACCCTCGGCCATATGGCTGGCGCCCTCGACATGGCGGGCCAGCACATGGCGGATCGAGCCGCGCGCCTTCATCGCCGAATAGAGGGGATTGATCGCAGCGCCGGGAACGCCGAAGGCGCAGGCAATGCCTTCCTTCTCCAGAACCAGCACGGCCGCATCGACAGCACGCATTTTCGCCATTGGGTCTTCCTCCGTCTCTTCACAGGCAGGGTAGCGCAACGGCGGAGGCGCGCAATCTAAAAATGGAAATCAATCTCATCATATGGAAATAAACATTTTCAACAAAACTGGAACAATCGATGCAGGGCGGCTATGAGAGACTCACCAAAAAGGAAGAGGCAGGCATGGCCGGGCGGCAGGAAACGACGAGGGGCAAACCGGGGCGCAAGGCCGGCAAGAACGCCGCGCCCTCCTCCGTTCAGGTGCTGGACCGCAGCCTGAAGCTGCTGGAGCTGGTGGCCGGCGCCGATGGCGCGGGGCTGACCGATCTCGCCGACCAGTCCGGCATGGCCCCGTCCACCGTCCACCGGCTGCTGACGTCGCTGGCCGGCCATGGCATGGTGACCCATGACGCCGAGACCGGCGCCTGGACCATCGGCGTCAAGGCCTTCGAGATCGGCACCGCTTACCTGCGTTTCCGCAAGCTCGGCACGATCAGCCGGCCGTTTCTCAAGCAATTGATGGAGGGTTGCGGCGAGACCGCCAATATCGCCATCGAGGACGACGGCGACGTGGTGTTCATCTCGCAGGTGGAAAGCCATGCGCCGATGCGCGCCTTCTTCCGCCCTGGAAGGCGCGGGCCGATCCATGCATCCGGCATCGGCAAGGCGATCCTGTCGACCTGGACGGATGCCCGCATCGAGGCGCTGCTGGCTGGCCGCACCTTGCAGCATTTCACCGACAAGACCCGCGACAGCCTGCCCCTGCTGCTCGACGATATCGCAAACATCCGCGCCCGCGGCTGGTCCATCGACGACGAGGAGCACACGCTCGGCATGCGCTGCGTCGCCGCCCCCATCTTCGACGAATATGGCGAGGCGGTCGCCGGCATCTCCGTCTCCGGCCCGGCCGTGCGCCTGCCGGACGAGAAGGTGGACGCGCTCGGACCCATCGTGGTGACGGCTGCTGCGGGGCTGACCAAGGCGATGGGCGGGCGTGTGGCCGGCGCTTGACTTTGTGCGTTCGGGGCGCAGTTCCTACGACAGACCTCAGAAAAAGGAACTGCCGATGATCCGCCTTGCCATCGCCGCCGCAGGCTTCGCCTTTCTCGCCGCAAGCCCGGCTTTCGCAAAGCTTCCGCTGCTCAACGCCACCTGCCCCGGCAAGATCGAGGTGCATGCCGATGAAGGCGGGCCAATCTATATCAATGGCAAAGAAGCCAAGCTGCGTGTCGTCAACGACAATTATTACGAGGCCAAGAACAGCAAGGTGACGATTTCGCTGAGCATCAATCCCGACGGCTCCGCCGCCGTCTCCTATACCGGACACGGCGGCGCGAACGGGATCTGCACCGTCAAGTAATCAGACGGTTTCGAGCAACCGGCTCGCCGCCGCCTGGCGCTTGGCGGCCTTGGTCTTCATCGGCTTGCCGGCGACGTAGGTTTCGGCGATGCAGCGATCGTCGCCCATGGTCTGGAGGATGAAGAGTTCCTCGGCCAGCGTCGTCGCGGTGCGCATGCGGTATTCCATCGCCGATTTGCCGCTGGAATCCAGCACGACGATATCGGCATCGGCGCCGTCATGCAGCGAGCCGATCCGGTCTTCCAGCTTGAGCGCCCGGGCGTTGCCGAGCGTCATGCGGTAGAAGGAGTTGAACGGCGTCAGCTTCTGGCCGCGCAGGTGCAGCACCTTGTAGGCCTCGTCCATGGTCTCCAGCATCGAAAAACTGGTGCCGGCCCCGACATCGGTCGCCACCGACCAGCGCGCGCCGGCCGCATCGAAACGGTCGCGGTCGAACAGGCCGGAGCCGAGGAACAGGTTCGAGGTCGGGCAGAAGACGCCGACGGAACCGGTTTCGGCCAGCACCGAAATCTCGCGGTCGCTGAGATGGATGCAATGGCCGAGCAGCATGCGGTCGTTCAGCAGGCCGTAACGGGCATAGATGTCGGTGTAATTCTTCGCTTCCGGGTAAAGCGAGGTGGCGAAGGCGATCTCGTCGCGGTTTTCGGAGAGATGCGTCTGCACGTAGCAATCGGGATGTTCGGCGACGAGCGCCTGCGCCATCGCCATCTGCTCCGGCGTCGAGGTGATGGCGAAACGCGGGCTGATGGCATAATGGGCGCGGCCCCGGCCATGCCATTTTTCGATGAGCCGCTTGGTCTCGTCATAACCCTGCTGCGGCGTGTCGGTGAGCGCATCCGGCGCGTTGCGGTCCATCATCACCTTGCCGCCAATCATGCGCATGCCGCGCGTTTCGGCCGCCGCAAAATAGGCGTCGACGCTTGTCGGATGCACCGAGCAATAGGCGACGGCGGTGGTGGTGCCGTTGGAAATCAGCTCGTCCATGAAGCGTTCGGCCACAGCGGCCGCATGGGCGGCATGGGCGAATTTCTGCTCCTCGACGAAGATATAGGTGTTCAGCCATTCGAGAAGCTGGGCGCCGTAGGAGGCGATGGCCTGCGTCTGCGGAAAATGCAGATGCGTGTCGATGAAGCCCGGCAGGATCAGATGCGGGCGATGGTCGGCAGTCTCGGCATCGGCGCCGGCCTTCGTCTGGAGATCGGCATAGTCGCCGCTCGCCACCACCTTGCCGTCGCGGACCAGCACCGCGCCGTCCTCGATATAGCGATAGGACGCGGCGTCATCGATCCCCTGCGGCTCGGCAAGAAAGGTCAGCACACGGCCGCGGATCAGGAGCGTGTTCATTCGGTCTTGCCTCCGCTGACGGCGCTTTCATACCAGGCGACCAGCAGGCGGCGCTCGTCGCCGGAGATCTGGGTGACGTTGGCGGGCGGCATGGCGTGGCTGCGGCCGGCCTGCAGGTAGATTTCGCGGGCATGAGCGGCGATGTCGCCGTCCGTTTCCAGCGTCACGCCCTTGGGCGGAACGACGATCCCTTCCCAGCCGGGCTCCCTGGCATGGCACATGGAACAGCGCCCGAGAATGGTGTCGCGCACCTGGGGAAAGGCCTGCGCCGTCACGAAGGGTTGTTGCGCCGCCGAGATTTTCGCCTCCGCCGTTTCGCCGCTCAGGATTTTCGGCACGGTGGAGAGCCACATGATGACGATGAACAGCAGCACGGTCGCCAGCCACGTCCAGGTGGGGTTGCCGGCATCGGCATGGCGGGTGTTGAAGTAATGGCGGATGGTGACGCCCATCAGGAAGACCAGCGAGGCGATGATCCAGTTATACTGCGTGCCGAAGGCCAGCGGATAATGGTTCGACAGCATCAGGAACAGCACCGGCAGCGTCAGGTAGTTGTTGTGTGTCGAGCGCTGCTTGGCGATCTTGCCGTATTTCGGATCGGGCGTGCGGCCGGCGATCAGGTCGGCGACGACGATGCGCTGGTTCGGCATGATGATGAAGAAAACGTTGGCCGACATGATCGTCGCGGTGAACGCGCCGAGATGCAGGAAGGCGGCGCGGCCGGTGAAAAGCTGCGTATAGCCCCAGGCGACGGCGACGAGGATGAAATACAGGGCCACCATCAGCCGGGTATTGTCATTGCCGAAAGACGACTTGCAGATCAGGTTGTAGACGATCCAGCCGAAGGCGAGCGAACCCAGCGAAATGGCGATGGCCACCGGCTTGGTGACGTCGAGCACGTTCGGATCGATCAGGAACAGGTCGGCGCCGGCATAATAGACGAGGCACAGCATGCCGAAGCCGGAGAGCCAGGTGACGTAGCTTTCCCATTTGAACCAGACGAGATGCTCCGGCATGTTGGCCGGCGCCACCAGGTATTTCTGGATGTGGTAGAAGCCACCGCCATGCACCTGCCATTCCTCGCCATGGGCGCCGGGCGGCAGGCCGGGATGTTTCTTCAGGCCGAGATCGAGCGCGACGAAATAGAACGACGAGCCGATCCAGGCGATCGCCGTGATGACGTGCAACCAGCGGACGGCGAATGTCAGCCAGTCCCAGGCAATGGCGTATTCATACATAGGGGACCTCCCAGTCTTCGAAGATCCGTCTTGCCATCGCGCGATTTTCTTAGAAATCCCTCGCTATCACCAACACTTTCAAAAAAATCTTTAAGATCGCGCCCCCTGTGATCCGCATACCGATGTGGTAGAAGGGGCCATGTCCTATCTCGATAATGTCCGCGTCTTCGTTCGCGTGGTCGAACTCGGTACGCTTTCGGCGGCGGGCCGCGACCAGCGCGTCACGCCGGCGGTCGCCAGCAACCGCATCAAGGAGCTGGAGCGCCATTTGGGCGTGCGGCTTTTCAACCGCACGACGCGAAAGCTTTCGCCGACCGAGCACGGCAGGGTATTCTACGAGGGCGCGGTCAAGATCATCGAGGCGGTGAACGAGGCCGAAGCCGCCATCGCCGACCTGTCGCGCAACCCCAAGGGGTCGTTGAGGATCACCGCGCCGCTCGGCATCGGCCGGCGGCTGATCGCCTCTGGCATCCCGGAATTCCACGACAAATATCCGGATATCGAGGTGCGCGTGCGCCTCTCCGACCACAATGTCGACATCCTCGCCGAGGGCGTCGACGTCGCCTTCAAGCTCGGCGTGCTCGAAGATTCCAATCTGCGCATGCGCGGGATTCTCAATTGCGAGCGTGTGCTCTGCGCCGCCCCGGCCTATCTGGCGCGGCGCGGCATCCCGGCCAATCCCGATGCGCTGATTTCGGAGAAATACGACTGTCTGCTGCTGCGCTACCCCGGTTCCAAGGAATATTACTGGACGCTGATGACGGCGGAAGGCCCGCGCAAATTCGAGATCGGCGGCCCCTATGACAGCGACGACGGCGACGTGCTCACCCAATGGGCGCTGGAAGGCCGGGGCATCATCAACAAGCCGCTGTTCGAGGTCAAAGCCCATCTCGACGAGGGCCGGCTGGTGGAGATTCTCAAGGACACCCCGCCCGCCCCCGTCCAGCTCGCCGCCATCTATCCGCACAAGCGTTTCCAGGATCCGAAGGTGCGGCTGATGATCGACTTCATGTCCGAGCGCTGTCAGCGGCTGATCGGCAAGCTGCTGGCGAATACGGCGGCGGAAGATGCGGAGGCGGAAGCACAGGCGACTTGAATGGAGCCGAGACCGCTAGTATATTTCGTACAAAATGTACTAGATGGAGGCCGTCGATGCGTTTCACCTACATGACCAGTGCCGCCTTCAACCAGAATCCCAGCAAGGCGAAAAAGGAAGCGGACGAGCGTCCACTCGTTATCACCGAGCATGGCGAGGCGAGCTATGTGCTGATCCGCTACGCGGATTTTCAGGAAAACTGGCGCAAGCCCAAAAGCCTTTACGAGGCACTGGAAGACACCGAGTCCAAATTCGATGCGGATTTTATGCCCGAGCGCGCCGATGTCGGCCACCGGGATATAGAGTTTTGATAGCCTATCTTCTGGATACGAATGTCGTTTCGGCGTCTCGCCGGCCGGATCGCCAGACCGCAGAATTCCGGTCTTTCCTGCGGGAATTCGATGTGGACAAGGCCTTTATCTCGGCAATCACGGTGATGGAGATCGAATTCGGCATCGAGCGGGAGCGCGGCCGTAATCAGGCCTTTGCCGAGGATCTCTCACGCTGGTTTACAACAATGGTGCTGCCCGCTTTCAAGGGGCGAATCCTGCCATTTGAGGAGCAGACGGCTGTCGTGACAGGCCGCTTGCCAACGGCGGACAAGCGCCCCACCGCCGATGCGATGATTGCGGCGACGGCACTTCATCACGGCCTTGTCCTTGTCACCCGCAATCTCGCCGATTTTCGGCCGCTCGGCGTCGGGTGCCTGAACCCATGGGATAGGCCCCCGACAAATTGAACTTATTCACCCCCTGCCCCGCACCGCCTCCTGCGTCTGGGCGCGCCACATCAGCGCCGCGGTCATGATTTCGGCGGCGGCGAGCGTGGCGATCACCGGGGGGCGCTTGTCCTTCAGCGCCGTGGCGCCGATGGGGCAGACGAGGCGGTCGAAGAGGTCGGCGCGGCCGATCTCGCGGGTCAGCCAGTTGCGGAAGGTGGCGCGCTTGGTCTTCGAGCCGATCATGCCGACATAGGCCGCATCGGCGCGCTTCAGCGCTTCCGCCGCGATCAGGAAATCCAGCGCGTGGTCATGGGTGAGGATGACGAAGCTGCTGCCTTCGGGGGCAGCGCGCACCACCGCCTCCGGCATGGCGGTCAGGCAGGTTTCGATGCGCGGCACGGTGCAGGCGGTCAGTTCCTCCTCGCGCGTATCCACCAGCACGACGCGCAGCGGCGCCAGCGACAGCGCCATGACCAAGGCATCGCCGACATGGCCGGCGCCGAAGACATAGACATGCGGCCGCTCGGCCATGTCCTTGTCGCTGCGGGCGATGAGATCGTCGGCCAGCGCCGGATGCATGGCGGTGAAGGAAAGGCCCACACGCCCGCCGCAGCACTGGCCGATTTCCGGCCCGAGCGGCACGGTCATCGGCTCGGCCGACAGGCCGGAACGAATGGCGCGCCGCGCCTGGTCGATCGCCATATATTCGAGCTGCCCGCCGCCGATGGTCGCGAAAATCGCCCGTTCCGACACCAGCATCCAGGCATCGGTATCGCGCGGCGTCGATCCCGCCGCACCCGTCACCTCGACCAGGATTGCCGCCGGCTCGCGGCGCAGGAAATCCCGGATGTCTTCACGAACCGCAGACATGGCTGCCTATCCTTTCCTGTCCTTCTTCAGCCGTTCGATGGCCATCAGCACCCGCTCCGGCGTCGCCGGCGCGTCGAGGCGCGGGCAGACCGTGTGATCGGCGACACTCGCCACCGCATCCGACAGCGCATGCAGCACGGCAAGGCCGAGCGGCAGCGGCGGCTCGCCCACCGCCTTGGAACGGTGGATCGTCGGCTCATAGGCCTCCGACCAATCGGTCAGCGCCACATTGAAAATTTTCGGGCGGTCCGAGGCAAGCGGGATCTTGTAGGTGGAGGGCGCATGGGTGCGTAAGCGCCCCTTGCCGTCCCACCACAGCTCCTCCGTCGTTAGCCAGCCCATGCCCTGGATGAAGCCGCCCTCGATCTGGCCGATATCGATGATCTTGTTCAGCGAACGGCCGGTATCGTGGAGGATATCGGTGCGCTCGACCACATATTCGCCGGTCAGCGTATCGACGGAGACCTCCGAGCAGGCCGCGCCATAGGCATAATAATAGAAGGCATGGCCACGCCCCTTGGAGCGGTCCCAATGGATTTTCGGCGTCTTGTAGAAACCGGCGGCCGAAAGCTGGACGCGTGCGATATAAGCCTTCTTCACCAGATCGTTGAACGGGATCTCCGTCTCGCCAATGCGCACCCGGTTCGGCAGGAAGACCACGGCTTCGCGCGGCACCTGATACGTCTCGGCGGCGAAGGCGATCAGGCGGTCCTTGATCTGGCGGGCGGCATCCTGCGCCGCCATGCCGTTGAGATCGGCGCCGGAGGAGGCGGCGGTCGGCGAGGTGTTCGGCACCTTGGCCGTCGTCGTCGCGGTGATTTTCACCCGCTCCAGATCGATCTGGAATTCCTCGGCCACCACCTGCGCCACCTTCAGGTGCAGGCCCTGGCCCATTTCCGTGCCGCCATGGTTCATGTGGACGGAACCGTCGGTATAGACATGCACCAGCGCGCCGGCCTGGTTGGATTCGGTCTTGGTGAAGGAAATCCCGAATTTCACCGGCGTCAGCGCCAGCCCGCGCTTGACGACGCGGCTTTTCGCGTTGAATTCGGCAATCGCCTTGCGGCGGCCGGCATAATCGGCGCTGGTCTCAAGCTCGGCGACGATGCGCTGGATGATGCAATCCTCGACCTTCTGGTGATAGGGCGTGACGTTACGCTCGCCCTCGACGCCCATGGCGTCATAAAAATTCAGCTTGCGGATATCGAGCGGATCCTTGCCCACGGCAAACGCCACTTCGTCGATGACACGCTCGGCCCCGACCATGCCTTGCGGCCCGCCAAAACCGCGGAAGGCGGTGTTGGAAACCGTGTTGGTATAGAGCGGCGCCGACTTCGCATGCACATGCGGGAAGAAATAGGCGTTGTCGCAATGAAACAGGGCGCGGTCGCCGACCGGGCCGGAGAGATCGGCGGAAAAGCCGGCACGAAGGGCAAACGTGTAATCCACCGCCAGAATGCGGCCCTCGTCGTCGAAGCCGACATCGTAATCGATGGCGAAATCATGCCGCTTGCCGGTCGCCACCATGTCCTCGTCGCGGTCGAGCCGCACCTTGACGGCGCGGTTCAGCTTCTTGGCGGCGATGGCGGCAAGGGCCGCGCATTGGTTCGCCTGTGTTTCCTTGCCGCCGAAACCGCCGCCCATGCGGCGCACTTCCACTGTTACCGCATGGCTGGGCACGCCGAGCGCATGGGCGATCATGTGCTGCGTTTCGCTCGGCCCTTGCGTCGAGCAATGGACGAGCACCTCGTCATCCTCGCCGGGCACGGCGAGCGACACCTGTCCTTCGAGATAAAAATGGTCCTGGCCGCCGAGCCGCATGCGACCCTTGACGCGACGTGGCGCGGTTTCGAGCGCGCCGGCCGCATCGCCGCGCTTCAGCGTCAGCGGCGTGAAGACCTGGCGATGTGTCTTGACGTCGAGATCCCAGATGTCGATATCGGCCGGCAGTTCTTCGTATTCGATCTTGGCCAGCTTTGCCGCGCGGCGGGCCTGTTCGCGGGTCTCGGCAATCACGCAAAAAATCGGCTGGCCGTGAAATTGCACCTTGCCTTCGGCCAGCACCGGATCGTCGTTCATGCCGGACGGCGAGATGTCGTTGACGCCGGGGATATCCGCATGGGTCAGCACGTCGACGACGCCGGGGGCGGCGCGCACGGCGTCGAGATCGACGGATTTCAAAATGCCGTGGGCGACGGTGGAAAGGCCGAGACCGGCATGCAGCGTGCCGGCGGGCTCGGTGATGTCGTCGATATAGACGGCAGTGCCGGCCACATGCTTGTGCGCCGAGTCATGGCGCGGGCTGGAATGGACGCCGCCGGTGATGGTTTCCGCCGTGAGATCGGTCATATGCTTGTTCATGGCTCACGCAGCCTCGTATCTGGACACCTGCGCCGGTGCCGCGTTCGACGTCGTTTCCAGATAGAAACGCAGGAGAAGGTTTTTGGCGACCAGCGCCCGGTAATCGGCGGTGGCGCGCATGTCGGTCAGCGGCGAGAAATCGTCCGCGTATTTTTCCATCGCCGCTTCCACCGTCGCTTCCGTCCAGGGCTGGCCGAGAAGAGCGGCCTCTACCGCCAAGGCCCGCTTCGGCGTCGCCGCCATGCCGCCATAGGCGATGCAGATCGAGGCGACCGTACCGTCTTCGGCCAGCGTCATGCGGAAAGCGCCGAGCGTCGCGGTAATGTCCTCGTCGCGGCGCTTGGTCACCTTGTAGACGGCGAAGTGTTCGTGGCTTTCCGGGATCGGGATATGCACGGCCTCGACGAATTCTCCGGGCTGGCGATCCTGCTTGCCATAGGCGATGAAGAAATCCTGCAGGGGGATGGTGCGCCGTGCCTTACCCTTGCGCAAGGTCAGCGTCGCGCCAAGAGCAATCAGGGCCGGCGGCGTGTCGCCGATGGGCGAGCCGTTGGCGATGTTGCCGCCGATGGTGCCCATGTTGCGCACCTGCTGGCCGCCGATGCGGGCGATCAGCGGGCCGAGCGCCGGGATATGCTGGCCCAGCGTGTCGATGGCCTCGGAATAGGTCACGCCGGCGCCGATGCTGACAGCGCCGTCTTTCACCGAAATGGATTTCAACTCGTCCAGCCCGGCGATGAAGATCACGGGCGAGATATCGCGCATATGCTTGGTGACCCACAACCCGACATCGGTGGAGCCGGCGACAAGGGTCGCGGCCGGCGAAGCCTCCAGCAGATCGGCGAAATCGTCGAGCCCGGCCGGCACCACGAGGCGGTGTTTGCCTGCGCCGATCTCGACACGGGCGCCATCCTTCAATGCCTTGAGACGGGCGATCATCGTCTCGCGCTCGGAAAGCAGCGGATCCTTCTCCGTACCGCCATAGCTGGAAATGGCCCGCGCTGCGCGCAGGATCGGTTCATAGCCGGTGCAACGACAGAGATTGCCCTGCAAGGCCGTCTCGATCTGCCGGTCGTCCGGGTTCGGCGTCTGCATCCAGAGCGCATAGAGCGACATGACGAAGCCCGGCGTGCAGAATCCGCATTGCGAGCCATGAAAATCCACCATCGCCTGCTGCACGGGATGCAGATGCCCGTCCTTCGCCGCCAGATGCTCGACCGTCACCACATGACAGCCATCCAGCGAGCCGAGGAACCGGATACAGGCATTGACGCCCTCATAGACGAGGCCGCCATCGGGCGTCAGGCGTCCGACAAGCACGGTGCAGGCGCCGCAATCACCCTCGGCGCAGCCTTCCTTGGTGCCCTTCAGCGCGCGTGCCAGGCGCAGCCAGTCGAGCAGCGTCTGGTCGGGCGCGACATCGGTCAGTGTGACGTCGCGGCCGTTGAGGATGAAACGAAGATGCGAGCGGACGGCGGCGTCTGCCATGGCTTAGCTCCCGCGATAGGTGGAATAGCTGTAGGGCGAGACGAGCAGCGGCACATGGTAATGCGCGCCCTCGTCGGCAAGGCCGAAACGGATCGGGATGACATCGAGGAACATCGGCCCCTCGCCAGTGCGGCCGAGATAATCGCCGGCATGGAAACGCAGCTCATAGGTGCCGGATTTCATCGTCTCACCGGACAGCAGCGGCGCATCGCAGCGGCCGTCGTCATTGGTCTCGACCGACTTGACCAGAAGCAGGGCATCGCCCTCGACCCGGTAGAGATCGACGCGCAGCCCCCCGGCCGGCTTGCCGAGCGCGGTATCGAGCACATGAGTCGTCAGCCGACCGCCCGTTTGCGATTGAGAATGCATGCGTTTTCCTCCCGAACGTAGCGCTCCTGCATCCACTATCCGCCACCCCCTTACCACTGAAAAGCCGCAGGTATCGTGGGAGACTTTCAAATTTTCCAAGGGGAATGGCGCGCGCGATTTATGGGTTAGAAATTTGCCATCGATCAGGTCTGGAGGAGCATTCCCATGCGATATTGCCGCGACATGCACGGCTATGGACAAACGCCGCCGAAGGCCGCCTGGCCGGGCGAGGCGCGCGTCGCCGTGCAATTCGTGCTGAACTACGAGGAGGGCGGCGAAAACTGCGTGCTGCATGGCGACGCGGCTTCGGAAGCCTTCCTCTCCGAAATCGTCGGTGCCGCGCAATGGCCGGGCCAGCGCCACTGGAACATGGAATCCATCTATGAATACGGCGCCCGCGCCGGCTTCTGGCGCCTGCACCGGCTGCTGACGGAAAAGGACGTGCCGGTCACCGTCTACGGCGTCGCCACCGCCCTGCAGCGTTCGCCCGCGCAAGTGGCGGCGATGATCGAGGCCGGCTGGGAAATCGCCTCGCACGGCCTGAAATGGGTCGAGCACAAGGACATGCCGGCCGAAGAGGAACGCGCCGCGATTGCCGAAGCGATCCGCCTGCACACGCTGGTGACCGGCGAACGCCCGCGCGGCTGGTATACCGGCCGCTGTTCGGTCAACACCGTCGATCTGGTGACGGAAGCCGGCGGCTTCGACTACATCTCCGACACCTATGCCGATGACCTGCCCTACTGGTATGAGCACAAGGGCAGGCAGCAGCTGATCATCCCCTATACGCTCGACGCCAACGACATGCGTTTCGCCACGCCGCAAGGCTTCAACAGCGGCGACCAGTTCTTCAGCTACCTCAAGGATTCCTTCGACGCGCTTTATGCCGAAGGCGAAGCCGGCAGCCCGAAGATGATGTCGATCGGCCTGCATTGCCGGTTGATCGGCCGCCCCGGCCGCGTCATGGCGCTGGCCCGCTTCATCGATTACATCCAGAGCCACGACAAGGTGTGGATCCCCCGCCGCGTCGATATCGCCGAGCATTGGGCGAAGACCCATCCGCCGCAGCCCTTGGCCGAGCGCCCGTCGCAAATGTCGGAAGAGACCTTCGTCGAGCGTTTCGGCGGTATCTTCGAGCATTCCGACTGGATCGCGCGGCGCGCCTTTGCCGGCGAGCTTTCGCCCGCGCATGATACGGCCATCGGCCTTGCGGCGGCGCTCACCTTCCAGTTCCGCGCCGCCAGCGACGAACAGCGCCTCGGCGTGCTCGTCGCCCACCCCGATCTCGCCGGCAAGCTGGCGGCGGCGAAACGCCTGACGGCAAGCTCCACCGAGGAACAGGCCTCCGCCGGCCTCGATGCGCTGACCGACGACGAACGGCGCCGCTTCACCGAACTCAACGAAAGCTATGTGAAGAAATTCGGCTTCCCGTTCATCATCGCCGTGCGCGACAATACCAAGGCCAGCATCCTCGCCGCCTTCGAGACCCGCATCGCCAACGACCGTGACACCGAATTCGCAACCGCCTGCAAGCAGGTCGAGCGCATCGCGTTGCTGCGGTTGAAAGCGCTGCTGCCGAACTGAGACCATAGATCCGGCCGGTGCCTGGGGGCCTCCCCTCCCCATCGCATCGGCCAACGCATCGAGCATCCGTCAAAAGCCGGATCGTCCGGCATTTTTTTTCAAGGGAGGAAGACATGAAGACCATCGAGATCAGGCCGCTGACCCGCGCAGCATTCGCGCCTTTCGGTCAGGTGATCGAGCAGGACGGCGCGCAGAATTTTCCGATCAATGCCGGCAAATGCACCCGCTACCACGACCTCGCCCGTATCGAGACGACAGGCGACAAAGCCAGGCCGATGATCAGCCTGCTGCGCGGCGAGCCCTATGCCCTGCCGCTGGAGCTGAAGATGGTCGAGCGCCATCCGCTCGGCAGCCAGGCCTTCATTCCGCTCGGCGACAGCGCCTTCCTCGTCGTCGTCGCCGAGGAGACCGAAAACGGCCCTGCCGACCCCATCGCCTTTCGCACCGCCCCCGGCCAGGGCGTCAACATCGCCCGCAACGTCTGGCATGGAATCCTCACCCCCCTCGACACCACCTCCGACTTCGCCGTCATCGACCGCGGCGGCGAGGGCGTGAACCTCGAAGAGCATTTTTACGCGGAATCGTTTCTGATCCGGTGAGGATTCTGGAGGAAAGAAACCGAACAAGGGCCGCGTCATCGACGCGGCCCTTATGCTTTTGGCAAGCCCTCTCCACAACCCCGACGTCATCCTCGGCCTCGTCCCGAGGATCTGCCTGCGCCTACCAAGCCATTGACGATAAAGAACATATCCGACGTGCTTAGATGCTCGGCACAAGGCCGAGCATGACGAAAGAGAGGTTTTCGGCTTTTTGTCAGCAGCCTGAGGGCCGCGCTCGTCACGCGGCCCTTTCCCATTCTCGATCCGAAACCCTTACTCCGCGAAGAACGCGAAGCGGATGACGAACAGGATGGCGACGATCAGGGTCGCCGGGTGAATCTGGCGCCATTTGCCGGTGAACAGCTTGAGCACGACATAGCTGACGAAACCGAAGGCGAGGCCGTTGGCGATCGAATAGGTGAAGGGCATGGCGAGCGCGGTGAGCGCGGCCGGCGCCGCATCCGTCAGGTCGTCCCAGTCGATTTCCGTCAGTTCGCGCATCATCAGGCCGGCGACGTAGAGCAGCGCCGGCGCGGTCGCATAGGTCGGCACGGAGCCGGCCAGCGGCGAGATGAACAGGGCGGCCAGGAACAGGATGGCGACGGTAAACGCGGTGAGCCCGGTGCGCCCGCCCGCCTGCACGCCGGAGGCGCTTTCGACATAGGCGGTGGTGCTGCTGGTGCCCATCAGCGAGCCGGCGACGATCGCCGCGCTATCGGCGAGCAAGGCCCGGCCCAGGCGGCTCTTTTCGCCCTCGCGGATCAGGTTGGCGCGCTTGGCGACGCCGATCAGCGTGCCGGTGGCGTCGAAGACCTCGACGAGCACGAAGACGAGGATGACATGCAGCAGGCCGCCATGCAGCGCGCCGACGATATCGAGTTGCAGGAAGGTCGGCATGATCGACGGCGGGGCCGAGACGACGCCGCGAAACTCGCTGACGCCGAAGATCCACGAGAGAACGGTGACGACGAGGATGCCGATCAGGATCGCCCCGCGGATGCGCAGCGAATCCATCACCGCGATGACCAGGAAACCGAGGATGGCGAGCAGCGTGCCGGTGGCCTTGAGGTCGCCGAGGCCGACCAGCGTCGCCGGATTGTCGACGACGATGCCGGCATTCTTCAGCGCGATGATGCCGAGGAACAGGCCGATGCCGGCGGCAATCGCGCTGCGCAGCGAATGAGGAATGCCGGCGATCAGCCAGCTTCTGACGCCCGTCACCGTCAGCAAAACGAAGATCATGCCGGAGATGAACACCGCGCCCAGCGCCTGCTGCCAGGTGAAGCCGAGCGCCGCGACGACGGTGAAGGCGAAGAAGGCGTTCAGCCCCATGCCCGGCGCCATGCCGATCGGCCAATTGGCCACAAGGCCCATGATCAGCGAGCCCAGCGCCGCCGCCAGACAGGTGGCGACGAAGACCGCATCCCGGTCCATGCCTGTCGTCGACAGGATGTCCGGATTGACGAAGATGATATAGGACATGGTGAGAAAGGTCGTCAGACCCGCCACCACTTCGGTACGCACGGACGTGCCGTGCTCACTCAGCCTGAAAAGCCGTTCAAACATAATTCCTCCCCTGGTCGGCCGTTTCATGAGGCCGCCCGCACGAATGACCGGCCCGCCGCTCCTCCAGCGATCGGTCCGTTCGCGGATGTTTCCGCCCCTGCCGGCGCCGGACCCGAAGGCCGCGACGCAATCACAGTTTCGTCATACTGCGCATTCCCGTCCTCGCGCGCCAGAGCACGATTGCCGTGGATTTGAGCGAAACTCTTTCACGATTCGCCGGCCGAGCTGCCCATCTCTATCGTGCGATAATCGAACAAAGTAGCGATATCGCACAAATTGATTGCGACCGGCATCGCTGCAAATTATCTCCTGTCTCGCAAGCGGCATGGATATTTTCCGCATGAGGGCGCGCAAACCGCTTCGCGCTTTTGCCGAAATGCTTTAAACATAAAGCATCACCCGGCCGCGCTGGGCGCCTGTGAGGAGACGATGATGACGGAAGCCTTTATCTGCGACTATATCCGCACGCCGATCGGCCGCTTCGGCGGCGCGCTGTCTTCGGTGCGCGCGGACGATCTCGCGGCTGTGCCGCTGAAGGCGCTGATGGCGCGCAATCCGAATGTCGACTGGGAAGCGGTCGACGACGCCATCCTCGGCTGCGCCAACCAGGCGGGCGAGGACAATCGCAACGTGGCGCGCATGGCCGTGCTGCTCGCCGGCCTGCCGATTGCCGTCTCCGGCACGACGATCAACCGGCTCTGCGGCTCCGGCATGGATGCCGTGATCGTCGCCGCCCGCGCCATCAAGGCGGGCGAGGCCGAGCTGATGATCGCTGGCGGCGTCGAGAGCATGAGCCGCGCCCCCTTCGTCATGCCCAAGGCCGAGACCGCCTTTTCCCGCGCCGCCGAAATCCACGACACCACCATCGGCTGGCGTTTCGTCAATCCGCTGATGAAGGCGCAATACGGCATCGATTCCATGCCGGAAACCGGCGAAAACGTTGCCGAGGACTATCATGTCAGCCGCGAGGACCAGGATCTGTTCGCCGTGCGCTCGCAGGCGAAGGCGGCAGCCGCGCAAGCCAACGGCCGGCTGGCGAAGGAAATCACCCCCGTGACCATCCCGCAGCGCAAGGGCGACGCCATTGTCGTCGAGCGCGACGAGCATCCGCGCGCCACCACCGTGGAGGCCTTGGCCAAGCTCGGCACGCCCTTCCGCAAGGGGGGCACGGTGACCGCCGGCAACGCCTCCGGCGTCAATGACGGCGCCGCCGGCCTGATCATCGCCTCGGAAGCAGCGGCGAAGAAGCATGGCCTCACCCCCATCGCCCGCATTCTCGGCGGCGCCACGGCGGGCGTTGCCCCGCGCATCATGGGCATCGGCCCGGCGCCGGCCTCGCAAAGGCTGATGGCCCGCCTGAACCTGACCCCGGCCGATTTCGACGTCATCGAGCTCAACGAAGCCTTCGCCTCGCAAGGGTTGGCGACGCTGCGCCTGCTCGGCATCGCCGACGACGACCCCCGCGTCAACATCAACGGCGGCGCCATCGCGCTCGGCCACCCGCTCGGCATGTCCGGCGCCCGCATCACCGGCACCGCCGCCCTGCAACTGGCCGAAACCGCCGGCCGCCGCTCGCTCTCGACCATGTGCATCGGCGTGGGTCAGGGCATTGCACTGGCGCTGGAACGGGTTTGATTGCAGGGTAATGCGTTGCGCGCCGATTGGCGCGCGACGGCCATGCCGCCGGCTTTTCGCCGGCCGCGCCCCATGCGATACTGCCTCCCGAAACGGGAGTTGCGCATGAGCAGGATGGCGGCATTGATGGCGAGGAGACGCGACATGCGGCGCGAAAATGCGTCCGCAGCCGTGTTTCACATTCTGCGTGATGCCGCCGCCAAGGGAATCGACATAAGCCTCGTCGGCTCGCTGGCGCGCGGCGATTTTCGCGCGCATTCGGATGTCGACCTTCTCGTCCGTGGCCCGCTGGATCCGAAGCGCCGCCTTCTCGTCGAGAGGCTTGTGGCCGACGGCATGCGCGGCTCGGATATTCCCTACGATCTCATCTTCGAGGCCGACCTGACCGAAGACCGCCTTCGGGAGCTCCTGAATGACATCGTTTAGCCTGCCGACCTTCTCACGGCTGACGCCAAAGATCCTCCGCGCCGAGCGCGAGCTGGCGCAGATGCAGCAGTTTTACGAGAAACAGGCGAAAGCGCTGGCGGATGGCGACTGTCTCCGCCGGCATCCATAGCGTCTACAACGGCATCGAGGACATGCTTCTCAGCCTCGCGCGGGACATCGACGACGCCGTGCCGACCGGCCCCTCCGCCCATCAGGACGTGCTGGACCAGATGGCGGCGGAGATTGCCGGAACGCGGCCGGCCCTGCTCGATCTCGATCTCTACGAGGCTCTGACGGAAATCAAGGGGTTCCGCCACCTCGTGCGGCACCGCTACGGTTTCGACCTCAAGCCGGAGAAAGTCGTCGAAAATCTTGCGCTTCTCCGCAAAACCTTTCCCGTCTTCCTCGCTGCGGTGACCGCGCTGGAAAAGACGATGAAAGGCGGGGACGATCACGACGGCGGAAACGGCAAGCCCGCAGGCTAGGATCGGATCGGGCGCGTCACCTCATACCAGACCTCGCCCTGCTCGCAGCCCGGAATCGGATCGGCCCATTCGCCATGCTCGGTGCGGGCGTATGTCATGCCGATCTTTTCCATCACCCGGCGCGAGCCGAGGTTCACCGCCATGGTGGTCGCCACGATCCTGTCATAGCCGGCGCATTCGAAGCCCCAGCCGACCAGCGCCGCCGCGCCTTCCGAGGCCAGCCCCCGCCCCCATTCCCCGCGCGCCAGGCGATAGCCGAGTTCGGCAAGCGTTTCGCTTTCCGGCCACAGGCAGAACCATCCGACGAAGGCGCCGTTGTCCGTCCGCCGCGCCGTCCAGACATGCGGTTCGTTTCCCTCGGGCATGAGAAAACTGGCGTCGGGGCCGGCCTTGGCGCGGTCGACCGGGTGGCCGCCATTGAGGAAGCGCATGACGTCCGGATCCTGCTCCAGCGCGATGAAATCGGCGCGGTCGGCCGGGCAGCAGGGGCTGAGCCTCAGATGTTTCGTCAACAAAACGGCCATAAGCGACCAGTCCTCCAGCGCTGCATTTCGGCACGAAGGTGGTACAGCACGGCTTATGCACGCACAAGCGGCCGCTCCCGATCCCGGCAAATTCCGGTCGTCTCCCATTAATCAATCCGTGCTATAAGCCGGTTCGGTTCCATCGGAACGCCCATGCCTTTCCGGGGAGATTTTTGCAGAATGCGGATCGGGACGATCACCAATCTGGCCTATGTCGCCACCGTGCTACTGACCATGCTGGCCGGCCTGTCCTTCATTCTCTCGGCGCATTCGGCGCTTCTGGAGCGCCGCGCCGTCGAGCAGCATCTGGCGCTCGGCGAACTGGTCGACGAACTCGATATCGGCGCGGAAAAGCGCACCGACGACATCCGCCTCTATTTCATGCGCGGCGCAGAGGATGAGCTGGCGGCGTTCTACGTCGACGAGAAGGACGAGCGCGGCTTCGAGGCGGCGGCACAGCGCGCCAGGACGCTCGGCGCCACCGAAGACGAGATCGCCGTCCTCACCCGCATCGTCAGCGAGGCCGAGGCGCTGGATAGGATCGAGCGCACGGCGATCGCCGATTATCGCGACGGACGACAGGAGGCGGCGCGCCAGGCCGTGTTCGGCCCCGCGCATGAGGCGGCCCATAAAGACCTGCTCGGCAGCGTCGACGAGGTGCAGCAGATGATGACGGCGCGCAGCGGTGAGGCGCTGTCGCGCGCAAAGGCGCGCAGCGATCTCTTCGACATCATCGCCAAATCCATGCTGGCGCTGACGGCGCTGGTCTTCCTCGGCGTACTCTATTTCGTGCTGAAGCGGCGCATCGCCACCCCGATCGTCGCCATGACCGGAATCATCAACCGGCTGGCGAAGCAGGATTTCGACGTCGAGGTGCCGCAGGTGGCGCGTCGCGACGAGATCGGCGAGATGACGGCGGCCATCGCCGTCTTCCGCGCCAACGGGCTGGAGCGCGAAAGGCTGGCGGCGGAGCTGCGCCGCGACCAGCGCATCAAGGATTTCATCCTGCAGATGATGCATCGCCTGCAGGCCTGCCAGACGCAGGACGAGATCGCCGATGTCGTCGCCCTGTTCATGCCCCAGACCTTTCCGGGCATGGCCGGCAGCCTCTATACCCATGACGAGGGGCACCGGTCTCTGGTGCCGCGCAGCAGCTGGAACGGACCGGAAACCACACCCGCGGCCTTCCCGGCCGAACAATGCTGGGCCTTGCGCCGCGGCCGGCCGCATCTCAGCGACAGCAACGACCACGACGTCGCCTGCCCGCATCTGGAAGAGACGCAGCGCCCGGCGCTGTGCGTGCCGCTGACGGCCCTCGGCGAAACCGTCGGCCTGCTGCATCTGGAAGCGGCCGAGCTCGACCGGCTGGAAGAGGCGCGGCTCTATCTGGAGCTGATCGCCGAAAATCTCGGGCTCGCCATCGCCAACCTGCAATTGCGCGAGCGGCTGACCGGCATGGCGATCCGCGACCCCTTGAGCGGCCTTCTCAACCGCCGCTCATTGGACGAGGCGATCAACCGCATCGCCAAGGCACCGGCCCCGCATGCCTGCCTGATGCTCGACATCGACCATTTCAAGCGCTTCAACGACGAATTCGGCCATGACGCCGGCGACGCCGTCATCCGCCATGTCGCCGATATCCTGCATTCGGCGCTGCCGGAGGCCGGCGAAGTCTTCCGCTTCGGCGGCGAGGAATTCACCATCCTGCTGGACGGTGTTGGCGAGGCCGAGGCCCTGCGCCTCGGCGAAACCCTCTGCGCCCAGATCGCCGCCGCCCCGCTGTCCGATCACGGCCGTTTCCTCGGCACGGTCACCGTCTCCGTCGGCGTCGCCGCAGCCCCCCAGGAGGGGCCGGTGGCGACGCTGCTCGCCCGCGCCGACACCGCCCTGCTCGCCGCGAAAACCGCCGGCCGCAACCGCGCCGTCGCCGTTTCGTCGCTGCGCGGGTTTCGCCCCGGCGCGGCGGCGGGGTAAGGACGGATTGTCAGTCATGGTCTCTCGGTGAAGACGCGACGATCCCCGCAATCACGGGAGTTTTCGCCCTTAGACCCAAAGGATGGCCTGAGTTTCCGCTACGGAAAAGACTCTACGCCAGGCCCGCCAGCCAGTCCCGCGCCAGCACCGCGTCTTCGGCGGCCAGCCCATGCCCGGCCTCGATGCGTTTCGCGGTGACCTCTGCGCCGCAGGCGGAAAGCCAGGCTTCCAGCCGCTCCGCCTCCGCCACGAAGGCATCCTGCGTGCCGGCGATGGACAAGACCGCCGTGCCGCCGAGATCGACCTCCGGCAGTTCCGAAAGCACCGGCATGGCGCGCAGCAGGATGGCGCGGCGGATGAGACCCGGATGCAGCGCCATCGCGGCCCCCAAAAAGTTCGCGCCGTTCGAGAGGCCGAGATAGGTGGTGTGCGCCGGATCGAGGCCGTAGCCGGTCCGCGCACCCTCGATAAAGGCTTCGAAGGCGTCCGCCTCGGCGCGGATATCGGGTTCGTCGAAACGATCAGGGCCAAAGCGACGGAACCAGCGGGCGACGCCCTCCTCATGGGCGCGGCCGCGCAGGCCCAGCAGCGTCGCCGATGGCGCGATGCGGTGGGCGAGCGGCATCAGGTCGGCCTCGTTGCCGCCGGTGCCATGCAGCAGCACCAGCGTCTCGTCTCCGGGGATTTCCGGCACATGGAAACGATGCACGAAGGGCAGGTCGCGGCGCGGCATGCGCGGCTCCCCGGGCAGGGAGAATTGCGGCATCAGCAGCTTCAGATCCTCGCCGCGGGCGGCATCGTGATCGGGCACGAACAGGATCTTGCCGAGTTGGCCGGGGGCCTCGTCGATGGCGAAGCCGGGGCCGTCGGTGGCATATTCGATCAGCGTGCCGCCGGGCTCGCGCACATAAAGCGAGGTGAAATATTTGCGGTCGTGGACATTGGTGGGCGAGGAGTTCAGCCGTGCGAAACCGCGCTCGGCCTCACGCACCGCCGCGACATCGGCGGCGCGGAAGGCGACGTGATCGGCCGTGCCGGTGCCCGGAATGCCCGGCACATAACCGGTCGCATCGCGCACATCGACGGCATCGGTCTGCGACAGCAGCCGCCGCACCGAGCCGGAGA
Organism: Rhizobium sp. YJ-22; assembly: GCF_029601685.1. NCBI lineage: Bacteria > Pseudomonadati > Pseudomonadota > Alphaproteobacteria > Hyphomicrobiales > Rhizobiaceae > Rhizobium > Rhizobium sp. YJ-22. The sequence goes on along the minus strand of NZ_JARRIR010000003.1, from coordinate 355,106 downwards.
CCGGCCCCGGCCGATAGCCGAAGCGGGCGACGAAGGCCGCCGTCTCCTCCGGCGTCTCGGTCAGGATCGTCACGCCGCGCAGGCGCAGGATGGTCGGCTCCTCTCCGGGTGCCTCGACGCCGACCAGCTTGACGATGACGCCATCGGGATCCTTCAGCCGCAGCACCGGCTCGTCGAATTCGCGCAACGGTCCCTCGACGGCAAGTCCCCGCGACAGCGCCCGCGTCAGCCAGCCGCCGATCGAGCCACGCGGCACGGCAAGGGCGATTTCCGAAACCTGGCCGTTGCCCACCCGCCCGGCCGCGCCGTCTTCCCAGACGAGGAAGGTGATCAGCGTGCCGGGGGCGCCCTCGGCATTGCCATAGAACAGGTGAAGCTGCTCGCCATCCTCATAGCCACCGGTGCGCTTGACCAGATCGAGGCCGAGAAAGCCGAGATAGAAATCCACGTTCGCCTGCACGCGGGCGGTGATGAGAGTGACGTGGTGGATGCCGGTCGCGGCGCTGGCCAATGGCTTTTCTCCCGTCGTGATGCCGTTCGCGCCGGAAGCATTGCCGCTCCCTCGCCTTTACATGGGTTCGGACGGGAAACTGTTTCACACTTTTCCTGAAAATCCTCCAGCCCAAAACGACAATCGCCGCCTCCCTTTCACCGGCTTACCGTTCTTGGGTGAACGCGAAATCCGACCCGCGTGAAGATAACCGAGGTATAACAAGGCTTTATCAAACCCAATGGCGACCGTAACGCCAGCGGGGCGGTCTGGCGCGAAACGGCGTCCGATGCCCCGCGCGCCGCCGGCAATGACCGGCCAGCCATGCGAAAATCGCAGCCGGCCCGGCGACAGACGCCGCCAAACAGGCTATGGACAAGGCAGCCGGCCTTTTCCGTCCCCACCCGCGCGGACGTTTTGCGGGCGCGGCGAGACTGAGAGGGTTGATCATGTCCAAGAAGAGCTATTTCTCCGCCGTCGGGGGCCATCCGCCCCAGTCCGACCTGCTGACGGGACGCGCCGTCTTCACCGAGGCCTATGCCTTCATTCCGCAGGGCGTGATGAAGGATATCGTCACCAGCTTCCTGCCCTTCTGGGACAAGACGCGCTGCTGGGTGATCGCCCGGCCGCTCTCCGGTTTCGCCGAGACCTTTTCGCAATATATCATGGAAGTCGCCGCCGGCGGCGGCAGCGACAGGCCGGAGCCGGATGCGGGCGCAGAAGGCGTGCTGTTCATCGTCGACGGCGAGCTGCAACTGACGCTCGCCGGCAAGACCCACACCCTGACGCCGGGCGGCTATGCCTTCATCCCGCCGGGCGCCAGCTGGTCGGTGCGCAACACGTCGCAGGCCGATGTCCGCTTCCACTGGATCCGCAAGGCCTACCAGGCCGTCGACGGCCTCGACCATCCCGAGCCGCTGGTGCTGAACGAGAAGGATATCGAACCCGCCGCCATGCCCGGCACTGAGGGCCGCTGGGCGACGACCCGTTTCGTCGATCCGGGCGACCTGCGCCACGACATGCATGTGACCATCGTCACCCTCCTGCCCGGCGCCGTCATTCCCTTTGCCGAAACGCATGTGATGGAGCACGGTCTCTACGTGCTGCAGGGCAAGGCGGTCTATCGCCTCAACCAGGATTGGGTGGAAGTCGAGGCCGGCGATTTCATGTGGCTGCGCGCCTTCTGCCCGCAAGCCTGCTACGCCGGCGGCCCGGAACCCTTCCGCTACCTGCTCTACAAGGACGTCAACCGCCACATGCCGCTGCGCCTCGGCGGCGGGGCGCGGTAAGCGGCGGCGCAATCGCATTCCAGGCACGACGTTGCCGAGGACCCCTTCTCCCCTCGGGGGGAAGGGACCTTGGGGCGACGCCCTTGTTCCAGAAGCAACAGCCTTGCCAGTTGGCGGGAGTGACGTCACCTGCCCGGCACGCCGCCGACCTTGCCAAAATACGCATTTTGTGTATTTTACACAGAATAAAGGAGATCGGCATGGTGCAGGTTCTAAAAGTGTCGGCAACCGAGTTTGCCCGTGGCTTCGCGCGCTATCGCGAAGAGGCTTTTTCCACCGATGTCATCGAGGTCACCTCCCACGGCCGGGTGATCGGCGGGTATCTCGGCGCCAAGGAGTTGGAGCATTACCAGCGCCTCAAGCAGAGGGAGCGCGAGGTTTTCCGCGCCGTCGATTTCGACGCGGAGATGCTGGCCGAACTCGAAGGCGCTGAATATGGCGTCGTCGGCAAGTGAAGCTTCCCGATCCGGTTCCGGGTCTGGTGATCCGCTACAATTACCTCTGGTGTGACGACAGGCTGAAGGGTTTTTCCGAAGGCAGCAAGGACAGGCCCTGCGCCATCGTCATCGCCTCCCGGCAAACCGGGCTGGTCACCGTCGTCCCGATCACCCATTCCTATCCCGAGCCGGGCGAAGAGGCGCTTTCCATGGAAATCCCCGCCGAGATCGCCCTTGACGACGGCGTGAACTACGTCAAGCTGGAGGTCAACCGGTTTCAATGGCCGGGAGATCACCTGCGTCCCTTGCCGAACGATCCCGGCAGGGTTGACTACGGCATGATCCCCAAGGAGTTCTTCGACGCGCTTCGCAAACGCCTCGCCGACGAAGTAAGGTCGCATCTGCTTCGCCAAACCAACCGGTAGATAGCCATTCAGGAAAGACAGGAACAATGACGCAAGACCAGATTTCCGGGCGGGGGTGGGCGGATCAGGCGGTGGCGCTGATCGAGGCGGACCAGCGGCGGTCGGCGGATACGCATCTGCTCAAGCTCGAAACCGGGTTTCGCGGCGTCGATCTCTATCTCAAGGACGAATCCACCCATCCGACCGGCAGCCTGAAGCACCGGCTGGCGCGCTCGCTGTTCCTCTATGCGCTGGTCAATCGAAAAATCCGCGAGGGCGTTGCGGTGGTCGAGGCGTCGTCGGGCTCGACGGCCGTGTCGGAAGCCTATTTCGCGCGGATGATCGGCGTGCCCTTCTATGCGGTGATGCCGAAAAGCACGTCCGCCGAAAAGATCGCGACCATCGAGCATTATGGCGGCCGCTGCCATTTCGTCGCGCCGGGCGTCTCGCTCTACGAGGAGGCGGCGCGGCTGGCCGAGTCGCTGGGCGGCCATTACATCGACCAGTTCACCCATGCCGAACGCGCCACCGACTGGCGCGGCAACAACAATATCGCCGAATCGATCTTCGACCAGCTGGCACGCGAGCAGCATCCCGTGCCGCGCTGGATCGTGATGAGCGCCGGCACCGGCGGCACGACCGCGACCATCGGCCGCTATATCCGCTACAAGCGGCTGGCGACGCGCCTGCTCGGCGTCGATCCCGAATTCTCCGCCTTTTTCGACGGTTATGCCGGCAACGACCGCGCCGCGACCTGCGAAAAGCCGTCGCGCATCGAAGGCATCGGCAGGCCGCGCGTCGAGCCGTCCTTCATCCCGGAAGTGATCGACGAAATGGTGCGCGTGCCGGACAAGGCGGCGCTTGGCGCCATGCGGGCGCTGTCGCATCACCTGGGACGCCGCGTCGGCGGCTCCACCGGCTCGAACATGTTCGCTTTGTGCTGGAAGGCGGCCGAGATGATCCGCAACGGCGAGCAGGGTTCGCTGGTATCGCTGATCTGCGATTCCGGCGAGCGCTATTCGCGCACCTATTATGCGCAAGGCTGGCTTGCCGATTGCGGCCTCGACTGCGCGCAGTCGGAGGCCGATATCGAAGCGTTTTTCGCCACCGGCATTCTGGAAACGCCGCTGCAATCGGCCCGCCAGGACTGAGGCAGACCGTTATCGACTTCAGTTGAACAGGCTGCGGGCGACGCAGTGCGACTTCTGCCCGAAACCGCTCGGCGAGCAGATATACGGGCCGCGGCCATAGGCGGCGACTTCGGTGACATTGGCCATCTTCACCTCGAAGGTGCGGGCCTTCGGCTCCGGCCTGGCGGCCGCGATCTTCGGTGCGGCGACGCGCGGCTGCTTGGCGGCGGCGACCTTATGGATCGGCTTGTGGACCTGCGGCCTGGCCATGGCGGTCGCGGCCGGGCGCTCGGACAGCATGTTGTCGAGCGAACAGGAGGTTAGCAGCGCCGAGACGGCGAGCACGCCGGCGGCGGCAAGAACGCGGCGATACCCCCACGATCCGGCGGCGCCGGATCTTGCGAATTTGGAAGACATGAAAGCCCCTTCGATGGTTGCCTTGACAATCGCCAAAGCCCCCGCGCACGCCGGACCGGACATGCGAGGACGCCATGACGATCGGAATCTGCGGTACGCAGCCGCAAGCCCCTCGGCCTCGCGGAACAGAACACCAGACTCGCACGAACAGATTAAGGAAGCGCTACACGACACGGGAAGGCGCTTGCAGGCCATCAGCGCGCCGCCAGCATTCCTGTCTCGGAATGGGCCAAGCCGATTTGCCCAGGTTCAAGCCCTGCATAGCGAAGCGAAATGCGTCGCACAATCCATTTTCGGCGAAAACCGCTGCGACGCGCGGCGTGTGTTGCAGGATTGCGGCACAATTTTCGCGGCGCGGCGCCGCGCCAGCAGATGCAAACGTGCGAGAGCGGAAGAAATCAGCGCGTCGCCTCCACCCGGCCTTTTCGCGCCGCCAGCACGTCGTCGAGCCAGTCGGGACGCATTTCCGGCACGGAATCGAGCAGCAATTCCGTATAGGGGTGATAGGGCGGCGAAAACACCTCCGCCGTCTTGCCATAGGCCACCACCTTGCCCTTGCGCATCACCGCCACCGTGTTGGCGACGCGGCGCACGGTGGAGAGGTCATGGGTGATGAACAGGTAGGCCAGCCCCAGCCGCTCCTGCAGCCGGCGCAAAAGAGCCAAGATTTCCTCCGCCACCAGCGGATCGAGCGCCGAGGTCACCTCGTCGCAGATGATCAGGTCCGGTTCGGCCGCCAGTGCTCTTGCGATGCAGACGCGCTGCTTCTGGCCGCCGGAAAGCTCCGTCGGCCGCCGGTCGATGAAATGCTCCGGCAACTCGATCTGGCGCAGCAGTTCGAGCACGCGGGCCCGCACCTCGGCCTTGGACTTACCGAGATAGAACTCGACGGGACGGCCGATGATTTCCAGCAGCGTATGTTTTGGATTCAGCGCCATATCCGGCATCTGGTAGATCATCTGGATGCGGCGCAATTCCTCGCGCGAGCGTTCCCGTAAACCCGGCGACAACTCCCTGCCCTGAAACACCAGCCTGCCGCTTTCGCGCGGCAGCAGGCCGACGATGACGCGGGCGAGCGTGCTTTTTCCCGAGCCGGATTCGCCGACGATCGCCAGCGTATCGCCGCGCGCCATCGACAGGCTGACCGTATCGACCACGCGCGGCAGCGCGGCATAGCTGGCGGTGACGGCGTCGAGCGTCAGCACCGCCTCGCGGCCCCCCTCCCCTTCGGAAACGAAGGCATCGGCGGTCGCCGCCTCGCGTTCGGCGACGAGACGGCGGGTATAGTCTTCCTTCGGCGCGGTCAGGATATCCTGCGCCGCCCCCATCTCCACCATCTTGCCGTGGCGCAGCACGAGGATGCGGTCGGCGATCTGGGCGACGACGGCGAGATCGTGGGTGATGTAAAGTGCGGCCGTGCCGCGTTCGCGGATCAGCTTGCGAAACAGCGAGAGCACTTCTACCTGGGTGGTGACGTCGAGCGCCGTGGTCGGCTCGTCGAAGACCAGCAGGTCGGGCTCGGCGATCATCGCCATCGCCGCCATGGCGCGCTGCAACTGGCCGCCGGAGACCTGATGCGGATAGCGCTCGCCGAAATGCTCCGGGTCCGGCAGTTCGAGCGCCTTGAACAACTCCACCGCCTTGGCGGAAGCGTCCGCCCTGCCGAGCAGATGATGGCGCACCGCCACCTCGCAGACCTGTTTTCCGATGGTCAGCGCCGGATTGAAGGAGGCGGCCGCACTTTGGGCGATATAGGCGATGCGCACGCCGCGCAGCGCCCGGTTTCCGGCTTCGGAGAGTTCGAGGATATTCTCGCCGTCGAAGACGATGCGGCCGCCGGTGATGGCGCAGCCGCCGCGCGTATAATTCATGCTCGACAGGCCGATGGTGGATTTGCCGGCCCCGGATTCGCCGATCAGGCCGAGCACCTCGCCGCGCCGCAGCGAGAAGCTGACATTATCGACCAGCACCGTCTTGCCGCCGGCCTGAGAGGCCGCCTCGATGCGCAGGTTTTCGACATTGAGCAGGGTTTGCGTGTTCGTCATGGAAATCACCGCCTTACCGTGTTGATCGACAGCAGCCAGTCGACCAGCATGTTGATGCCGATGGTGAGCGCCGCGATGGCGCCGGCCGGATAGAAGACGGCGGGCACGCCGAGCATGATCAGCGCCGAATAATCCTTGACCATGCTGCCCCAGTCGGCATTCGGCGGCTGGATGCCGAGGCCCAAAAAGCTGAGCGCCGAGATGAACAGGAAGGTGAAGCAGAAGCGCAGACCGAATTCGGCCACCAGCGGCGGCACGGCATTGGGCAGGATTTCGCGGCGCACGATCCACCACAGGCCCTCGCCGCGCAGCCGCGCCACCTCGACATAATCCAGCGCCTCGATATCCATGGCGAGCGCCCGGGCGACGCGGAAGATACGCGTCGCATCGAGCACCGAGATGGTGACGATCAGCACGATGAGATCGGTGCCGAGCACCGAGAGCACCACCATGGCGAAGATCAGCGCCGGCATCGAGAGCAGCAGGTCGACGATGCGCGACAGCACCATGTCGGCCGCCTTGCCGAGCACGGCGGCGGCAAAACCGCCGAACACGCCCATGGAGAAGGACAAAGTCGTGATCAGCAGCGACAGGCCGATGGAGAGCCGCGCGCCATAGAGCAGGCGCGAAAGGATGTCGCGGCCGAGATTGTCGAGGCCGAACCAGTGTTCGGCGCTCGATCCCGCCCAGGCGCGGCCGACGACCTCGGCCTCCGGGTAAGGCGCGATGACCGGCACGAAGATCGCCGCCAGCAGGTTGACGATGACGATGGCGAGGCCGATCTGCGCCCTCAGCGGCATTTTGCGTCCGAAAAGCTGCATGGCGATCACCTCGGATGGCGCAGGCGCGGATTGCTGACGAGCGCCAGGATATCCGCGACCATGTTGAGCGTGATGAAGGCGGCGGCGAAGATCAGGCCGCAGGCCTGCACCACCGGCACGTCACGCTTGGAAACCGCATCGACCATGGACTGGCCGAGGCCGGGATAGACGAAGACCACCTCGATGACCACGACGCCGACGATGAGATAGGCAAGGTTGAGGGCCACGACGTTGATGATCGGCGCCAGCGCGTTCGGCAGCGCATGTTCGACCACCACCCGCCATTTCGGCAGGCCCTTCAAAAAGGCCATCTCGATATAGGGGCTCGCCATCACCGCCAGCACCGAGGCGCGGGTCATGCGCATCATATGGGCGATGATCACCAGCACCAGCGACAGCATCGGCAGGAAGGAGAGATAGAGCCGGCCGAAAAAGCCGGTCTCGGGCGCGACATTGGCGAGCACCGGAAACCAGCCGAGATAAAGCGCCACCCATTTGATCAGCAGGTAGCCGAGGAAATATTCCGGCAGGGAGATGGCAAACAGCGTCGCCGCATTGGCGATATGATCGAAGGCGCGGCCCTGGAAGGCGGCGGTGAGCACGCCGAGCACGAGCGCCAGCGGCACCGCGATCAGCGCCGCATAGACCGCCAGGAACAGGGTGTTGTAAAGGCGCGGCGCCAGCTCCTGGGCGACATCGCGCTGGTTGACCAGCGACTTGCCGAAATCCCCTTGCGCGGCATTGCCGAGCCATTCTACGTAACGCTCCACCGCCGGGCGGTCGAGGCCCAGTTCGTGGCGCATGGCGGCGACGTTTTCGGGCGTGGCATTGTTCTGCAATACCGCCTGCGCGAGGTCGCCTGGCAGGATCTGCGTGCCGGCGAAGATCAGCACCGAGGCGGCCCACAGGGTCATCACCCCCAGCGCCGCCCGCCTCAACACGAGTTTAAGCAAGTGTCCCCCAATTCGGCGGTTTCGCCGTTTTTGCACGGCTCGACGCCGGTTTAGTCATTTCATCGCCTACTCGAAAGCGGTTTTGGCTTTTGCAGTTTCAACAGACGGCGGGTTTTTCACGGCAATCCTGCTGCGCTTTCCCCTCATCCCGCTGACGGGGAGAAGGAGCTTTGCTCGCCCACGGCCCTTGTTGGAGAAGCCATCGCCCCGGCCCTTCTCCCCTCGGGAGAGAAGGTCGCGGCAGCGGGATGAGGGGGATGCCGAAGGCACATAGGGATGAGGGTATTCGGCTCCGCCGTCCCCCTCATCCGGCCCTTCGGGCCACCTTCTCCCCCGAGGGGAGAAGGATCTTCGGCACCCCTCCTGCTTCAAACGCTTACGCGTCCAGCCACACCTTCTCGCACAGCCGGCCGTTCGCCAGGTCGAACTGGCTATGCGGCGTATGCCCTTTGACGTGGCTGCGATGCGCATCCAGCCAATCCGAGAACACCGGGATCAGCGCGCCACCCTCTTCCGAAAGCATGGCCTGCATGTCCCAGATCAGCTGCTTGCGCTTGCCCTCGTCGACTTCGGCGCGCGCCGCGTCCAGCATCTTGTCGAAGCTCTCGCTTTTCCAATGCGTCTCGTTCCAGTTGGCGCCGGAGCGATAGGCGGAGGCCAGCATGTCGGTAGCCGAGGCGCGGCCGGCCCAGTAGGAGGTGCAGAACGGCGCCTTCAGCCAGACATTGCTCCAGAAACCGTCATGCGGCTCCTTCTTGACGTCGACCTGGATCCCCGCCTTGCCGGCCGAGGCCTGGAACAGCACGCTCATATCCACCGCGCCGACATAGGCCGCATCCGAGGCGGAGAGCACGATCTTGCTGTCGGCCAGCCCGGACTTTTGCAGGTGGAACTTCGCCTTGTCGAGATCGAAGGCGCGCTGCGGCAATTCGCTGTTGAAGAAGGGATCGGACACCGGGATCGGCTGGTCGTTGCCGACGCGGCCGAAGCCGTTGAACAGCGCCGAAAGGATCTGCTCGCGGTCGCAGGCATATTTCAGCGCCAGGCGGAAATCGGCATTGTTGAACGGCGCGACGTCGCTCTGCATCGCCATGATCGTGTGCCAGCCGCCCGGCGCCTGCACCAGCTCGATGCCGGGGGCCGCCTTGAACAGGTCGACGGCGCGCTTGTCGACGTCGTTGATGACATCCACCTGCCCGGCGACCAGCGCATTCATGCGCTGCACGATATCGTTGACGACGGTGATCTCGATGCGCTCGACATTGCCGCGCCCGTCCTTCCAGTAATTGCCGGCATTGACCAGCACGCAACGCACGCCCGGATCGAAGCTTTCCAGCTTGAAGGCGCCGGTGCCGACCGGATTGCCCCAATCCGAAAAGCCCTCGGGCACCACGAGGATATGGTAATCGCTGAGCGCATAATGCAGGTCGACATCCGGGGCCGAGAGCGTGATCTTGACCTGGTGCGTATCGAGCTTGGTCACTTCCTTGATATGGCTCAGCGAGCCGGCGATGGCCGACTTGCTGTCCTTGCCGGTATGCAGCGACAGCGAATAGAGGATGTCGTCGGCGGTCATCGCCTTGCCGTTATGGAAGGAGACGCCCTTGCGGACGTTGAACACCCATTCGGTGCCGCCGGCGCCGATCTCCCAGCTTTCGAACAGTTCCGGGCGCGGCACGCCCTTCTCGTCGATCTCGATCAGACCGTTCATGATCGCATAGCCGACGAGCAGCGGCACGGCATTGGAATAGGTGGTCGGGTTCAGCGTGTCGGTGGTCGAGCCGCCGCGCATGCCGATCTTCAGCGTGCCGCCCTTCTTCACGGCTTCCTGCGCAAAGGCGCGGCCGATCATGGTCGAGGCGGAGGCGGCCGTGAGGCCGAGCAGCGCCGAGGTCTTCAGAAAATGCCGCCGCGACTGTTCGCCGAGCAGGTTCATGTCGTTCATTCCCATGCGATCTATCCCTTTGCTGCCTGTTATCTGCCCGCTTCGAGGGCGCTGAAAATATCGTCGATCAGATCCTGCGTGCCTTCGATGCCGACCGAAAAGCGCAGCAGCGCCGCATCGACATGCGAATTCGGCCCTTCCACCGCCTCGCGCCGCTCAACCAGGCTTTCGACGCCGCCGAGCGAGGTCGCCGGTTTCCAGATGCGCGTGCGCTGCATCACCCGTTCGGCCTCTTGCCTGCCGCCTTCGACGATGGCCGAGACCATGCCGCCGAAGCCGCCGCGCATCTGCCGCGCCGCCAGCCCATGGCCGGGATGGTTTTTCAGGCCCGGATAAAACACCGCCTTGACCCGCGGATGGGTCTGCAACGCCGCCGCCAGCGCCTCGGCTGACCGACAGGCGCGCTCGACGCGCAAATGCAGCGTCCTCATGCCGCGCATCAGCAGCGCCGCCTGGAACTGGCCGAGCAGACCGCCGGTATAATCCCGGTTGAAGACTACCTTTTCCCAGAAATCGTCGGCCTTCGCCGTCAGCGCCGCACCGGCCAGCACGTCGGAATGGCCGTTCAGATATTTGGTGGCGGAATGGACGACGAGATCGGCGCCGAAGGAAATCGGCTGCGTCAGGATCGGCGTCGCCACGGTATTGTCGACCACGAGGCGCGCGCCGGCCGCGTGCGCAATCTCGGCAAGGGCCGTGAGATCGTAGATATGCCAATGGGGATTGGAGGGCGTTTCCGCCCAGACGAGGCGTGTCGCGCCGGGCACGAGTTTTTCGCGCACCGCATCGAGGTCTGTCATGTCGACATGGTCGATGCCGATGCCCCAATGGGCGGAGTACTGCTTCAGCCAGGTGCGCAGCCCGTGATACATGTCGATGGGGAAAACGCAGTGATCGCCGGGCTTCAGCGCCAGCAGCACCGCCGTCATCGCCGACATGCCCGAAGCGAACAGCCGGCAATCGGCAGCGCCTTCCAGCACCTTTAGCGTCGCTTCCGGCTGCTCCAGCCCCGGATAGCCGTAGCGGCTATAGCTCCAGCCATCCGCCGAATATCCCTCCGGCGGGCGCAAAAAGGTCGTCGCCAGATGGATCGGCGGCACCACCGCGCCGGTCGGATCGTGGATCTCGCAGGCGCCTTGCGCCAGCGTGGTATCGGCAACGTAGTGCGGCATGCGAACCAAAATTCCCCGTCCCTTGAAATTCCGGGGCCGCCTCCCGAAGCCGGCCCGGAGGCGAGTATGGCATTGGCGGGGATTATGGTTTTCTCATAGTGATCCGCCGGGGCGAGAAATTCATAACCGAATGCGGCTCGTCACGCATAAATCTTCCGCCGCGCTCGCCTTGCCACGGTGGGGGAAAGGCTCTAGCAAACGGGCACATCTATCATGGAGTCCCGCGATGTCGCAAAAGCTCGTTCTCGATCGCATCGACCGAAAACTCCTGAACCTGATGCAGCAATCGAGCCTGCCGACCTTCCAGCAACTCGCCGACAAGGTCGGCATTTCCCAGCCCGCCTGCCACCGCCGCATCCGCCGCTTGCGCGACGCCGGCGTCATCCTCGGCGATATCTCGGTGGTCAACCGCGCCTATTCGGAGCGCAAACTCTCGCTGTGGATCGAAATTTCGCTGTCCTCGCACCAGCTCGACATGTTCAACGCGCTGATCGACGTGCTGCGCGCCTCGCCTTACGTCTCCTGCTGCGACGTCATCACCGGCGACACCGACATCCTCGCCTGCCTCAACGTCGCCGACATGGAAGAATTCCGCGAAGTCACCCGCGACTTCATGCGCCGCTGCCCGATCATCAAGACCTACCGCTCGATCACCGTCGCGCAACATGTGAAACTGCAGCCGACGCTGGCGTTCGATGAGGAGTGAGGGCTGGATTGCAAACGACGTCGGGAACGCCTATTGTTTAAGGACGTTGAATCCTCGCCGTTTGGGATTCCGGGAGTTGAGAATGGCCACCGCGAAATCCAGCATACCCCATCATCACCCGCGCCACAGCCGCGCGGACGATGGAAAGGCGCGCGCCTTTTCCAAACCCTCAGCCGAAGAAGCCGACTATAACGGCATGTCGCCGGACGAATGGAAAGCCGCCCTGCGGAAGGATGTTGAAGACCGATTCGGGCCGACGCCCGATGACCTGGTGCCGGTCGGAGAGGTTGGCTGGTAATTGCCGGACCTCGGTCCCGACGATATTTTCGATCTCGAAGCGACCGCCTTGCCGGTCGCTTTTGATATTATCTGGTGCCATTTTCCGTATCGACAGCAGGGGCTTGAGCCCGGTCCCGTGGCGCGGCCTTGCCTGGTGCGCAGGGTTTATCGGCGCGACACCCTGATCAAGGGCGTGCGCCATGCCGTCGGCTATGTCGTTGTCATCTACGGAACCAAGCAGATCGACAAGTTCAATCCGCCGCATGGCCTGCATGTGGACGATGCCGAAGAGAAGCGGGCCTGCGGGCTGAGCGTCGATACCGTCTTCGATCTGAGCGATCACCTGACGCTTCCCTGGTCCCCGCGTTATTTTTCAAACGCGAAGGGCAGGTCGACGATTTCCGGCCATTTTACCGATGCCATGAAGGAACGCCTGAAAGCGCAATACAAACAGTTCACGGGCGCTTAGTCGCCGTGCAAGTCCCCTCCCCCCGACATGGCAGGGAGAGGGATAAGGATGACAGGCTCAGGTCCGCCCGAACTCGTCGACGATACGCACGATATCGTCTTCGCCCAGATACGACCCCGTCTGCACCTCGATCAGTTCCAGCATGATCTTGCCGGGATTGGCGAGGCGGTGCATTTCGCCGAGCGGAATGTAGACGGATTCGTTTTCGCGCAGCATCTGCACCTTGTCGCCGACGGTGACTTCGGCCGTGCCCTTGACGACGATCCAGTGTTCGGAACGGTGATGGTGCTTCTGCAGCGACAGCTTCTTGCCCGGCGTCACGAAGATGCGCTTCACCTGGAAGCGGTCGCCGTTGCAGATCGAGGTATAGCCGCCCCAGGGGCGGTAGGAGGTCGGGTGCAGCTCGGTCAGCTTCGAGGTTTTCGGCGACTTGGCCAGCAGCTTGACGAGGCTGCCGACATTCTGGCTGTCCTTGAGATTGCCGACATAGACGGCATCCTCGCTGGCGATGACGGCGACGTCTTCCAGCCCCTGCACGGCCAGATGCACGCCATGGGTCATGACCAGCGAATTGCGGGTGTTGACGACCGTCGTATTGCCGGTGGCGACGTTGCCGTCGGCGTCGCGGTCGCCGGATTTCCACACCGAATCCCAGCTTCCCAGATCCGACCAGCGGAAGGGCGAAGGCACAACCGTGGCGTTGGCGGTCTTTTCCATGATCGCATAGTCGATGGAAATGTCGGGGCTCTTCGAAAACGCTTCGGCGTCGAGGCGGGTGAAATCGAGATCGTTGACGGCGGCGCGCACGGCCTCGCTGGCGGCGCGCACAACTTCCGGCGCATATTCGTTCATTTCGGCCAGCAGCGTCGAGACCTTGAACATGAACATGCCGGAATTCCAGTAGAAACCGCCGGCGGCCAGCATGTCCTCGGCCTTTTCCAGAACCGGCTTCTCGATGAAGCGCTTGACGGCCTGGATGCCGTTTCCGACCTCCGTGCCGCCCTCGATATAGCCATAGCCGGTGGCCGGCTCGGTCGGCGTGATGCCGAAGGTCACCAGCTTGCCGGAGGCGGCGCCGTCGCGGGCGGTGCGCACGCAATCGAAATAGGTGGCGTTGGCGTCGATTTCGTAATCCGAACCCAACACATGGATGACGGTATCGGCATCGAAACGCTCGGCAACGACGGCAGCAGCGGCGGCGACGGCCGGCGCGGTGTTGCGCGCCATCGGCTCCAGAAGCACGGTGGAGAGCGCCACGCCCACCTCGCGCGCCTGTTCGGCCACGAGGAAGCGGAATTCCTCGTTGGTCAGCACGATCGGCGCTTCGTAGACGGCGGTGTCGGACACGCGCATCAGCGTTTCCTGGAACAGGGTCTGGTCGCCGACGAACTGGATGAACTGTTTTGGCGCGGTGGCGCGCGACAGCGGCCAGAGCCGGGTGCCCTTGCCGCCGGCCAGAATGACGGGAACGATTTTCTTGCTCATCTGTGCACTATCCTCAAAACTGGCGGCCGGTCTCGCCATGCCCGGCGGAAGGTTCATCGGCCCTGCCGGCGGCCCGCCTTCCAGGGCCGCGCGAGGGGTTCTACAGCAAAGGCCGGCAAATCGGAATTGATTTTTGGACCGCGCGACACGTCATTTTACGGTACATGCGGCGCGCGAGACACAACCGCGCCCCCCTGCCCGGCACGCTGCCCCATTGACGGCGCCATCATTCGCCGCGATAGGGTCAGGGCGAAGAAGAACCCTGGCCCCCGCCAGCCGAAACAGGAGTGCAAGCATTGAGCGAACCGACCGTAGCAGAGGCAACAGACCGCATCTATCAATCGCTGCAGGCGGATAATGCCGATCTCGACACGCATATCGCCACCCTCAAGGCGGCGCTGACGCGCGAGGGCCTGAAACAGGCCGTCTTCGACCCGGCGAAGCTCGTGCAGAACAACCGCTCGGGCCGCAAGCTGATGCAGGCCTATTTTCGCCAGCGCGGCGTGACGGTGACCTTCTCGGCCTCGTAACCCTTTCCAAGGTGTCGCGGCCGAAAACGCATGGCGGCTTCGGCCCGACGCGGGCTTCCACCGCTACGCCACCGCGGGCGCAAGCACTTAGGTGACGAAGGGCATGATATCGACGCCATCGCCGGGAAAGACCGTGATGTGGGGATGGTCGAGGAAAAGCTGAGCGGCGGCATCGGCGCTCTCGGCCTCGACGACCAGATAGCCGCAGAACGGATTGACCGCCTCGGAAACGCCGTCCCGGGTGACGCGTGTCGTTTTCCCGACCATGCCGCCACGATCCAGGATTGACGCGGCATTTTTTTCCTCCCAGGCCGCCCACTGTTTGACCCCGACGGCATCGACAGCGTCCTGATCGGCTTTCGGCATGCTTCTGAAAGACGCGACGTCTTCCGATTTCATGGTGTAAACGGCAAGAAAACGGGGCATGAACCACCTCCATGAGAATGCGCCACGACAGAGCTTACCGGTTTTGCGATGCTTTTGCAGCCACGCTATATTCCGCGAAGTCACGGACCTATTGCCAGGGTATCGGTCGAATACGGGAAGTTGGCGATGCGGAAGCGGCCGGAAGCGGAAGGCAGGGATAGTGTCTGCATGTGGTATCGATCCGTAATCCCATGCTAGACAGCCATACCGTCAGCGCATCAACCGAGATGGAACTGTCCGCATGAAATGCCTTCGCATCTACGCCACCCCGGATGGCGAATCCCATTTCGACGAGATCGAATTGCCGACAATGCCGGTATCGGTGCATCCCGACGCCGTTCCTTTCGATGTGACGGCCAGCTATCCGGCATCGCGCGTGCGCATCACCCATATCCCCGCCGGCATGCGCCCGGTCGCCTGGCACACGGTGCCGGAACCGGTGCTGACGATCCGGCTGGATGGCGCGGTGGACTACGAGACCAGCGACGGAGCCGTCCGCCATGTCCCGGCCGGCAGCTTCGTGCTGGTCGAGGACACGCATGGCAAAGGCCATCTGTCGCGCCATGCCCCGCAGGCCCAGACCGTCATCTGGATTTCGCTGCCGAACGGACTTGAGCCACCGGCGGAATAGTCGGTCTGAGCAGGCTGGCGCTATGGCGAACAACACAGCCGCTCGTGGTGCGCAGCCGCAAGCGGGTGCGCAGCCAACCCGAAGCGGCCCAGACGCATTGCAAAACTCGGTCGCAAAAACGCGGCTTCTGCATAAGAATTTTACGATCGAAATACATGTCTACCGAATGCTGTCGCAAGCGACGAGCATTTTTTCGTCTGCCACGACGTGCCCGCCGCCGCCGCGCCGCCAGATGGCCTGGAGCCAGAAACCATGTGCATCGAAAACCCTGTCGTTTCGGATCAGCATAAGCGGCGTCGGCTCATTGGAGCTGTAGGTTTCGGCAAAGTGTTTCGCGTCCTCCAGGCTGGGAAGTTCCAACGCGATGTCCTCAAATCCATCATTTCCTTCCAGATGATACCGTCTCGCATCACCATCGACCTGAGTAAGCTTGAAGCGCAACCGCATGGGAATGGCATGCAGAGGAATGCACACATCCGCAACATTGCACGCTGCCACCAAAGAGCATGACCATGGCGGTGGTCCCGGCGGCACCTGAGCCACCACCGCTGATGCCGGGAAAAGAAACAAAAGCGACGCAATAAATCTCACAAGCTCTATTTCCTCAAAAAAACCAATTGAAACGAACATACAGCCCGCCACAATCGACGAAAACGCAGTGAGAGCGACATTGACGCTTCGGCGTCATGACGGTAGCCGGCCAGATGCAGCCGTTTGCAGCGGTGGCGTCGTCGTTCCCCTCGGGCAGTCGCCCGCCCTACTCGCGAATCTCGATCTGTGCTTCATGCGCTGCGGCGATGAAGGCCATTCTTGCCTGTTCGGGCGTCTTCCTGCCCTTGAGCGCGGCCTCGATGACCAGCAGGGCGCGGTCCAGGGCTTCGCCGTCCTCGGTCGGCCAATCCTCGATGAGGGCCCATGAGGCCTGTTGCAGCGTGCTGATCGTCGTGAATTTGCCCGGGCCTTCCAGCGCCAAAGTCACGCCCTTGTTCCAATTGTCGCTCACGGCTTTGCCTCCTGAATGCGGTTTTTCAGGGTGATAGCATCGAACGGCCGGTTTGATGAGAGGGCTTCCCCTCCCCTTCCACGCAAAAAACCCTTCGCGACGGCGTTCCGTCGCGAAGGGCCTGTCGTGCGCAGCTTGCGTCGCCTCAGGCCGCGTAGGCGATGTTGCGCGTCTGCCGGGGCGAAGCCGGTGCGCCGTCCAGGCGGAACTGGGCGAGCAGGGCGGCAAGCTCAGCCGCCTCGCCGGCGAGGCCGTGGCTGGCGGCGGTCTGTTCCTCGACCATGGCGGCGTTCTGCTGGGTGCCCTGGTCCATGGTGTTGACGGCGGTGTTTATCTCCTGCAGCCCCGTCGCCTGCTCGCGCGTCGCGGTGACGATGGCGTGGACATGGGCATTGATCTCCTGCACCTCGCGCACGATGACGTCCAGCGCCTTGCCGGTCTGGTTGACCAGATCGACGCCGGCGCGCACCTGGTCGCCGGAGGTGGTGATCAGCGCCTTGATCTCCTTGGCGGCCTTGGCCGAGCGCTGCGCCAGCTCGCGCACTTCCTGGGCGACGACGGCAAATCCCTTGCCGGCCTCGCCCGCGCGCGCCGCCTCGACGCCGGCATTCAAAGCCAGAAGATTGGTCTGGAAGGCGATGTCGTCGATGACGCCGATGATGTTGGAGATCTCGTCGGAGGATTTCTCGATGCCCTGCATGGCGCCGACGGCACGCTGAACGATCTCGCCGGACTGTTCGGCGCCGGCGCGGGTGCGGGTGACGAGATTGCCGGCCTCCTCGGCGCGCCGCGCGCTGTCCTTGACCGTCGTGGTGATCTCTTCCAGCGCGGCGGCGGTCTCCTCGACGGAGGCCGCCTGCTGCTCGGTGCGCCGCGCCAGCTGGTCGGCGGAGGTGCGGATCTCGTTGGCGCCGCCATCGATGGCCATCGCCTTCTGCCCCACGGTGTTGAGCGCCTTGTTCAGCTTGGAGACGGAGCCGTTGTAGTCGAGGCGCAGCCGGTCGAGATCGCCGGCGAAGGGCGTTTCGATGCGGTAGACGAGGTCGCCATCGGCGAGGCGTCCCAGCGCATCGGCCAGCGTGTGGGTGGCAAAGGCGACGGTTTCCGCCTCGCGCGCCTTCAGCGCCTCGCGTTCCTGGCGTTCGCGCTCGGTCAGCGCCTGGTTTTCCTCGGCCTGGCGGGTCAGCCGCCCGCGCTCGACGATATTGTCGCGGAACACGGCGACGGCGGCGGCCATCTGGCCGATCTCGTCGGTGCGGTGAGCTTCGGGAATTTCCTCGGAAACATCGCCGCGCGCCAGCTTGCTCATCATGCCGGTCATGCGCACGACCGGGCGGACGACCATGTTCGAGAGCAGCATGGCGAGCACGCCGACCATGGCGATGACGCCGACGACGGTGGCGATGGTGGCGGCGATGCGGAATTCGCCGACGGCGGCATAGGCCATGTCGCGATCGACGATGACACAGAGATACCAGCCTTCGACCGGCAGGTTATGCACCGGAATGAAGTTGACCAGCACCGGCTTGCCGGCCAACTCGGTCTGGCTGAGGCCGGCGCCGATGACCGGCGTCTCCTTGGGGAAGATGTCGCCGAGCTTCTTGGCGAGCATGGCGTTGTCGGGGTGGACGAGGACCGTGCCGTCCTTGTTGACCAGGAAGGCCGAGCCGATGCCGCCCATGTCGATATCGCGGATCATGCCGAGCAGGCTGGTGAGCGAGAAATCGGTGCCGGCGACGCCGGCCAGCTTGCCGTCGCGCTCCACGGGCGAGGCGACCGAAAGCACCAGCTCGCCGGAGGCGGCATCCGTATAGGGATCGGTGATGATCGGGCCGCGCGCGGCGACGGCATCCTTGTACCAGCCGCGCAGGCGCGGATCGTAACCCTTGGGCATTTCGGCGGCCGGCAGGCGGGTGAACGAACCGTCCTGCTCGGAGCCGAAATAGATCATCGAGAATTCGCGCGTCATCATCGGGTTGTCGAAGCCCTTGAGCATCGCGTCGTTCGACGGCGCCTTGCCGGCGATGTCGCCGGCGAACTGGGTGAGCATCACGCGGGCATTCAGCCAGTTGGCTATGCCGGTCGCCGCCAGCTCTCCTGACGACTGGATGTCCTCACCGATGCCCTTGGCGGTGGTCTGGCGCTGCAGGCTGTCGATATAGACCGAGAAGCCCGTGAGCGACGCGACGACGACCAACGACGCCACCATCAGGATCTTGGCCATGAGGTTGAAACGTGTACGCAAGGAGGAACCCCCGTGGATGTCACCCGGCCGCGTGTCTGGCGACAGCGGGGCCGAATTCGTTTTTCTGGAAGATGGTCGCCGTCATGGCGGGGCTGCGACGCAAGGTCGCGCTGAGCCGAAGCTAGGCCAAGGAGGTTAAAAACGCCTGAATCCCGGCGGTTTGGGCGATTCCAGCGGGAAAGCGGCCGGCGCGGAGATCCCGCCCCGCACAAAATTCGATGCCGCGCGTTAACCGTTTGTTTTCCCTTGTCTCCTTCCGCCTTGTCTTTCTGGCCGGCCGGTCTGCCGCGCATCGTCGGCGCGTCCCGCCGCCTGCCCCTGCGCAGGAAAAATTGCGTAACCGCATTTTTTTCGCGGCGCCACGCATGGGCTCAGAACCGCGCCGCCTCCCTGGCCACGGCATCCGAGATGAAGGTGGCGACGACATGGATGCGGCGCAGCGAGCGCACGGATTCATGGTAGGACAGCCAATAGGCGCGGCGGATGGTCTTTTCGGGCAGCACCGGAACCAGGTCGTCATGCAGCCTGGCGATGAAGGCATGCAGGATGCCGATGCCGGCGCCGGCCCGCACCGCCTCCACCTGCCCCAGCGCGCTGGAGATCTCGAAGGCCGGCTTCCAGTCGCGGGTGATGTCGGGGGCGTAGTTCAGCGAGGGATTGATGACGAGATCGTCGACATAGCCGACGAGGCGATGGCCCGCGAGGTCGTCGATTGCGGCGGGCGGCGGATTGTCGGCCAGATAGGCGCGGCTGGCATAGAGGCCCAGCGAATAATCCACCAGTTTTCGCGCCACCGAGCGGCCCTGGTCCGGCCGCTCGACGGTGATGGCGATATCCGCCTCGCGCCGCGACAGCGAGAAGGAGCGGGGCACCGGCACGAGCTGGATTTTCAGATCGGGATACCGCGCCGTCAGTTCGCCGAGGCGCGGTGCGAGGAAGGTGACGCCGAAACCATCCGGCGCGCCGATGCGCACCGAGCCGGAGACCGCGACATCCTCATCCCCCAGCGAGGAGCGCACCGAAAGCATTTCCGCCTCCATGCGCTCGGCCGAAAGCAGGAAAGCCTCGCCCGCCGGCGTCAGGTCGCAGCCATTGGTGCGCCGGGTGAGCAGGCGGGTCTTCAGCGCCGCCTCCAGCGCGCTCACCCGCCGCGCCACCGTCGCGTGGTTCACCCCCAGCCGGCGCGCGGCGGCGAGAATCTGCCCGGCGCGCGCGACCGCGAGAAAGATGCGCACGTCATCCCAGTTCATGCCCGCGCCCCCGCCTTGCGAGCCCGCCCGCCCTGCCCTCCCCCCGCGAGGCGGTCTTCGATACGGCACACCGGCGCCGTTTTCCCTTTCTCCTCCCGGGAGAACAAGGGATGCGCAGGGCTGGAGTGGCTACACGCCATGGCGAAAATGTCATCCTTCATGCCCTCTCTCCCGCTTTCGAACATCCATTTCCGCACAACGGATACGCCGAACCTCGTCTTGCTATGATCAAAATTTAAAGCCATGATCCGCCCATCTCGTCAACGGAAACATCAGGGAGGCTAGACCCATGCGGGAAGTCGGACATTTCATCGGCGGCAAGCATGTCGCCGGCAAGAGCGGCAAGACGGCGGACATCTTCCAGCCGATGGACGGCACCATCCAGGGCAAGGTCGCGCTGGCGACCTCGGCCGAGGTGCGCGAAGCCGTCGAAAACGCCAAGGCGGCGCAGCCCGCCTGGGGCGCGATGAACCCGCAGCGCCGCATCCGCATCATGCGCAAGTTCCTGGAACTGGTCGAGGCCGAATATGATTCGCTGGCCGAGCTGCTGGCCCGCGAACACGGCAAGACCGTCGTCGACGCCAAGGGCGACATCCAGCGCGGCCTCGAAGTCATCGAAGTCTGCCTGGGCGCGGCCCATATGCTCAAGGGCGAGTTCACCGACAATGCCGGCTCCGGCATCGATACCTATTCCATGCGCCAGCCGCTTGGCGTCGTCGCCGGCATCACGCCGTTCAACTTCCCGGCGATGATCCCGCTGTGGAAGGCCGGCCCCGCCATCGTCTCCGGCAACGCCTTCATCCTGAAACCCTCCGAGCGCGATCCGGGCGTGCCGATGCGCCTTGCCGAACTGTTCATCGAAGCCGGCCTGCCGGCGGGCATCTTCAACGTCGTCAACGGCGACAAGGAAGCCGTCGACGCGCTGCTCGACGACAAGGACGTCCAGGCCATCGGCTTCGTCGGCTCGACGCCGATCGCCCAGTACATTTATGGCCGCGCCACCGCCAACGGCAAGCGCGCCCATTGCTTCGGCGGCGCCAAGAACCACCTGATCATCATGCCCGACGCCGACATGGACCAGACCGTCGACGCCCTGATCGGCGCCGGCTACGGCTCGGCCGGCGAGCGCTGCATGGCAATCTCTGTCGCCGTTCCCGTCGGCAAGGACACCGCCGAGCGCCTGCTTTCCAAGCTGGTGCCGCGCGTCGAAAGCCTGAAGGTCGGCCCCTCCACCGATGCGTCCGCCGACTTCGGCCCCGTCGTCACCAAGCAGGCCCTGGAGCGCATCAAGGGCTACGTCGATCTCGGCGTCCAGGAAGGCGCCGACCTGGTCGTCGACGGGCGCGGGTTCAAGATGCAGGGCTATGAGGACGGCTTCTACATGGGCGGCTGCCTGTTCGACAACGTCACGCCGGACATGCGCATCTACAAGGAAGAAATCTTCGGCCCGGTTCTTTCCATCGTTCGCGCCGAGACCTATGAAGACGCACTCGCCCTGCCCAACGACCACGAATACGGCAATGGCGTCGCCATCTTCACCCGCGACGGCGATGCCGCCCGCGATTTCGCCAGCCGCGTCCAGGTCGGCATGGTCGGCATCAACGTTCCGATCCCGGTTCCGATCGCCTACTACACCTTCGGCGGCTGGAAGGCCTCCGGCTTCGGCGACCTGAACCAGCACGGCCCGGATGCCTTCCGCTTCTACACCAAGACCAAGACCGTCACCTCGCGCTGGCCCTCCGGCATCAAGGACGGCGCCGAATTCTCCATCCCGACCATGAAGTAACTATCTTCAAAGCCTGAACACAACGACCGCCGCCT
This sequence comes from Rhizobium sp. YJ-22, assembly GCF_029601685.1. Taxonomy (NCBI): domain Bacteria; kingdom Pseudomonadati; phylum Pseudomonadota; class Alphaproteobacteria; order Hyphomicrobiales; family Rhizobiaceae; genus Rhizobium; species Rhizobium sp. YJ-22. Next base: position 333,158 of record NZ_JARRIR010000003.1, on the reverse strand, counting down.
TCGCAAGAGGGCGGCGGTTTTGTTTTGTAGCTCTCCAAGGGCCTGTTGGAATGCCGTGGTTGCCGCTGGGCGTCTTCTGAAACCGCCCTCCATGAACGGCGCGCCCTCGCCCACCCCTTCTCCCCTCGGACACGAAAGGATTCTGGCGGAACGAGACCGACCAACACGCAACGGCCCGGTCCTTTAAAAGATGGACGAAGGGGAAGGAGATCCGTTCTGGAGTGGCTGGACCTTGTCACCTGACAAGGTTTCGAAACAACCGGGAGGCATCGGGCGGTAGCCGCCTCCCTTCCAAAAACCTTGTCACCTGACAAGGTATGCCACTATCGATCCAGCGTTATGACCGTTCCGGTCCGCGCCCGGAAAAGCGCCAGGTCCGGATGCGCCGCAATCGTCGCATCGATCCTCTCGGGGCTTTCGGTGTTGAATGCAAACAGCCCGTAGTGATGCAGGATGGCGGCGCCCGCGCCAACGGCCTGGGTCAACTCCACCGCCTCCTCGAGCGAAAAATTGCCGGCGATGCCGCGTGCGGAAAGTTCCGGCCGTCGGCCGTTGACAGGCAGCAGGGCGATATCCGGCTTCCATGCCGCGACCTCCTCGACCAGCCCCTCGAACGGCACGCAATCGCCGGAATGCCAGATGCGAAGGCCGTCCGCCTCGATCCCGTAGCCGAGAAAGCGGTGATGCCCCTCGTCGTCCCGCTCCAGCGCCTCATGCGCCGCCCGCGTCGGGAGAATGGTCAGCGGGCCGAACACCAGGCGCTCGCCGGCATCCGTCGGGATGAGACGATCGCCATCGAGGCCGGAGCGGTCGATGGCTTGCGTCTGCGAAGCCTTTGGCGCCAGCAACGGCGCGGCGGGATTGGTGGCGAGCAAGGCGGGCAGGGTGCCGGGGTCCATATGGTCGGTATGGGCGTGCGTAACGAGCACGGCGTCGACATGCGCGATGCCCTCCGGCGTCACCGGCGCGGGCATCATCCGCTCATGCGGCGTTTCGCTGCCATGGTATTTTGTCGCCAGCGTATCCGAGAGATATGGATCGATCACCACGCGCCGGCCGGCCAGGTCGATGACGAAGCCGGCCTGGCCGAGCCAGTGGATGGCGAGGGATGCCGCCGGCGGTTCGGCGAGCATCGAGGGCAGGGGGCTTGTGGTTGCGCGGGCCATGAAGGGCATCGAATATTTCCCTGTGTTCGGTGACCGGAGCTGCCTCGTGGTTGCGGAGGGAACAGGACCGGCAGGCCGGCTAAGGAGCATTTGCGCCCGATCCGCCTAGCGCCCGGCGGCTTGCCTGGCGATGTCCGAAATCCTTTCGAAGACCGGCCCCGAGGCTGGAATGTCGATATCGAAAACCTCGGCGATGACCTGCGTCCAGCCGTGCAGAAAATAGGTCCAGCCGCCTTCGATGCCCAGCTTTTTGGCCTGCTGTTGGGCGCGGGCCTGGTCGAGGAAAACGAGGTCGCCGCGATAGTTCAGATCCCAGGCGATTGCCCCTTCCGGAAAAACCGCCGCAGGTGACAGGGGGGAGCCTGGAGCATCCTTCCCGAGGCCGGTGGCGTTGACCACCAGCGAGCCGGGTTTCAGGCCGCAGAGCACGGCGTCGTTGTCCTCCAGCCGCGCCGAAAGCACGTATTCGACCGGCACGGCGCTGTCGATTTCCGCGTGGATGCGGCGGATGTCGTCGAGGCGATGCGGGTCGCGATCGGCGATGACGATGCGGGACGGCACATTGTCGCCGCGCGACCGGCGCATCAGGTGCCAGGTAAAGGCGATGGTCGAGCCGCCGGCGCCCATGGAAAACAGGTCGGCCCCGGTGCGGGCAAAATAATCCGGCCCCAGAAAACCATCGATGGCGAGGCCGGAAGAAATCGGATCCTTGGCGTGGCAGATCAGCCTGCCCTCCCGCTTGGAAATGCAGCTCGTTTCGTCCATCAGTTGCGCATGCGGATCGATCTCGTCGAACATGTCCTTGCAGGCATTGAACAAATCGATCTTGTGCGTGGTCACCAGCGCACCGCGCGAGAGGGGATCGTCGCGGATGAACTCGACGGCGGCGCGATAGGCGGCCGGGTCGTCATGCAGGGCGAAGTCGATGCCCTGGATCGCCGCATCGGTGAGGCCGAGATAGTCGGCCCAGGCGGGAAACACTTTCATGATCGAGCTTTTGGCGGTGGTGACGCCGATGAAATACAGCGTCGGGCGGGTGGCGGGCTGAAGCACGGTCATGATGTCCTCAGGCGTAATCGCTGAGCAGGGCGGCGACGGTGGCGGCATCGCGGGGGCGGTAGTCGGCATTCTCCACCAGTTGCCAACCGCCTTTGCCGTCGCTCATCACCCGGTGGCGCATGCCGTTGGAACGCTCGATGATGCCGTAATCCTGGCCGCTATCGGAAGGGTAGGCGAAAACCATCACCAAATCCTCCTCGCCGACATTGATCGAGCGGTGGATCCAGAAAGGCGGCACGTAACAGATGGTCTGTGGGCCGATTTCGACGATGCGGGTTTCGCCCTCGGGGGATTCGAGCTGCATCAGCCCCCGGCCCTGCTGGCCGTAATAGATCTCCGGGCGGTCGGCCCTGGCATGGATATGGCCGCGGGTGAAAAAGAATTCGTCGCCGACCTTGCCGGGAATCATGCGGGTGACGCCATAGATCAGGTCGCCGGCTTGCGTGCCCGGGCGAAAATCCTCGACGGCATAGACGAGAGGATTGCCGAGCTCCCGCATCAGCTTTTCATGGGCATCGGCATCGAGATAGAGGCCGTCGAGGTCACCGAGCTTCTTTTCATATCGCCCCGTTCCGCCGCCCAGCCCGCCTGTGACCACATCGACGACGCCGCCGAAAGGTTCGCGTATCATTCCCGATCTCCATGCCTGATGTCGCGTCGCTACGGCGTCGCGCTCCGTGCGTGCATGTTTACATCAGAATCGGCCTGCTCGAAAGCATTTTCGGGAACATTACTACAGAATTGAACGCTGCGGTGCACAAGTTCCAGTGGTTGACCCCGCGCTTTGTTGTGCCACTACAAATCCGTCATCAAAAATAGCCGTCAATCCTTCAGTGCGGCGGCAATTCCGGCGCGGATGCAGGAGAGCGACGGCAGACTGGTGATGCCCCGGTTGTTGCGCAGCGGCGGCGCATGATTGGTCTTGCCAGCATGGGCGCATTGCCTGACATGGTCGAGCAGCACCAGGCTTGCGGCCGGATCGGGAAACAGCTTCCAATCGAACCGGCCGCCGGCAACCGGCACGCCGAGCAGGTAATCGAAGCCGGCGATGACACAAGCGCGCGCATCCTCCTGCGACATCGCGCCGGCTTGCGGATCGACGAACACGAAACCGCCCTACGCCCAGCCATTGGCCTCGCCCAGAAAGGCGGAGCAGGGCGGATGCGAAACGGGGAGGGGACGCAGCATCGCGGCGAAATCGGCGGAAACGCCGTTCTTTGTTAGTAACTCCTTACGCTCTGCCGTGTCCTTGCCCAAAAAGCCCGGCAGGACGACGATCTGCAAGCCGCCGCGCCCGAAGCGGGCCGGGCGATAGCGATCCGGGCGCAAGCACGCAATGTGTCGAGCGCATCGCGGCCGGCCTCGCCCTCGGTTATGGCATGCACCTGCGGCTGGTTGTCGGGGAAGAGGTGAACATCAGCAGCGCGAGGAAGGGGAGGGCGAAGACAATCGCGATGCCGTTGATATGCCTTCCCAGTATGCTCAAAGCGTGATCCGCAATTCGGAAAGCGCCTGCTTCATTTCCTTGACGTCTTCCATATGCGCCGCGCCGCGCCGCAGCGCCACCGAGGTGGAAAGAATATCGATGACGGTCAGTGCGGCGATGCGGGAAATGGTCGGCGTATAGATATTGGTGTTTTCCAGCGTCTCGGCGCGCAGCACGATATCGCATTCCGCTGTCAACGCTCCCCTCATGCCGACAAGGCCGATGACACGGGCGCCGCGCGCCCGGGCCAGCCGGGCGATCTCGACAATGGAACGTGTCGCCGCCGTGTTGGAAATCATCACGGCGACATCGCCCGGCCCCAGCATGGAAACGGTCATCACCTGCTGGTGCGAGTCGATTTCCGCGCCGCAGGGCACACCGAACAGCGGAAATTTCTGCTGCGCATCACGCGCCACGATGCCCGAGGCACCGAAACCGAAGAATTCGATGCGTTTTGCCGCCGTCAGGCAATCCACGGCCGCCGTCAGCGCCCGCTTGTCGAGGTGATGGCGCGCCCAGTCGAGGCTGGTCATCATGTAGTCGAAGATCTTGTCGGCGACATCGTCGGGCGTATCGGTATCGGCGATGACGGAATGGGTGGCCGGCAGGCCGAGCGCCAGGGCCTGCGCCAGGCGCAGCTTGAAATCCTGAAACCCCTCGCAGCCGATGGCGGTGCAGAAGCGGATGACGGTCGGCTGGCTGACCTCGGCGAGATCGGCGGTTTCGGCGACCGTGGCGGTGAGGATACGCCTGGGATCGGCAAGCACGACGTCGCAGACCTTGCGGTCCGATTTGCGCAGGCTGCCGCGCATGCCGCGGGCGATTTCCAGGATATTGGCGCCGCTGGCCGGCGGCTCGGTCTGCATTTTCATGAATGGCTGGCCCTTCGCTTGGCCCCGCCCTCCCCTTTCGGGGCAGGGGAGGGGGCTTTACCCGATCAGATGACGGTGTAGCCGCCGTCGACCAGCATGTTTTCGCCATTGATCATCGCCGCGCCCTCGCCGGCGAGGAAGCAGGCGGCGGCTGCGATTTCCCAGGGCTGGGCAAAGCGGCGGGTGGGGATGGCGGCGCGCGCCCGCTCACCCTTTTCGCCGGCCCAGCCGACCAGCGCCAGATCCGTCTCGACCACGGTCGGCGAAATCGCATTGACGGTGACGCCGCGCGGGGCCCATTCCAGCGCCATGCATCGGGTCATGCCAAGCAATCCAGCCTTGGAAGCGCAATAGGCGACATGGCCCTCGATGCCGATGACCGCCGCCTGCGAAGCGATGTTGACGATGCGGCCATAACCGCGCGCCAGCATTCCCGCAGCAACGGCGCGGGCGACGAGGAAAGCCCCTTTGAGATTGACGTCCATGTGCCGGTCCCAGACCTCGGTCGTCAGGCTTTCGGCGGGCGCGAGGATGCCGATCCCGGCATTGTTGACCAGCGCATCGATGCGCCCGAGCGTCTCTTCCGCGGCGCGGACGGTTGCGGCAATCCCGGCCTCGTCGCAGACATCCATGACGAAGGCGCGGTGGCGGGGGCCGAGTTTTCCGGCGGTTTCATGCACCGCCTCGCTGCGATCGGTCAGCACGACGGTCGCGCCGCGGGCGCAAAAGGCCTCCGCCATCGCCTGGCCGATGCCGCCGGCCGCACCGGTGACCATCACCACGCGTCCCTCGAATTCGCTGTCGTTGATTTTCATGCCGTCCGCCTCCCGGTCCCGGCGGCGCCTGCCTCCAACGCCGCCAGCGATTTGTAGTCTCGCAACCGGGATTCGGTCAAACCTTTCCGCGTGGCGACAGGCTCAGCGGCGAAAATCCTCCAGCCGGCGTTTCTGCCGGCCCTCGGCGTCGAAATTGTCCGGGTCGAGCCAGGCTGTGAAGGCGGCGGAGAGATCAGGCCATTCGCCGTCGATGATCGAATACCAGGCGGTATCGCGATTGGCGCCCTTGACGATCAGGTGCTGGCGGAAGATGCCCTCGAAGCTGAAACCGAAGCGTTCCGCCGCCCGCTTGGAAGGCGTGTTGTTGTTGTTGCATTTCCATTCGAACCGGCGGTAGCCGAGCTCGCGGAAAATATGGTCGGCGAACAGGAACAGCGCCTCGGTCGCCGCCGGCCGGCGCGAGATCAGCGGTCCCCAGTAGATGTTGCCGATTTCGGCGACGCCATTGGCGGCATCGATGCGCATGAAGGTCTGGCGACCGGCGATTTTTCCGCTCTGCCGGTCGATGACGGCAAAGAACATCGGATCGGCGCTGGCGGCCGCCGTGTCGAGCCAAGGCTGGAAATCGGCCCGGCCTTGCGGCGGATTGTCCGGCAACCAGGCGAAACGGCCGTCGATATCGGCGACGCTCGAGGCCTCGTAAAGCCCGTCGCCATGGACCTGTGCGTCGAGCGGCTCCAGCCGCACGTAACGCCCCTCGAAGATCTTGCGTTCCGGCCGCGGCCGCGGCGTCCAGTTGCTCAAATCAACCGTCATGTCATCCATCCTTTTTCATCCCGGCAGTCTCGCCATATCTGCATGGTTTCTGGCTCCGCACCAGCCGTCTTGCCAAGAACCAATCCACCGGTTTGCCGTCGAACCATTTTTAGAACTATGGCAATACCTTGATTTCATGGAAGTATCCGGCTCAGGAGGGGAGGGGGCTTTTCGCCGCGCCGATCACGCCGCGCGCGCGCGCCGCCGCCATCACCATCGGGCCGACGGAGAACTGGCCGCGGG
>NZ_JARRIR010000003.1:325951-326504 GCF_029601685.1 Rhizobium sp. YJ-22 | reverse complement strand
CTGGTCACCGCCGACAGGGGCAGGGGCTTGCGGGCATCGGCTGTCGGGATTTCGGCTGCGGTCGCCGATTTGGTTTCCAGCAACGGTTCCGTCGGGCATATGGCCGCCGCCCTGCCTGTGTTCAGAGCAGGTTCAGAGTCATTGCTGGATTCAGTGGTTGAATTCTGTATGTGGTCGCGGATTTCGCTAGCATTGGCAGCGGATTTTTTGTTTTTAGCACGCAATTCCAGCATGTTGAGCGCCCGCGCATGCAGATCCCCCAGCCGATCGGCGACTTTTTGCAGATCTTCGATGGTTTTCTTGCGCTTGAGATCGAAAAGTTCGGTGACAAGCTCGGCCTCGATCGCCAGCCAGTCGCCCTTGGCCCCCTCCTCTATCGCTGCTGCCACCAGCTTGCGCACGTCGCGGCGCAGAATGGTGATGCGCTCGCGCAGCATCTGGAGATGCCGGCGCTCGGCCGCCGCTTCCTGCGCCAGCAGCGCGAATTCTTCCGCGCGAACCAGCAGGGGCGCGAGGCTGAAACCATAGGCGTCGCGGATCTCGCCCTGGCCGT
>NZ_JARRIR010000003.1:325630-325911 GCF_029601685.1 Rhizobium sp. YJ-22 | reverse complement strand
CGAAACGATGCCGCCGTCGACGAGAATGCCGAGATTTTCGCGCAGCGTCGTGCCGGCGATGCCGTTGGCGCGGATCGAAAGCTGGGCGTTGGAGGGGAAGACGATGAGATTGTCGCCTTCCTCCAGCTCCGTTTCCGGGAAGAAGGAGAGAAGCGCGTTCAACACCGCCAGCGCCCGGTCGCGCAGGCCCAATTTTTCGCGGGCGTCGCAGAGATCGCGAAACACCTTCCATTTGTCGACGCGCTTGCCGGTGGGGATCTCCGCTTCCGCGAGCTGTCCCG
>NZ_JARRIR010000003.1:324732-325566 GCF_029601685.1 Rhizobium sp. YJ-22 | reverse complement strand
GTTTCCCTCACGCAAAAGGGCATACGAAAGGGTTCACCGAGCCGGCGGTCTCATGATTGACAGGAGAATCGGGAAGCGCTATTGCTGTCTCTGCTAGAAGATACAAAGGCTCTCGGGTGGTTCGCCGCTTGGGGGCCTTTCTTTTTGCCGCTGATGTCATCCTTTCCTGTTCAGGTCTTCACCGTCGAAACCTTGTCAGGTGACAAGGCCTTCGCATATGAAATGTAGCGGTTTTACTCCGCTATCCTACTGTTTTTGCTGCATGAATTCCTCAACCAGTTCCGGCAGGCGCGCTTGCAGGAAGGCGGCGAAACGGGTGCCGTCGCGGCTCTTGGCCTGCAGGCGCCATTCCTTGTCGCTTGCCGTCACCAGCCCCAGCGTCGCGCCATCGGGCGAGCGCAGTTCCTGCACGGGGCTGCCCGGCTTTTCGGCCGGCGTCTTCAGCGCCGAGAGCGCCAGCTGGAAGCGGGCATCGGAAGAGGCTGCCGCGTTCGCGGAAAAGGCCGCCGTCACCCGCGCCCCGCTGTCCTCGTGCTCGCCATAGAGCTTTGCGAAATCCACCCAGCGCGGCCGGCCGATCTTCGGGGCGCGGCCGATCATTTCGATCAGCGCCGGCGGCAGCGTGCGGTAGACGGCGCGCATGCGGGCAAGTTCGGGATCGTCGACGGCCAACGCCGCCTTGATGTCGCGCGGCTTGATGCCGGCATCGTCCATGCGCCTGGCAAACAGCGCCCGCTCGATCCAGCTCAGATCCTGCCGCGCGGCGTTTTCCAGGCCCTGCGAGACCACGAGATCGCGGTCGGACATATCGACCACCACGGCCTTGACCGGGAT
>NZ_JARRIR010000003.1:324145-324641 GCF_029601685.1 Rhizobium sp. YJ-22 | reverse complement strand
ACCTTCTGCCCTTCCTCCTCGATCATCCGCCGGAAGACGGCGTAATCGGCCTCGCCGTCATCCGGCAGGCGGTCGGGGAAGGGCGAGGGGTCGATCAGCGCGGGATCGAGCGTGCTCGCCCCGCCGGCCCCGGATTCCACCAGCGCCTTCAGCCGGTCGCGCTCGTCGCGCAATTCGCCGATCGAGCGCTGCGCAGCCCCAATGACCCCGGCGCCGACACGCGGCAGGGGGGCGGAGAGCGGCGGCTCCTGCGATTTCGTCTCGGGCGCCGGTGTCGCCAGCAGGCCGAAATTGGCGATGATCGATTTCTTCGACTTGGTCATGAGCGGCCCCAACTGGTGCGCACGAGATCGAGGATCGCCTCGTTGACCGCGTCCATCGCCTCGCGGGCGCGGCGATGGGTGTCGCGGCCGACCTGCCCCATTTCCAGCTCGTAGAGGCTGCGCTTGGCGAGCCCCGCCGCCTCCACCGCCGTCGATTCCACCGCCGTCGGCAA